>CALXDC010000096.1 GCA_944386975.1 uncultured Oscillospiraceae bacterium | reverse complement strand
GGCGCTATCCGCCTGTTCCAACTTGTCCGCAATCCGGGCAGGGCGGGGGCCGCTGATGATACCGCTGTACGGTACAACGACGGCGACGACTGGCCCGCACACCCTCCCGTGGGTATGTACTTCCAGTACGGCCTTGTGGACGAGTTTATGCGGGAATGGCTTTTGCGCCAGCAGGAGTTACACGCCGGGGAGATCACCAGGGACGAGTATTTTGAATGGAAACTCAACTGGCCCCATACCTGTGACGACAGCAAGGAAAGCGAGTATTATATCCCCTGGCGGAAAAACAAATAAGACAAGCAAAAAACCGCCCTGCTGAATTTGTCGTTCAGCAGGGCGGTTTTGCTTGTCCTTTTGGGATTATTCTCTTGAGAGTACCGGGCGGACACAAATAGTATCAATCCAGTATCAAGAGCAATATGGACGGGCAAAAAAGCCTGTATTCATGCGGGTTTGCGCCGTTTCGAGCGTCATTCCCACTCGATGGTGGCAGGAGGTTTGCTTGTAATATCGTAGACGATGCGGTTGATGCCGCCAACCTCATTGACGATGCGGGTGGAGATCTTGTCCAGCAGCTCATAGGGGATCCGGGCCCAGTCGGCAGTCATGAAGTCGCTGGTGGTCACCGCCCGGAGGGCCAGTGTATAGTCATACGTCCGGCCGTCGCCCATCACGCCCACGCTCCGGGTGTTGGTCAGCACTGCGAAGTACTGGTTGATGTTCTTGTCCTCCCCGGCGGCGGCAATCTCCTGGCGGTAGATGGCGTCCGCATCCCGGAGGATGTCCAGCTTCTCCTTGGTGAGGTCTCCGATACAACGGATGGCGAGGCCCGGGCCCGGGAAGGGCTGGCGGCTCACCAGATACTCCGGCAATCCCAGCTCACGGCCCAGCTGCCGCACCTCATCCTTGAAGAGAAGCCGCAGGGGCTCGATGATCTCCTTGAAGTCCACATAATCGGGCAGGCCCCCCACGTTGTGGTGGCTCTTGATGACGGCGGCGTCCCCCGCCCCGGACTCAATCACGTCGGGGTAGATGGTGCCCTGGGCCAAAAAGTCCACCGCGCCGATCTTCTTGGCCTCCTCCTCGAAGACCCGGATGAACTCCTCACCGATGATCTTCCGTTTCCGCTCCGGCTCAGACTCCCCGGCCAGCTTCAGCAGGAACCGGGTCTCTGCGTCCACCCGGACGAAGTTCAGATCCCACTTGGAGAAGGCGGCCTCCACCTCGTCTCCCTCGTCCTTCCGGAGAAGACCGTGATCCACGAATACGCAGGTGAGCTGCTTGCCCACCGCCTCTGCCAGCAGAGCGGCGGCCACGGAGGAATCCACCCCGCCGCTGAGGGCAAGCAGCACCTTGCCGCCGCCCACCTTCTCCCGGATGGCGGCGATGGCGGTATTCTTGTAGTCCCCCATCGTCCACTCCCCCTTGGCCCCGCAGACCTCGTAGAGGAAGTTTCGGATCATATCCACCCCGTGTTCGGTGTGGTTCACCTCTGGGTGGTACTGGACGCCGTAGAAGCCCCGCTTCTCGTCGGCGATGGCCACGTTGGGGCAGGCCTCCGTACGGCCCACCAGGGCAAAGCCCTCGGGCACCTTGGCCATGTAGTCCCCGTGGCTCATCCAGGAAATCCCCTTCTCGGGCAGGCCATGGAAGAGCTTGCAGGTGGTGTCGTAGTAGGTCTCGGTCTTGCCGTACTCCCGGGCGGTGTCCGCCTGGGCGGCGGTCACCTCTCCGCCCAGAGCCTGGGCCATCAGCTGGCAGCCGTAGCAGATGCCCAGCACGGGGACGCCCAGAGTAAAAACGGCGGGGTCCACATGGGGGGCCTTCTCGTCGTAGACGCTGTTGGGGCCGCCGGTAAAGATGATGCCCATGGGGTCGAAGGCCCGGATCTCCTCTAAAGAGATGGTGTAGGGCTTTACCTCACAGTAGACGTTGCACTCCCGGACCCGGCGGGCGATCAGCTGGTTATACTGACCGCCGAAGTCCAGCACAAGAACAGATTGACGGGGCAAATGGGGTCACTCCTTTGTCATTTGGGTTAGGATACCTGACAGCCGCCCCACTCCACGACGGTGAAGCCCTCCCGGGCAGGGGCGGTAAGGGTTTGGGGTTTGATCTCCACCGGCTCCTCCAACGCCTTGAAGGCCAGGAACACCCGCAGCACGGTGTCCGGCTGGGGGCTTACAGTGAGCCGGGCATGATCGGTGTAGCCTTTCGTCTGGAAGGACAGCAGGTTGTAGGGGTTGACCTCCAGCTTGGGCAGCCAGTAGATCAGAAATTCATTGGCCTCCCGGTCCGTAAGGCCCAGATCAGAGAGGGCCTCCTCCAGAAAGGCGGCGCTGTCCTCTCCCCGGACGCAGAAGCCCGTGGAGAGATCATACTCCCAGGAGGGCGTTCCCTCCCAGAAGAGGCAATAGTATTCCCGGCCGTCCTCGCCGGTGAGGGTGCCGTCGGGGGCGGCGGTGACGGTCCAGCCGTCGGCATAAGCGGGATAGGTGGTGGTGAGATCTCCGTCATAGTCGAGACGGACGGTGACCTCGGTTTCCTCCTCGGGGTAGAGATAAACCACCGGCTTGGCGTCCTTGGCGCTCTCCGGGGTACAACCCGGCAGGGCCAGGGACAGCAGCATCAGAGCTGCCAGCAGCGTGCAGAGCTTTTTCATCAGTTCTTCCTCCTTTTCGTCGTGTCCCACAGGGGGCTTCTATTTATAGAGACGCAAAGGAAAGGAACATCTGCCGGAAAGGCTCAGGAAACCTGACAGCCGCCCCACTCCACAACAGTGAACCCCTCTCGGGCGGGGGCGGTAAAGGGTTGGGGTTCGACGTCCACCGGCTCCTCCAATGCCCTCCAGGCCAGGAACACCCGAAGGACGGTGTCCGGCTGGGGACTTACGGTGAGCCGGGCGTGGTCGGTGTGGGCCTCCGCCTGGAAGGACAACAGGTTATAGGCATTGTCCTCCATTTTGGGCAGCCAGTAGATCAAAAATTCATTGGCTTCCTGATCGGTGAGGCCCAAATCCCGGAGAGCCTCCTCCAAAAAGGCGGCGGTATCCTCACCGGCAACGCAGAAGCCCTGGGAGAAGTCGTAGTCCCAGAAGGATAACCCCTCCCAGAAGAGGCAGTAGTATTCCCGGCCGCTCTCGTCGGTAAGGGTGCCGTCGGGGGCGGCGGTGACGGTCCAGCCGTCGGCATAGGCGGGGTAGGTGGTGGTGAACTGGCCGTCGTAGTCCAGGCGGACAGTGACCTGGGTCTCCTCCTCCGGGTAGAGGTAGATCACCGGTTTGGCCCCGAGGTTGTTCTCCGGCGTGCAGCCCGGCAGAATGGGGGTCAGAGTCATCAGGGCGGCCAGCAGCAGGCAGAGCTTCTTCATGGTATCGTCCTCCTTTTCATCAGATCTCATACAGGGTCTCCTATAAATAGGGACGCAAAGAAAGGAACCATCTGCCAAAGGAACTCAGAAAACCTGACAGCCGCCCCACTCCACGACGGTGAAGCCCTCCCGGGCAGGGGCGGTGAGGAGTTGGGGTTCGATGTCCACCGGCTCCTCCAACGCCTTCCAGGCCAGAAACACCCGCAGCACGGTGTCCGGCTGAGGAGTTACGGTGAGCCGGGCGTGGTCGGTATAGACCTCCGCCTGGAAGGACAGCAGGTTATAGGTATTGCCCTCCATCTTGGGAAGCCAGTAGATTAAAAATTCGTTGGCCTCCCGGTCCGTAAGGCCCAGCGCAGAGAGGGTCTCCTCCAAAAAGGCGGCGGTGTCTTCGCCGCTGATGCAAAAACCCTGTGAAAAGTCGTAGTCCAGGCTGGCGCAGCCCTCCCAAAAGAGGCAGTAATATTCCCGACCGGCCGCATCGGTGAGAGTGCCGTCAGGAGCGGCGGTGACGGTCCAGCCCTCCCGGTAGGCGGGATAGGCCGCGGTCAGCTCGCCGTCAAAGTCCAGCGTCACCGTTACCTCCGTCTCCTCCTCAGGATAGAGGTAGAGCACCGGCTTGTCGATGGACTCCGTGAGCTGCTGCTGAAAGTCCCGGAGCTGACGGCAGCCGGTGACGGACAGAGCCGTCAGCAGCGCCAGCAGGATGCAGAGCATTCGTCTCATAGGCTTCTTCTCCTTCCTGACTGGAGAACCCGGTGGAAAACTCAGTCCTCCTCCCGGAAGACGATGTTGCCGGGCTCGGCGGACTCGATGACCGCCAGGGCCTTGTAGGGCACTCCGGGGATCTTGCGGAACCGGTCGCCGCCCCCCTGGAAGCCCTTCTCCACCGCCACGCCGATGCCCTTGATGGTGGCGCCGGCCTCGTTGACCAGGTCGATGAGGCCCTGCATGGCGTTGCCCTTGGCCATGAAGTCGTCGATGATGAGGACCTTGTCGTCCTTGTTCAGCCACTCCTTGGAGAGAATGAGGGTCATCTTTTTCTTATAAGTATAGGAAAAAATCTCGCTTTGATACAGGCCGCCCTCGATGTTGTCGCTCTTGGCTTTCTTGGCAAACACCATGGGCACGTTGAAGCGGTTGGCGCAGATGGCCGCAAGGGCAATGCCGCTGGCCTCGGCGGTAAGGACCATGGTGATGTCGTTGATGTCGAAATACTTGGCAAACTCGTCGGCAATGGCCTCCATCAGCTTGGTGTCTACCCGGTGGTTGAGGAAGCCGTCCACCTTGATGATGTTGCCGGGCAGGACCTTGCCCTCCTTCCGGATGCGCTCCTGGAGCAGCTGCATGATGAATCATCCTTTCTCTAAAAAAGTGGTTCTGTGGAGAATTTGGTCGAAGATGGGGTGTTGCCTCCATTATCCTCATTTTTTCAGCAAATTGCAAGACATAGTATTCCCTAAATATTTCTTTTTTGTCTCCCTTTCCCATGTATATTTCAACGTACACTTTAATGAAAAAGAGGAAGCACTGAACAAAAAGATAAAAAACAGGCGGTATTGCTGCAATACCGCCTGCTTTTCCGGTTTCTTATCTTCTTCCGCCGAAGCCGCCGCCCCGACCGCCGAAGGAGCCGCCGCCGCTTCTTCCGCCGAAGCTGCCGCCCCGGCTTCCGAAGGAGCCGCCGCCGCTTCTTCCGCCGAAGCCGCCGCCCCGGCTTCCAAAGGAGCCGCCGCCGCTTCTTCCGCCGAAGCTGCCGCCCCGGCTTCCGAAGGAACCGCCGCCGCTTCTGGGGGGACGGGGCGTAAAGGAGCCGCCTCCCCCTCTGGGGGGACGGGGGCCGCCAAAGCCGCCGGGAGGCGGGGGAGGACCCCGGCGGGGCGGCCGGGGCGGCGGCGGAACCATCCGCCTGCGGTACCAGGCCCCGCCGGGCCGGTGCCACCAGAGAATAGGCCGGAAGACCACGGGGGGCACGGCCATACCGCCGTAGCGCCGCCGCCAGGTGGCGTGGCGCACCGCGTCCAGACTGGAGAGAAACACCAGCAGGATCACCAGCAGCACCACTACCGGCAGGAAGGAGAAGACAGAGAGCGCCCCGGCGGCGTACGCACCGCCCTGGGCGATGCTGTCCTCCCCGAAAAGGAGGTGAATCTGACCGAAGAGGGAGAGAACCCCCTGGTCATAGTTCTCCGCCATAAAATCGTCATAGAGGTACTGGTCGATGTACCACACCGGGTCGCCCATGGCGTCGTAAAACCGGCCGCTGGCCACAAGAGCGGCGTTTTGATTCCCGGGGGCCATAAGCAAAATGGCGTCGTCCTCCCCGAGACCCAGCTTGAGGGCCCAGTTGTAGGCCGCCTCCTCCATGTCGCCGGACACGGTGTTCACCGTGACCACCGCCAGAATACAACCCTCCCATTGATCCCAGTTGGCGTTATAGAGGGCCAGAGTCTGCTCCGTGCTGCTGGACAGGATCCCGGCGTCGTCCTTGATATAGTGGGACATGGTGCCGGTGCTGAGGCTCTCGTCCAGGGCCCGGCCTCCCTCCGGCGTGTCCACCTGGGGCTTCTTGCTCAGACCGTAGAGGGAGGAGAGGACAATGGCCAGCACCATCACCGCGATGGCAAAGCCACGGTTTTTCAGCAGCTTCATGGCCTCAGCTCCGCAGCTCCATGAGCTTCTGCTTCAGCTCGCCCTCGATCTTCCCCAGCTCCACTTCCGCTTCCTTCCGCTTCTGGGCGCCGTCCTTCTGGATCTGGATCACCTCGTCCAGGGTGGAGATCAGCTGCTGGTTGGTGTGCTGGAGGGTCTCGATGTCGATGATGCTCCGCTCGCTCTCCTTGGCCACGTTGATGGTGCCCATCTTCAGCATGTCCGCATTCTTGCGCAGCATGTCGTTGGTGGCCTGGGACACGGCGCTCTGGGCGGCGGTGGCCTTCCGGCTGTTCTCCAACCCCAGGGCCAGCACCATCTGACTCTTCCACAGGGGGATGGTGTTCACCAGGGAGGACTGGATCTTCTCCACCATCAGGGTGTCGTTGTTCTGGAGCATCCGGGTCTGGGGACCCATCTGGATGGACACCATCCGGGTGAGCTCCAGGTCGTGGAGCTTCTTCTCAAACCGGTTGCACATCTGGCTGAGATCGTTGTAGGCCTGGGCGTCCTCCGGGGCGCCGGAGGCCTCCGCCTTCTTCCGCAGCTCCTCCAGGTCCGTGGCCTTCACCTGCTCCAGCCGCTTCTTCCCTGCCAGAATGTACATGGTGAGCTCCTTGTAGTACTTCAGGTTCATCTCGTACATCTGGTCGAACATGGCGATGTCCTTCATGAGGGTGATCTGATGCTGCTCCAGCTGGCGGGCGATCTTGTTCACATTCTCCTCCGCCTTGCTGTACTGTGCCTTCATGATTTCCAGCTTGTCCCCGGCTTTCTTGAAAAAGCCGAAAATGCCCTTCTTTTCCTCCTCCTCGCCGAAGTCCTTCAGCTCCACCACAAGACCGGTGAGGGTCTCGCCCACCTCGCCGAGATCCTTGCTGCGGACGGACCGCAGGGCGTTCTCCGAAAAGCTGGCCACGCTCTTTTGGGCGGCGGAGCCGTACTCCAGCACCAGCTGGCTGTCGGTGATGTCGATCTTCTGGGAGAAGTCCTCCACCATCTTCCGCTCCGCCTCGGTGAGCATGGAGTCGTCCAGCTTCACCGGCTCGATCTGCTTTTCCTCCTGGACGGGAGCGGGGGGCTCGCTGCCCAGCACCAGCTGGGGCGCCTCCTGCTGCGCCTCGGCGGCATTGGGGGTCAAGGTCAGCTCAGGCATGTTGTTGTCTGTCATAGTCGTCGATTCCTTTCCCGTATTTGTTCACAGTGTCCCTATGGGTTCAAAGCTTCAGGTCGATGTCGCCGTCTCCGGCGTTTCGAGCGGTTTCCGCCTCCATCCGATCACCGCTGAGACCCTCCCGGGCCAGCATGGTTTCCAGCACGGTGATGTCGGTGGAGATGTCCAGGGCCTCGTCACCGTAGAGGCTGTCCAGCTGGCGGGCGAAGGCGGTAACGATGGTGTCCATCATCTCCTCCACTCTGGCCTTGGTGCCGTCGATGTTCTCGCCGCTGACGCCGGTGGCCGCCATGCGGTCGTAGGCGTTGAGGAGCTTGAGGGTGGTGGGCAGATAGTAGTCCATGAATTTCTGAATCTGAGGCAGCTTCTCCGGGCTCTGCCGCACCGCGTCGAAGATCTTTCCGCTCAACCGCTCCAGCTGGTCGATGGCGGCGGAGAGCTTTTCGTCGGTGATGCTGTCATTGAGCCGCCGCATCTCCCCGATGGCCAGCTCCCCCTCCCGGATGGCCTTGTCCAAGGCCTCGTTGCCGGTGGACTCCTCCTTCTTCCCCTCCGCAGCAGGCTCCTCCGCCGCATGGGGGACCGCCTGGTCGGGACATACCGCCCGCAGCAGCAGGAACAGTCCCAGGGACAAAATTCCCACCAGCAAAAAGGAGGGGACGGTGTACAGAGGGCGTACCAGGGCGTACCCCACCCACAGGACGGCCACCCCGTAGTAGGGCAGCACAGATCGTTTGGCAGCTGGCTTCATGCTGTGTCCTCCTCGGACCTTTCAGGCCCCTGTTTTGTTAATATCTGTATCATACGCCAAATTCCCCCGTGGGTCAAGGTTTCTCGCATTGCATTCCCTGTTCTTTCCCTCCGGCCGGAGGGAAAAGACCGCCCTTTTTCTGTTTACTTTTGCCCGGAAAAGTGGTATAGTATGCTCGTTGTTATGTTGACTGCGGCGGAGGAGACGCCGCGCCCCATCGCGAAGAAGGAGACTGTCATGAAGAAACTGCGCAAACTATCCGCTGTATTTCTGGCACTCGCCATGCTGCTGTCGGCGCTGCCCGCTCTGGCGGCGGACGTCTGCGGCGAGCAGCTGCAGGTGCTGGATACCGCCCTCAACGAGGGCACAACCTTGTACCATGAGATTTACTGGACCGGCAGCGATCTGCGCCGGGAGGCCTATGTGACCTATACCCCCAACCAGGCCGTAACGCCTGTGGCCGCTTTCAACGGCAGCGTCACCGGCAGAGACACCACCCTCTCCGCCGCCCAGCAGCTGGAGAGCCAGGGCTACCGGGTGGTGGCCGGTGTCAACGGGGACTTCTTTGACTCCAACGGCGTGCCCACCGGCATCCTGGTATCCGGGGGGCGGCTCTACAGCTCCTGCGGCACCAATTACGCCGTGGGCTTCAAGGCCGACGGCTCCGCCGTCATCGGGATGCCCTACCTGTCCCTGAAGGGCAGCATCAACGGGGAGGGCAGCTTCTACATCGCCGCCGTCAACAAGGCCCGCAGCAGCTACGGCGGCATCTACGTCTATACCTACGATTTCAAAGCGGCCCACAACACCGGCACCACCGATCCCGGCGTGGATGTGATTTTGCGGCCGGTGGCCGACCAGACCACCGGGGTAACGCCCCAGCCTGAGCCGGTGATCGGTCAGACCTGCTACTATGAGGTGCTGGAAGTCCGGGAGACCACCGGCGGCTCCACCGACATCCAGCCCGGACAGATGGTCCTCTCCGTCAACGGCAAGGCGGCGGAGTGGGAGCTCAACTACCTGCGGAATATGAAGGCCGGGGATATCTTCGGCCTCACCGTCACCGCCCAGGACGCCCAGTGGAATGAGGTGGTGGAGGCGGTGGGGGCCCTGTACCCCCTGGTGAAGGACGGCACGGTGCAGACCGCCAATCTGGACAGTACCAACGCGCCCCGCACCGCTGTGGGCGTCACCGCGGATGGGACTGTGATCTTCTACACCATGGACGGCCGGCAGAAGGGCTACTCCGTGGGCCTCTCCCAGAAGACGCTGGCCAAGCGGATGGCGGAGTTGGGCTGCGTCAACGCCGTGTGTCTGGACGGCGGCGGCTCCACGACCGCCGTCACCACCATGCCCGACAGCACCAGCGCCACCCTCCTCAACCAGCCCTCCGACGGCAGTCAGCGGAAGGTGACCAGTCATCTGCTCCTGGTGGCCGACGGGACCTCCACCGGCCGGGCCGGCTCCGTGTATCTCAACGCCGACAATCGCTATGTTCTGGCGGGCAGCACGGTGGAACTCACCGCCGCCCTGTTGGATACCAACTATATCCCCATGGCCGGTGAGGTGACCCTCACCGCCTCCGACGGCACGGTCAACGGCACGGCGTTCACCGCGCCGGATAAGGCGGGAACCGTTACCATCACCGGCACGGCGGAGGGCCGCACCGGGACGCTGACCCTCCAGATCATCGACACGCCCGACGCCATGCAGATCTATAGCGGCAGTCAGGTTGCCTCCTCCCTGACGCTGAATGCCGGGACCTCCGTCAGCCTCTCCGCCTCCGCCACCTATAAGCATCTGCCCATCGCCTCCGACGTGGCCACCTACACCTGGACTGTTTCCGGCGGTGTGGGAACCGTGGATGAGAAGGGCGTCTTTACCGCCTCCCAGCTCCCCGGCACCGGCGCCATCACCGTGACCAAGGGGAATCTCACCGCCACCATCCCCGTTACCATCGTGGGTCGGGGTCCCTCCCTCCTGGAGAACTTTGAGGGCGACGTCAGCGGCTACACCGGCCTGGGCGTCACCGCCGCCAAGCACACCGGCGACAAGGTCCGCATGGGCAAGGCCTCCCTCCAGGTGGCCTACACCCTGGGGGACAGCGGAGCCGGTCTCCAGCTGGGTCTCACCATTCCCGAGGGCTACGACCGCCTGAATCTGTGGGTCTATGGCGACGGCAGCGGCAATGTGTTGTCCCTCTATGACGGCACCGGCGCCGTCACCGCTCTGGCCACCCTGGACTTCACCGGGTGGAAGCAGATATCGGTGAAGCTGCCTGCGGGCTGCACCACCCTGGCCGCCCTCACCATCACCGCCGGCACGGCGGCAGCCCCCGTCGCCTCCGGCACCATCTATCTGGATCAGCTGGTGGCCTCCAACGGTGATGTGGTGGACAACACCGTGCCGGAGCTCACCGGACAGCTCTCCGGCAGCAGCCTTACCGCCACCGTTACCGACGGGGTGGACGGCTATCTCCCGGCGGAGCAGATCACCCTCACCTGTGACCGGAAGGCCATGGCCTTCTCTCTGGATCCCGCCACCGGCGTTCTCTCCGCGGACCTCTCCGCCGCCTACGCCGACGGCAAGGCCCACCGGATCACCCTCACCGCCCGGGACGTCAGCGGCAATATGGCCAGCCTCTCCTGGGATATCGGCACCGCCGCTGCCTCCCCCTTCACCGATCTGACCCTCTCCAGCGGCTCTGCCCACTGGGCCAGCGGTCCCATCAATTACTTCTACCAGGAGGGGATCATCACCGGCTTTGAGGAGAACGGCGGCTACACTGCCAAGCCCGACAAGCAGATGACCCGGGCGGAGTTTGCAGTGATGCTCACCCGCTGGCTGGGTCTCAACGCCGAGGACTACGCCTCCGCCCAGGTGCCCTTCGCGGACCTCGCCTCCATTGACGAGTGGGCCCTGAACGCCGCCAAGGCCATGTATGTCCTGGGGGTCATGCAGGGCACCGGCCACACCGACGGCACCGTCACCTTCGACGCCAAGAGCACCATCACCCGGGCCCAGGCCATCACCATGCTGGGCCGCCTCCAGGAGCGGGGCTACGCCACCACCGACATCTCCTCCTTCAGCGACAGCGGCGACGTGCCCGACTGGGCCCTGCCCTATGTGGAGACCATGTACGCCCAGGGCGTCCTCTCCGGCACCGACGACGGCCGCCTCAACCCCAACGGTCCCATGACCCGGGGCCAGGCCTGTAAGGTTCTGTACTTCATGGGCTGATTGCCTTTCCCCCGCGGCGCGGGCTGTTCCCCTTTTCCCGGAGCGGCCCGCGCCTTTTTAGTTTTCTTCCATTCGACAAAATCCGAGAAAAAAGGAGGCGCTGTCTATGGTTACCACCATCCGGTCTCTGGGCCTCACCGGCGTCACCGGCTATGAGGTTACGGTGGAGTGCGCCCTCAGCGGGGGCCTTCCCGCCTTCGACGTGGTGGGCCTGCCCGACGCGGCGGTCCGGGAATCCCGGGAGCGGGTCCGCTCCGCCGTCAAGGTCTGCGGGGCCAAATTTCCCGTCAGCCGCATTACGGTGAATCTGGCCCCGGCGGCTTTGAAAAAGGAGGGTACCGTCTACGACCTGCCCATTTTTCTGGGGATCCTGGCGGCCCAGGAGGATATTCCGTCCCTGCCGGGGGACGCCGCCTTTCTGGGGGAGCTGTCCCTTACCGGGGCCCTGCGGCCGGTAAACGGCACATTGCCCATGGCCATGGCGGCGGCGCGGCTGGGGGTGCGGCAGCTGTTTGTCCCGGCGGAAAACGCCGCCGAGGCCACGCTGGCCCAGGGTCTCGCAGTCTATCCCGTCTCCGACGCCGCCCAGCTCCTCCGCCACCTCCGGGGAGAGGAGGCCATTGCCCCGGCGGCCCCCTGGCAGATGGAGCCGGGGGAGGAGGCGGGGCCGGACTTTGCCGACGTGATGGGCCAGGAGAACGTGAAGCGGGCCATGGAGATCGCCGCCGCCGGAGGCCACAACATCCTCCTCATCGGCTCCCCGGGGGCGGGAAAGAGCATGCTGGCCAGAAGGCTTCCCTCCATCCTGCCAGATATGAGCCGCCGGGAGGCCCTGGAGGCCACGGAGATCTGGTCCGTGGCAGGGCTCACCGACAGCCGCCGCCCTCTTCTCACCCACCGCCCCTTCCGAAGCCCTCACCACACCCTCTCCGCCGTGGCCATGGCGGGAGGCGGCAGCAGCCCCCGGCCCGGGGAGATTTCCCTGGCCCACAACGGGGTGCTGTTTTTGGACGAGCTGCCGGAGTTTCAGAAGGACGCCCTGGAGGTGCTGCGCCAGCCCATGGAGGACGGGGAGGTGACCATCACCCGGGCCGCCGGATCCGTCACCCTGCCCAGCCGCTTCCAGCTGGTGTGCGCCATGAACCCCTGCCGCTGCGGCTGGTACGGCCACCCCTCCGGCCGCTGCCGGTGTACGGAGCAGCAGGTGGAGCGGTACGTCTCCCGGATCTCCGGGCCCCTTCTGGACCGCATCGACCTCCACGTCCAGGTGCCCTCGGTGGAGTTTGAGGCCATGCGCCGGCGGGAGACGCCGGAGTCCTCCGCTGTGATCAGGGCCCGGGTGAACGCCGCACGGGCCCTCCAGACCGCCCGGTTTCAGGGCACGGACACCGCCTGCAACGCCCACATGTCCCCCGCCCAGGTGGGCCGGTTCTGCCGGCTGGACGAGGCGGGAGAGCGGGTCCTCCAGGGGGCCTTCCGGCGCATGGGCCTCACCGCCCGCAGCCATGACCGGATTTTGCGGGTGGCCCGGACCATCGCCGATCTGGACGGGGCGGAGACCGTCTCTGCCGTCCACGTGGCGGAGGCGGTGCAGTACCGGAATACGGACCTCCTCCGGGGATGAGTTCGGCGGCGGCAAAAAACGCCGGATTGGAAGAAAAATTTCCCAAAATTCGAAAAAAGTCCTTGACAATCGGCTGAAATTTTATATAATAATATGGCTTGCGTGTGCAGGCAAAATCCTTGCTCCCGGCAGGGGCCGGGGGCCATCAGTCCAAAAGGAGGTGCAACAACATGGCTAAAGTATCCGCTAACTACGAGGTCGTCTATATCATCGATCCCGCCATGGGCGAGGAGAGCATCGCCGCCACGGTGGAGAAGTTCAAGACCTTGGCTGAGCAGAACGGGTCCGCTGTTGAGGTTGAGGAGTGGGGCAAGCGCAAGCTGGCCTACGCCATCGACTACAAGACCGAGGGCTACTACGTCCTCATGTCCTTCACCAGCCAGCCGTCCTTCCCCAAGGAGCTGGACCGTATCCTGGGTATTACCGACGGCATCCTGCGTTCCCTGATCGTCTGCAAGGACGTGTAATCGGGGGGTCGGGACTATGCTCAACCGCATCATTCTCATGGGCCGCCTGACCCGGGACCCGGAGCTGCGGCGGACCCAGAACGGCATTGCCGTCACGTCCTTTTCCCTGGCCGTCGACCGTGACTTCAAGAGTCAGGGCGGCGAGAAGGAGACCGACTTCATCGACATTGTCGCCTGGCGTCAGACCGCGGAGTTTGTCAGCAAGTACTTCACCAAGGGCCGCATGGCCGTGGTGGAGGGCCGGCTGCAGATTCGGGACTGGAAGGACCGGGAGGGCAACAACCGCCGCAGCGCGGAGGTTCAGGCCGACAACGTCTATTTCGGCGACAGCAAGCGCGACAGCGCGCCCGGCGGCTATGATGCGCCGCCGGCCTACGGGGTCCCCGCGTCCTCGTTCAACCAGGCTCCCTCCGGCGGCTACGGCGCGCCGGCCGGCGAGCCCTCCGGCTTCGCCGAGCTGGACAGCCAGGACGGCGAGCTGCCGTTCTAAAAAATCTGATAGGAGGATACCACCATGGCTATGGAACGTGAAAACAGACCTGCTCGTCCCATGAACCGCAAGCGCAAGAAGGTTTGCCAGTTCTGCGTGGACAAGTGTGATCACATTGATTACAAGGATGCCGCCAAGCTGCGCCGGTTCATTTCCGAGCGCTCCAAGATCCTGCCCCGCCGGACCACCGGCACCTGCGCCATGCATCAGCGCCAGCTGACCGAGGCCATCAAGCGGGCCCGCCAGCTTGCCCTGCTGCCCTACGTCACCGAGTAAGTGAAAACCGCCCGCCGCGCTGTCCGATGCAGCACGGCGGGTGATTTTTTTCCAATTTGAAAAGGCGTTCGGCTCACACACCCAGCGGCCCTTGGCGCCGCTGTTCCCCAGGATGCGTCGAAATATGACAGAAATCCTGACATTTTTTGCATGCCAGGATTTCTGACATTTATACTGGCTATGGAGGTGAGCGCCATGGCCGTCTATCAGAACATCCGGGATCTGCGGGAGGACCACGATCTGACCCAGAAGCAGGTGGCGGAGATTCTGCACACCAGCCGGACCTCGTACGGGGCCTATGAAAACGGCGTCAGCGAGTTTTCACCCGCCCAGCTGATTCAGCTGGCGGAGTACTATCAGACCAGCGTGGACTATCTTCTGGGCCTGACGGATGAGAAGCGCTCCTATCCCAGAAAAAAGCGGCGGTGAGGTGACGGACGGATGGAGCACAGGATCCGGGATGTGCTGCTGGACCTGTTGTTTCCGCCCCGGTGCGCCCTGTGCGGCGCCCTGGTGGACAGCAGCGCCGTTACGCTCTGTCCCCGGTGCGCAAAGGGGCTGCCGGAGCGGGAGGAGCATCAGGTCCTTCTCCGGGGACCCTACGGCAAATGTGCCGCCGCCCTCTACTATGAGGACAGTGTCCGGGAGGCTGTTTTGCGCATGAAGTTTCAGGGCAGCAGGGCCCCGGTCCCCATTCTGGCGGCCCACATGGCCCAGGCGGCGGCAGAGCACCTGGCCGGGGAGTTCGACGCGGTGACCTTCGTGCCCGTCAGCGCCAGGCGGCTGCGGCGGCGGGGGTTTGATCAGGCGCAGCTGCTGGCCCGCGCCGTGGCCGCTTCCTGGGATACGGAGGAGGTTCCCACCCTGGTAAAGGTCCGCCATACCAGAGCCCAGTCCTCTCTCAGCGCCCCGGAGGAGCGGCGGGCCAATGTGCTGGGGGCCTACCGGGCGCTGGACGGCGCGGAGATCGCAGGAAAGCGGTGGCTCCTGGTGGACGACGTGGTGACCACCGGCAGTACCCTGGCCGCCTGCGCCGACGTCCTCCGGCGGGCCGGGGCAGCCGGTGTGGTCTGCTGCGCCGCCGCAGCGCCCAGGGAGAAAAACAAGAAGCCATAACGCCGGACGGGCAGAGGAGATGAGAGCGCCTCTGCCCGTTTTGCGCGCTTTGGACTACCTTTCCGGCGGCCGGGGCTTTTCCCGACAGAAACCTCATATTTCCCCCTGTAGAATACCCCCATACCAACGAGACAAGGGGGACCATCCCAATGAAGCTCCATATTCCCACCCTCCAGAACCTCTCGCCCCTGCGGCGGCTGGGCGTCTACGCGGCGGCGGGAGGCCTTTCTACGGCGCTGCTGCTGGAGGAGCGGGCGCCTTTGGCTGTGGCTCTGGTGTGCGCCTGTCCGGACCGGGGGGCCATGCTGGCGGCCCTGTGCGGCTCTGTGGCCCTGGCCCTGCCGGTGATGGATTTTACCGCGGGTCTCCGCCACTGCGGAATCCTGGTGCTGCTCTACGCCGTTTTCTCCGCCTTCCGGGACACCAAATACCTCCGCAGCGAGGTCTTTCGCCCGGCGGCGGCCGCCGCCGTTACCGCCGCGGTGGAGCTGGCCTATCTTCTCCAGGCGGGGCTCACCGCCGTCCGCCTGCTGGGCTACGCCACCTATCTTCTGCTGGTGGCCCTGGCTACCCACTACCTCTGTCTCATGGCACGGCGGCGAAGGGAGGGGGCGGACACCGCCCTCCAGGCCCTCCGGCGGCGGCTGGAGCTGTCGGCGGCTGCCTTCCGGGACCTCTATAACAGCTTCTCCAAGGCCCCCGCTCCCCGCAACGACGAGAACCCCGCCGTCATCTTCGACCGGGCGGCGGAGCAGGTGTGCCGGAGCTGCAAGCAGTGTCTTCCCTGCTGGGAGCGGGACTACATCGACACCTTCAACGCCCTCAACGATGCCACCCCCGCCATGCTCCGCCGGGGAAAATCCCTGGCGGAGGACTATCCCGGTCACTTCCGGGACCGGTGCCTTCACTTCCCCAAGTTTTTAGGGGCGGTGAACCAGGAGCTCACCGCCCTGCTGCTACGGCGGCAGTACAGCCGCCGCCTGGAGTCGGAGCGCCAGCGGTCCCGGGGGCAGTATGTCCAGCTGTCGGAGTTTCTGGGACAGGCCGCCCAGCAGCTGGAGCAGGCGGTGCCCGCCTTTGCCGGGGGCTGTCCCTGCCGGGTGGGGGGCGCCTGGCGGCCCAAGGAGGGGGAGACGGTGTGCGGCGACACCATTTCCCACTTCGAGACCGACGGGGGCAGCCTGTGCCTGCTCATCAGCGACGGCATGGGCAGCGGGGAGGAGGCCCATCGGGAGTCCGCCAACACCGCCCGGCTTCTGGAGCAGTTTCTCCGGGCGGGAGTGGAGCCGGAGCCGGCCCTCAAGACCATCAACGCGGCCCTGTCCCTGAAAAGCGACGATACCGGCAGCTTCTCCACCATTGATCTGCTGGTGCTGGACCGGCGGCAGCGGCAGGCGGCGCTATGGAAATACGGGGCGGCCCCCACCTATATCAAGCGCCACGGCATCGTCCGCCGCCTCACCGGCTCCGCCCTGCCGGCGGGGCTTCAGGAGGTCCAGACGGTGCCCGCCCCTCTCCGCTTCCCGGTGGAGGCGGAGAGCTTCCTGCTGATGGTCAGCGACGGGGTGGTGGACCCGGCGGAGGACGACTGGCTTCAGAACCTGCTGGCGGGGTGGGAGGGCAGCGACCCTCAGCGGCTGGTGAGTCTGGTGATGGCGGAGAGCCGAAACCGTCAGGGACTCCGGGATGACAGCAGCGCCCTGTGCCTCTATCTCCCCCAGGCCACCCGGGAGATATAGGGGGCGCTGGTATAATTTTCTTCCCCGGGGACATACTTCCCTTAGAATCTGAGAAAAAGGAGTGTGAGGCCCTTGGTCAAAGGAATTTCCAGGCGGGTGGTGGTGGTGGAGTCACCGGACCCCCGTCTGTTTGAACAGGCCATCTTCATTGTGCGCAACGACGTGTTCCAGCAGGAGGGGGTCACGGCGGACCAGCTCATTCGGGAGGCCTGCCGGGTGGCCCGCAGCTACACCGCCGGAGCGGCCCGCCGGGACTGGAGAAGCCTGCCCTCCCTATGCTGGGCGGCCCTGGGTGCGGGAGTCATCGGCCTTTTGTGGCTGGTGTGGGCGCTGGTACTGGGATGAGACGGTACGGACCGGGGGCTTGGCAAGGAGCCTCCGGTCTGGTACAATACAAAACATCGGAGCGAAGGCCCTGTTCGGGAGAACGGGGCGCAAAATGAGAGGAGGACAGCCATGTCTGTAATGGAAGTGGGCGACGCCAACTACATACGGGAGGTGCAGAACAGCGATCTGCCGGTGCTGTTGGATTTTTACGCCACCTGGTGCGGTCCCTGTCAGATGCTGTCACCGGTGGTGCACGCCCTGGCGGAGAGCCAGGCGGGGCGGATCAAGGTCTGCCAGTGCGATGTGGACCAGGCCCCGGGGCTGGTGCGGCAGTTTCGGATCATGAGCGTGCCCACCCTGGCGCTGATTGTGGAGGGCCGGGAGCGCCGCCGCCTGGTGGGCGGGCAGGATGAGAAGGACATTCTCGCCGCGCTGGAGGCGGAGGGGATTTGAACGAAGAGGAGGACGCCGCCGGCGTCCTCCTCTCTCCGGGTTTTATAAGCGAAGAGGGAGTACCTGCCGGTACTCCCTCTCTGTTTTGTAAGCCTGTCAATGTTCCGCGGCCGTATAAAACCGGGACCCCCTCCGTCTGCTTACGGCAGGTAATTCAGCGGGTTCTGGGTCTGGCCGTTGTAGCGGACCTCGAAGTGGCAGTGGTTGCCGGTGGCACGGCCGGTGGAGCCCATCTCAGCGATGTGCTCACCCTTGTAGACCTTGTCCCCTACGCTGACCAGCAGGCTGGAGTTGTGGGCGTAATAGGTCTGATAGCCGTTCTGATGATCGATCACCACCAGGTAGCCGTAGCTGCCGGACCAGCCCGCCTTCACCACGATACCGCCGTCGGCGGCGTTGACGTTGGTGCCGTAGCTGTTGGCAATATCCAGACCGGTGTGGAAGTCGCTGGAGCCGAAGATATAGCGATAGCCGTACCGGGAGGTGATGGTGCCGTTGGTAGGCCAGCTGAAGGAGCCGGTGGGCGCCCAGCTGGGACGCTCCTTGGTGCCTCGCTTGTACACGGCGGACTGGGGCTCGGAGGTGACGATCTGCATGGTGATCTCCCGCTCCGTCTCCACATTGTTCACATAGGTCACCAGGGCGGTGGTATCGGCGGTGCCGTAGACACCCTCAGTGACCACACTGGTGTCGCCCTCCCACATGGAGCTGTCGTCGATATACTCCACCTCATAGGGAATCTGGGCCTCGTAGTACTCATACTGGGTGACCTGAATGGTCAGGTAGGGCACTGCGTTGCTGATCAGCAGCTGGTCGCCGATCATCAGCTTGTTGATGTCAAAGCCGGGGTTCAGGGCCTCCAGCTCCTTGGAGGTGAGGCCGTGATCGTTGGCAATCTGAATCCAGGTGTCGCCCTTCTCCACGGTGTAGATCTCTTCGCCCTCCTTGGTCTCGTTGAGCTTGAGGACGATGTCGCCCAGATTGGTGATGGAGTCGGCGGACACATAGCCCTCTCGGATCTCCACCTCCTCCAGGAATTCGATGGACTGGGTGTTCTCGTTGAGATAGGGGGCCTTCACCTGGTCCAGCAGAGCTTCCAGGCCCTCCTTATTGGTGGAGGAGCCCAGACACTCGCCGTCCACATAGAGGGAGTAGGCGTAGGTCACCAGATTCAGCTGGTCGTTGAGAGTGGACTCCAACTCCGCCTCGTCCATAACGCTGCGGCGGCTGACAAGGCCGGTGGAGTAGGACACCCGGGACATATCCAGGGAGGCGCCCTCCCCCAGTACATTGCTCAGCTCGCTCTCCACCTGGCTGATGGCCAGTGCGGCGCTGTCGGCATCGCTGGCGGTGCCGATGGCGGTGCCGTCGTAGGCAATGGTGGTGCCCAGGGTGAACATGGAGGTGAACACCGCTATGCCGGCAATCAGCAGGCTCCCCGCCAGATACACCGGCGCGGGCACCCGGGCTTTCTCAAGGAAGGGGCGAAGCTTGGCGGCAAGGTCGCTCCGCTTCCGCCGCAGCCGGGCGGTGCCGTCGGCCCACAGGGTGGCCAGAATCGGCAGCAAGGAATGGGACAAAATCCGCAGCTGGGCCCAGAGACGATTGGACTCGGGAAAAGCCGCCCGTTTGGAACGGCGCGGCCGCATGTCTCTCTTTTCGCGTACGTTCATCACAAGACCTCTCACAGAAAACAACGGGCTGCTGCCCGTCTCGATTAGTTACAAATAGTTACAAATGCAATAATACACGTTTTTTCTGGAAACGTCAACCCCAAGATTTTGTGGATTTTCAAATTTTAATAAAAAAATGTTGTAAAATTCAACAAAATTTCTGAACAATTTGTGAACGGAGCGCCTATCCGCCCCGCCGGGGGAGTCCAAAGGAGCGGGTGGCGGAGGGGAGAAAAATTTTTTGGAAATATGGTTGAGGAAGCGGGAAAAGTGAAGTACAATAGGAGATAAGCAGGAACCGATTTTTTCCACAAGTGAAACCAATACAGGAGGAACAGAACATGCTTACGTCTCTCATTAACATTTTGAAGGCCAACCGCCGCACCATTGTGTTCACCGAGGGGCCCGACGCCCGGATCCAGGAGGCTGCCGCCCGTCTTCTGAAGGAGGATTTGATGGACGTGATCCTGGTGGGCAACGCCGACGAGGTGAAGGCCGCCGCGGAGAAGAACGGCTTTGACATTGCCAAGGCCACCATCATTGATCCCGCCAACTACGAGAAGATGGACGAGATGGTGGAGACCATGGTGGCCCTGCGGAAGGGCAAGATGACCGCCGAGGAGTGCAAGGCGGCGCTGCAGAAGGGCAATTACTTCGGCACCATGCTGGTGAAGATGGGTGTGGCCGACGCACTGCTGGGCGGCGCTACCTACTCCACCGCGGATACGGTCCGTCCCGCCCTGCAGCTGATCAAGACCAAGCCCGGCGCCCATCTGGTGTCCTCCTGCTTTATTCTGACCCGGGAGGGCGGCGACGAGGCTCTGCAGAAGCTCTGCATGGGCGACTGTGCCATCAACATCAGCTATGAGGACAGCTTGGACAAGGAGGGTAACGTTACCGTATCCGCCGCCCAGAAGCTGGCGGAGGTGGCGGTGGAGTCCGCCAAGACGGCCAAGTTCTTCGGCATCGAGCCCAAGGTGGCCATGCTGAGCTTCTCCACCAAGGGCTCCGGCAAGGGCGGCACCGTGGCCCTCAGCGCCGCGGCCACCAAGATCGCCCAGGAGATGGCGCCCGATATGAGCATCGACGGCGAGATGCAGTTTGACGCCGCCGTGAGCCCCACCGTGGGTCAGCTGAAGTTCCCCGGCAGCAAGGTGGCGGGCTATGCCAACACCTTCGTGTTCCCCTGCATTGAGGCGGGCAACATCGGCTACAAGATTGCCCAGCGTCTGGGAGGCTATGACGCATACGGTCCAATTCTGCAGGGCCTCAACGCCCCCATCAACGACCTCAGCCGCGGCTGCAACGCCGACGAGGTCTATGCGATGGCCATTATCACCGCCGGGATGAAATAAGATTTCCGGAAGCAGAGAAGGGTACATCACCGCAGAGGGCGGCGCGTCCAACGCCGAGTCCCCGGCCCACCCAGTACCAAGACAGGAAAACGCCCCCGGTCCAATTGGACCGGGGGCGTTCTGCTGTTTTCAAACTTGGATTAGGCGTTGAAGTAACGCTTCAGCAGGCCGGCGAAAGCCTTGCCGTGACGGGCCTCGTCGCGAGCCATCTCATGCACGGTGTCGTGGATGGCGTCCAGGTTGTACTGCTTGGCCAGCTTGGCCAGCTCGAACTTGCCCAGAGTGGCGCCGTTCTCGGCCTCGACACGCATCTCCAGATTCTTCTTGGTGGAGTCGGTCACCACGTCGCCCAGCAGCTCAGCAAACTTGGCAGCGTGCTCAGCCTCCTCCAGGGCAGCACGGCGCCAGTACTCGCCGATCTCAGGATAGCCCTCGCGATGAGCCACACGGGCCATGGCCAGGTACATGCCCACCTCGGTGCACTCACCGGTGAAGTTGGCGTTGAGACCGTCGATGATCTCCTTCTGGACCTCGGCGGGCACATCGGCGCCGAACACCTTGCCCACGCCCACCACATGCTCGGCGGCCCAGGTCATCTCAGCCTTCTGCTCAGTGAAACGGGAGCCGGGCACCTTGCACTGGGGGCAGAACTCGGGGGGGACATCACCTTCATGCACATAGCCGCACACAGGGCAAACCCACTTTTTCATAGTCGTAATCTCCTTTTCAATCAATGATTTTTTGGTATTGATGTCACTTCTCTTATGATACAACTGCCTTTTGGGCACGTCTATCCTGTTCCTCTTCCGCCTGACAGGCGGGGCAGATTCCGGTGTATTCCACCGTGTAGCCGGTGATGAGGTAGCCCGCCGTCTCACAGGGGGACGCCACCTCCACCCAGGGGATGTCCGCCACCGCGCCGCAGCGGCGGCAGCGAATGTGGTTATGTTGTCGGACGTTTCCGTCAAACCGGTCGTCCGAGCCCATCAAACACACCCGCATCACCAGGCCGTCCTCCTCCATCTGCCCCAACACACGGTACACCGTGGAGCGGCTGATGCTGGGATGGCTGCGGTGGATCTCCTCATAGAGCTCCCCCGCCGTGGGGTGACTGCCCATCCTGCACAGCGTATCCAGGATGATCCCCTTCTGAGGGGTCCTTCGCTTTGCAGTCATTGCAGCCTCCTTATTAGGACTGGTTCCTGATAAAAATATACTATATGGATTCCCTTTTGTCAACCCCTTTCTTGTGCTTTTTTTAAAAATATGCTATCCTGTAAAAAACGGGAGAGGAGGCGCTCTATGGAGCCCACATATTACACCGTCACCACCATCAACGGGGATTACGCCTACATGGTCTCCGACACGGGGGTGGAGAACCAGGTGGCCATGTTCCTGCTGCCGGAGGGCACGGATGCGGGCAGCCGCCTGTTGTTTGAAAATTTCGAGTGGACGTTACTGTCCTGAAGGAGGAGTACCTCATGCTATATGCCATTTCCGAAATTGCCCGGGAGGCGGGAAAGATTGTCCGCTCCGCCGGGGATATCGCAGCCAAAACCCACATCAAGACCTCCGCTGCCGATCTGGTGACGGAGTACGACGTGGCGGTGGAGGCCTTTTTAAAGGAGAAGCTGCTGGCGCTGGTGCCGGACGCCGTGTTTTTCGGAGAGGAAGAGGCTCTCCAGGGGGACCCCTCCAAGGGGTGGGTATTCATCGTGGACCCTATCGACGGTACCACCAACTTTGTCCGGGGCTTCCGTCAGAGCAGCATCTCCATCGCCCTGGCCAGGGACGGACAGGTGGAGTACGGCGTGGTGTACGACCCCTACCGGGAGGAGCTGTTCTCCGCCCAGCGGGAGGCGGGGGCCTTCCTCAACGGCCAGCCTATCCACGTCAGCGACAAGCCTCTCGGCGAGGGCATCTTCATCATGGGAACCGCCATCTACAAGCGGGAGTACATTGACCCCTCCATGTCCCTGACCACCCAGCTGCTCCGCCGCAGCTGCGATTTCCGCCGTTTCGGCGCGGCGGCTCAGGATCTATGCTATGTGGCCTGCGGCCGGGCGGAGCTGTTTTTTGAGTATAGTCTCAGTCCCTGGGACTACGCCGCCGGAAGCCTCATTGTCACTGAGGCTGGCGGCGTGGCTTCCACCCTCCAGGGGACGGCCCTGCCCATTCTCCAGCGCAGCAGCGTGTGGGTATGCAACAAGACGAATCAGGGTCTGTTGGCGGAGCTGGAGGTGTAGTCCTTCCGATTACGGCCTGTTGACGTTCCGCTCCGGCGGCGCAGCAGGTGAGGCCGGCAAAGGAAAGTTGTATCCTTTGCCGGCTTTTTTGCGCTCTTTTTTAAGATTTGTCCTATTTTTATGTAAATTCTAAGTTAAATCAAAATGAAATCTGCGGAAGAACTCTTGTATCAAAATGGGGAAATGGGTAGAATAATAATATCTGGAAAATGGGACCATATGGGGCATGGGGGCCCCATGATAACACTGTGTTAAAAGGGGGAAAACTTTTGGGCATTGCAGAAGTGTTCGGCCTTCTGGGAGGGCTGGCCCTGTTCCTGCATGGGATGCAGATGATGGGCGCCGGCCTGGAGGCCGCCGCCGGCAACCGCATGAAGCAGATCCTGGAGCGGCTGACGGCCAATCGAATCTTGGGCGTGGCAGTGGGCGCCGGTATTACCGCCGCCATCCAGTCCTCGTCCGCCACCACGGTGATGGTGGTGGGCTTCGTCAACTCCGGCCTCATGAGCCTGCAGCAAGCGGTGTGGATTATCATGGGCGCCAACATTGGTACCACCGTGACCAGCCAGCTGATCGCCCTGGACGTGGGCGCCATGGCGCCCCTCTTTGCCTTCATCGGCGTGGCGCTGGTTACCTTTATTAAAAAAGTAAAGGTGAACTACGCTGGCCAGATCGTGGCGGGGCTCGGCATCCTCTTCATCGGCATGGAGATGATGAGCAGCGCCATGATGCCCCTGCGGGAGTCGGAGGCATTCGTCAGTATCATGACCCAGTTCTCCAACCCGATTCTGGGGATCCTGGCGGGTATGATTTTCACGGCGGTGATCCAGTCCTCCTCCGCCTCGGTGGGTATTCTTCAGACCCTGGCGGCCAGCGGCCTCATCGGGCTGCCCAGCGCCGTATATGTGCTCTTTGGCCAGAACATCGGCACCTGCATCACGGCGGTGCTGGCCTCCATCGGTACCAGCCGCAACGCAAAGCGGACCACGGTGATCCATCTGCTGTTCAACGTGCTGGGCACCGCCATCTTTACGGTGGTCTGTATGGCAACGCCTCTCACCTCTCTGGTGGAGAGCCTGACCCCCGCCAATCCGGAGGCCCAGATTGCCAACATGCACACCATTTTCAACATCGCCACCACCCTGCTGCTGCTGCCCTTCGGTACCCAGCTGGCCCGTCTGGCCTGCCGGATTCTGCCAGAGCGGGAGTCCGAGGCCGACGAGACGCTGTGCCTCAAATACATCAAGCCCATTGACCCGGCCAGAGAGCACCAGATCGGTACCTCCGCCATTGTGGTGAACGGCGTGTGGCGTGAGCTGGGCCGCATGTGGGAGATGGCCCGGCGGAACGTGGACGAGAGCTTCCAGGCGGTGCTGGAGAGCAGCTCCAAGCGCCTGGAGGACGTGGAACAGACCGAGGAGTATGTAGACTATCTTAACAAGGAGATCTCCAAATACATCTCCCGAATCATGGGCCACGAGGGAAACCAGCGGGATGCGGTGCAGATCAGCGCCTTCTTCAAGATCTGCGGTAATTTGGAGCGCATCAGCGACCACGCGGTGAACATCTGTGAATACACCAAGATGCTGGAGAGCAAGGGCATCACCTTCTCCACCCTGGCCATGGGCGAGGTGTCGGAGATGAAGCAGGTAAGCCTGGAGGCTATGGACCTGATCAGCAATCTGGGCGGCGAGAGCTCCGGCGCAGACCGGCTGGAGGAGATCTCCGACCTGGAGCAGCTGATCGACGACAAGACCCGGCTATACCGGCAAAACCAGATCCAGAGGATGCAGGACGGCGTGTGCAGCGACGAGGCATGCGTGTTGTACTCCGAGCTCCTGACGGACTTTGAGCGCATCGGCGACCACGTGCTGAACATCGGCGAGGCCCTTCGGAACGTCCGGCGGGCCGGCGGGCGGTAAAAGGTTCACAAAAAGGCCGCCGCGGAAAGAGTATTCCGCGGCGGCCTTTTTCTGTTTGCGTTTTATAGCGAGGATGCCATGGTACCGGAGAAGGGGCGGGCTTACTTGCCGTCCCCGTCCACAAAGGCCTCCTTCACCCCGGCGGCCAGGCCCGCAAGTCCCTGGATTTCGCTGGGAATGATGATCTTGGTGGCCTTGCCGTCGGCGGCGGCCTGGAAGGCCTCCAGGGCCTTCAGCTTCACCACCTGGTCGTTGGGGGCCGCCTCGTTGAGCAGCTTCAGGGCGTCGGCGGTGGCCTGCTGCACCTTGGTGATGGCCTCGGCCTCTGCCTCGGCGGCCATGATCCGGGCGGCCTTCTCTGCCTCGGCGGCCATAATCTTGGCCTGCTTGGCGGCGTCCGCCTTCAAAATCACGCTCTGCTTCTCGCCCTCGGCCACCAGAATCTGACTCTGCTTGGTGCCCTCGGCCTGGAGGATGGACTCCCGGCGCTCCCGCTCCGCCTTCATCTGCTTCTCCATAGCGTCCTGAATCTCCCGGGGCGGGATGATGTTCTTCAGCTCCACCCGATTGACCTTGATGCCCCAGGGGTCCGTGGCCTCGTCCAGAATGGCCCGCATCTTGGTGTTGATGTGGTCGCGGCTGGTAAGGGACTGGTCCAGCTCCAAATCGCCGATGATGTTTCGCAGGGTGGTAGCGGTCAGGTTTTCAATGGCGCTCATGGGGTGCTCCACGCCGTAGGTGTACAACTTGGGGTCGGTGATCTGGAAGTAAATCACCGTGTCGATCTGCATGGTGACGTTGTCCTTGGTGATCACAGGCTGGGGAGCGAAGTCCACCACCTGCTCCTTCAGACTCACCCGCTTGGCCACCCGCTCGATGAAGGGAATCTTCACATGGAGGCCCACCTCCCACACGGCGGAGAAGGCGCCCAGGCGCTCAATGACAAAGGCCCGGGACTGCTGGACCACATAGATGCTGCGGACCAGAATGACGAGGAGTACAATTACAAGGATAATGAGGGGCAGAAATTTAACGAGCTGCGGCATGGAATACTTCCTCCTTTTTCACAATCAGCTTCACACCCTCAATCCGTTCCACCCGGATCAAGGTATCCTTTGCAATAAGCATGCCGTCGGCGCTGCGGGCGCTCCAGGTTTTTCCGTCAATATAGACGGTGCCGGTACCGGCAATGTTGTCAATATCCTCGGTGACTCGGGCGGTCTGCCCCATGAGGCGGCCCACGTTGGTGGGAACCTTGCGGCTGTCCACATACCGCCGCACCAGGGGCCGGGTGACGGCCAGAGCAGCCGCGGATACCACCAGAAACAGCAGAATCTGCAGCCACAGCGGTCCGCCCAACAGAGCGGCGGCGGTGGCCGCCAATGCGCCGGCGGCAAACCAGATGGAGGTCAGCGCGGCAGTGGCTGCCTCGACAATTCCGAAGACAATGAGCAGCGCCAGCCAGATATAGGCGGCAAATGGCATATGGGCTCCTCCTTTCCCGTCACCTGTTTTTCAGGTGTCGTACCGGTATTATATCATGAAGGCGCTTCAGCCGCAAGAGGGGGCGGCAAAGGCGCGGGAATTCCAATTTCTTCGAAGGTTTCCTATTGTATCCCTCCCGCCCACTGTGCTATACTATAAAAAGAATCCAAATTACTCATTTCGAGAGGAGAAACGAGAAATGATTTCTGTTGATTACAGCAAGGCTGCCGGTAAGGTATCTGAGTTTGTCCCCGGTCTGCAGCAGGCCCACACCTGGCTTCAGGAGGCCACGGGCCGGGGCAATGATTTTGTGGGCTGGGTGAACCTGCCCCGGGACTACGACAAGGCGGAGTTTGCCCGTATCCAGGCTGCCGCCAAGAAGATCCAGAGCGACAGCAAGGCGCTGGTGGTCATCGGCATCGGCGGCTCCTATCTGGGGGCCAAGGGCGCCATCGATTTCCTCTGCTCCCCCAACTATAACTTGAAGAAAAAGGACACCCCCAACATCTATTTCGTAGGCTGCGGCCTCTCCGCCGACTACCTCCAGGAGATCATGGACCTCATCGGCGATGAGGATTTCTCCGTCAACGTGATCTCCAAGTCCGGCACCACCACCGAGCCCGCTGTGGCCTTCCGGTTCTTCAAGGCCGCGCTGGAGAAGAAGTACGGCAAGGCTGAGGCGGCAGGGCGCATCTACGCCACCACCGACAAGGCGCGGGGCGCTCTGAAGAGTCTGGCCGACGCCGAGGGGTATGACACCTATGTGGTGCCCGACGACGTGGGCGGCCGCTATAGTGTTCTCACCGCCGTGGGCCTGCTGCCCATCGCCGTGGCCGGTGTGGATATCGAGCAGCTGATGGCCGGCGCGGCGGAAATGATGGAGACCTGCCGGAAGGCGGACTTTGACGCCAATCCCGCCTGGCAGTACGCCGCCGCCCGCAACGAGTTGTATCAGAAGGGGAAGAAAATCGAGATTCTGGCCGCTTATGAGCCCGCCTTCCGGTTCATGACCGAGTGGTGGAAGCAGCTCTACGGCGAGAGCGAGGGCAAGGAGAACAAGGGCATCTTCCCCGCCAGCGTGGAGTTCACCGCGGATCTCCACTCCATGGGCCAGTACATCCAGCAGGGGGAGCGGCACCTCTTTGAGACGGTGGTCCGCTTCGGTCCCTCCGCCGCCGACCTGAAGGTGCCCTATGACGAGGCTGACGGCGACGGGCTCAACTTCCTGGCGGGCAAGGACATGGACTACATTGCCACCCAGGCCATGGACGGCACTCTGCTTGCCCATGTGGAGGGCGGTGTGCCCAACATGATCGTGAAGGTGGGACAGAAGAACGCCTACACCCTGGGTGAGATCATCTACTTCTTCGAGTACGCCTGCGGTCTCAGCGGCTATCTGCTGGGGGTGAATCCCTTCGATCAGCCCGGCGTGGAAGCTTACAAGAAGAACATGTTCGCCCTCCTGGGCAAGCCGGGTTACGAGGAGAAGGGCGCGGAGCTGCGGGCCAAGCTGGGCCGGTAAGACGGGGCGGCTTCGAGCACAACCAATTGGAGTTTTAGAGAAAAAGCGATGGAGGATTGCATATCCTGCAATCCTCCATCGCTTTTTATTTGTTTCCGGGGATCACGTCGTCCTCCTGGAGCGTAAACTGCCAGACGCAGCTGCATTCCGGATCGTGGATCTCCGGATAGCAGCTGAGACACTGGCAGGTAATACGGTCGTCAATCTCTCGGGCGAAACCGGCATACTCGATGAGTCCCACCGGGCGGCAGGGATGGAGCGGCATCCCCTTCCGTCTCCGGGCGGACTGGACCCGGCACTCCTTTACCCGGTAGGTGAGGGTGTTCCCTGTAATCTCCACACCGTCCCGGTTGAGGTTGGCGTAAAACCGCAGGGACAGAGCTTTGGCCAATCCCTCCAGCCCCGGGCACTCCGGGAGGCCGAGAAAAGCTTTGATTCGTCGGGCCTCAATGACGGTAAACCGCTTCCAGGCCTCGGCGTCGTGAACCATGGCTTCGTCCATGCCGAATTTCCGCTCTACAGATTGAAACCACACCCCGTCCATGGCCAGCCAGTTTTTAGCGTAGAGAGACAGCAACTCCACCAGCTGTTCCCTGGACAGGGACTCTAACATGTCCTGATACGTGGGTATCCCTTCCTTTCTATAGGGAAAAGCCCCCGCGCGCATGATGCGCGCGGGGGCTTGCTGCAACTTCGATTACTTGTACAGCTCGGTCAGTCTGGTCAGGTGCTCGTAACGCTCCTTGGCGGCCTCTTCGTTGCGGGCGAAGAGAACCTCGGCGCGCTCCGGGAACTCCCGGGTCAGACGGGCATAGCGGGCCTCGTTCAGCAGGAACTCCTGGTAACCGCCGGCGGGCGCCTTGCTGTCCAGAGTGAAGGGGTTCTTGCCCTCGGCCTTGGCAGCGGGGTTGAACCGGAACATGTTCCAGTAGCCGCAATCCACAGCCTTCTTCATCTCCTTCTGGCAGTTCATCATGCCGCCCTTGATGCTGTGCATCTCGCAGGGAGCGTAGCCGATGATCAGGGAAGGACCGTGATAGGCCTCGGCCTCGGTGATGGCCTTGATGGTCTGAGCGGTGTTGGCGCCCATGGCCACCTGCGCCACGTACACGTAGCCATACTGCATGGCGATCTCGCTCAGGCTCTTCTTCTTCATCTCCTTACCGGCAGCGGCGAACTGAGCCACCTGGCCGATGTTGGAGGCCTTGGAGGCCTGACCGCCGGTGTTGGAGTACACCTCGGTATCGAAGACGAACACGTTGACATCCTCGCCGGAAGCCAGGACGTGGTCCAGACCGCCGTAGCCGATGTCGTAGGCCCAGCCGTCGCCGCCGAAGATCCACACGGACTTCTTGTTCAGATACTCCTTCTTGGCGAGGACATCCTTGGCAACGGGGCAGCCGGCAGCAGCGGCCTTCTCCAGCTCGGCAACCAGAGCCTTGGTGGCCTCCTGGTTGGCGGCGCCGTCTTCCTTGGTCTCGATGAACTTGGCGATGGCAGCCTTGGCCTCCTCGGAGGTCTTCTCGTTCTGAGCCATCTCCTCCAGCTTGGCAATCAGGCTGTTGCGGATGGTCTTCTGGCCGATGTACATGCCGAGGCCGTGCTCAGCGTTGTCCTCGAACAGGCTGTTGCACCATGCAGGACCGTGGCCCTCCTCGTTGGTGCAGTAGGGGCTGGTAGCGGCGGGGCCGCCCCAGATGGAGGAACAGCCGGTGGCGTTGGAGATGTACATCCGATCGCCGAACAGCTGGGTGATCAGGCGGGCATAGCTGGTCTCGGCGCAGCCGGCGCAGGAGCCGGAGAACTCCAGCATGGGCTTGCGGAACTGGCTGCCCTTGACGGTGTTGTCCACCATGTCGGGCTTCTGGGTGGTCTTGACCAGGTAATCCCAGACGGGCTGCTGAGCAGCCTCCTGCTCCTGAGGCACCATGGTGATGGCCTTCTCCTTGGCGAGGCAGGCCTCCACGCAGACGCCGCAGCCCATGCAGTCCAGAGGACTGACGCCGATGGCGTACTTGTAGATGCCCTTGCCCTTGCCGGCCTTGATGTCCACCATCTTGGTGCCCTCGGGGGCGTTCTTCACTTCCTCATCATTGAGGGCGAAAGCACGAATGGTAGCATGGGGGCAGACATAAGCACAGGTGTTGCACTGGATGCACTTGCTGGGATCCCAGGTGGGAACCAGAACGGCTACGCCGCGCTTCTCGTAGGCGCTGGCGCCCTGCTCGAACTGACCGTCCACGTGATCGACGAAGGCGGAAACAGGCAGGCTGTCGCCGTCCATGCGGCCAACGGGCAGGAGGATATCCTTGACCATCTTGACCAGCTCGCTCTTGCCCTCCAGGGCGTGCTCTTCCTTGTTGTCCACGGCGTTGGCCCAGTCGGCGGGAACGTCGATCTTCTTGAAGGCGGTGGCGCCGGCGTCAATGGCCTTGTGGTTGTTGGCAACCACGTCCATGCCCTTCTTGGAGTAGGACTTGGTGGCGGCGTCCTTCATGTACTGGATGGCCTCGGCCTCAGGCATCACCTTGGCCAGAGTGAAGAAGGCGGACTGCAGGATGGTGTTGGTGCGCTTGCCCATACCCACCTGAGCAGCCAGGTCGATGGCGTTGATGGTGTAGAGCTGAATGTTGTTCTTGGCGATGTACTGCTTGGCCTCGGCGTTCAGGTGGTGGCACAGCTCATCGAAATCCCACTGGCAGTTGATGAGGAAGGTACCGCCGGGCTTCACGTCGTTGACCATCTTGAAGCCCTTGGTCACATAGCTGGGGTTGTGGCAGGCCACAAAGTCAGCCTTGTTGATGTAGTAGGGGCTCTTGATGGGCTTGTCGCCGAAGCGCAGGTGGCTGATGGTCACGCCGCCGGTCTTCTTGGAGTCATACTGGAAGTAAGCCTGGATGTACTTGTCGGTGTGGTCGCCGATGATCTTGATGGAGTTCTTGTTGGCGCCCACGGTGCCGTCGCCGCCGAGACCCCAGAACTTGCACTCGATGGTACCCTCTGCAGCGGTGTTGGGAGCGGGAACCTCGGGCAGGCTGAGGTTGGTGACGTCGTCCACGATACCGATGGTGAACTGGCGCTTGGGAGCGTCCTTCTTCAGCTCCTCATAGACAGCGAACACGCTGCTGGGAGGAGTATCCTTGGAACCAAGGCCGTAGCGACCGCCGATGATGGTCACATCGTTCATACCGGCGTTGGCCAGAGCGGTGACCACATCCAGGTACAAAGGCTCGCCCTGGGAGCCGGGCTCCTTGGTACGATCCAGGACGGCGATCTTCTTGGCGGTAGCGGGGATGGCCTCGATCAGCTTGTCCGCCGCGAAGGGACGGTACAGGCGGACCTTCACCAGACCCACCTTCTCGCCGTGAGCGTTCAGGTAGTCGATGACTTCCTCGGTCACGTCGCAGATGGAGCCCATGGCGATGATGACGCGGTCAGCGTCAGCGGCGCCGTAGTAGTTGAACAGCTTGTAGTCGGTGCCCAGCTTCTCGTTGATCTTGGCCATGTACTTCTCCACCACGGCGGGCAGAGCATCATAGTACTTGTTGCAGGCCTCACGGTGCTGGAAGAAGATGTCGCCGTTCTCGTGGGAACCGCGCATGTTGGGGTGCTCGGGGTTGAGGGCGTGCTTACGGAAAGCCTCAACAGCCTCCATGTCGCACATGTCCTTCAGGTCCTCGTAATCCCACACGGCCACCTTCTGGATCTCGTGGGAGGTGCGGAAACCGTCGAAGAAGTTGATGAAGGGCACCTTGCCGCTGATGGCGGACAGATGGGCCACAGGAGAGAGGTCCATGACCTCCTGAACGTTGCCCTCGGCCAGCATGGCGAAGCCAGTCTGACGGCAGGCCATCACGTCGGAGTGATCGCCGAAGATGTTCAGGGCGTGGGTGGAGACGGTACGAGCGGAGACGTGGAACACGGTGGGCAGCTGCTCGGCCGCAATCTTGTACATGTTGGGAATCATCAGCAGCAGGCCCTGAGAAGCGGTGTAGGTGCTGGTGAGGGCGCCGACACCCAGGGAGCCGTGGACCGCACCGGCGGCGCCGGCCTCAGACTGCATCTCGACAACCTTCACCTGGGTGCCGAAGATGTTCTTCAGTCCGTTGGCAGACCACTGGTCCACCAGGTCCGCCATGGGGCTGGACGGAGTGATCGGGTAGATCGCCGCCACCTCGGAAAACGCATAGGAAACATGCGCTGCCGCGGTGTTGCCGTCCATGGACTTGAACTTTCTTGCCATAGAATACATCCTCCTGTTTTCTATTGATACTGCTTTGGCGTTCTCCGGGAAACGGACGCCGAAAGCCGGTATTCATACAGGTACACTATATCACGAAAGGGCTCTATTGTAAATGTTCCTTTCGGCTTTTTTCGTTTTTTCCAAAAATTTTTACGATAGGAGGGGCAAAACGGAACGTACTGCGGCGCGTCCCTCAGAGGGGCAGGTCCAGAAGGGCGCGGCGGAGCAGGTCGAAGGCGTGGCTGGCGGCGATGTGGCGGATGTGGCCCCGGCTGCGGCCCCGGCTCAGATCCACCTGCCGGCAGATAGTTTCCGCTCCGGTGCTGAGACCCAGGAACACGGTGCCCACCGGGTTGCCCCGGTCGTCGCCGTCGGGTCCGGCCACCCCGGTGACCGACACGGCCAGGTCGCTGCCGCAGAGCCTCCGGCAGCCCTCGGCCATGGCCTTGGCCACCGGCTCCGACACCGCGCCGTACTCCGCCAGCAGGGCCTCGTCCACCCCCAGGGCCGCCGCCTTTACCGCATTGGTATAGGATACCACGCCGCCCCGGAACACCTGGGAGGCCCCCGGCAGATCCGTCAGCCGCTTGGCGAGAAGCCCGCCGGTGCAGCTCTCGGCAAAGGAGACGGTTTTCCCCTGCTCCTTCAAAATGGCCAGCACCGCCTCCTCCAGAGACGCCACATCCTCCCCGTATACGATATCGCCCAGGGTCGCCTTCACCCGCTCCACCATGGGCCGGAGCATCTCCTCCGCCTCCTCCTGGGTGGGGGCCTTGGCGGTGGCCCGGAGCAGTACCTCGCCGGTTTTGGCGTAGGGAGCCAGGGTGGGATTGGCTCCCTTCACCATCATCTCGTGGAGCACCGCCTCCACCTGGGACTCCCCCATGCCGAAGATCCGCAGCTCGTGGCTGAAAATCTTTTCGTGGGTGAGCGCCCGGAGGTAGGGCACCGCCCGGTGGGTGAACATGTAGCGGCACTCGTAGGGGGGGCCGGGGAGCATCAGCACCCGGACGCCGTCCTTCTCAAAGGCGCAGCCGGGGGCGGTGCCCACCGGGTTGTCGAAGACGGTGCAGCCCGCCGGCAGCATGGCCTGCTGGCGGTTGTTCTCTGTGATCTGCCCTCCCTTCATCCGCCGCTGGAAGTAGGAGACGATCTCCTGCCAGATGTCCTCATGGAACTCCAGGGGCAGCCCGAAGGTCTCGCAGATGGTCTGCTTGGTGAGGTCGTCGTAGGTGGGCCCCAGGCCGCCGGTGGTGATGATGATGTTGGCCCGCTTCCGGGCGATCTCCAGGGCCTCCCGGAGCCGCTGGGGGTTGTCGCCCACCACGGTGTGGTAGTAGACGTCGATGCCCAGAGCCGAGAGACCCTCGCTGAGCATCTGGGCGTCCGTGTTGGCGATGTTGCCGAGGAGCAGCTCGGTGCCCACGGCGATGAGCTCTGCGTTGTAGTGCATATTTTTATACCTCCCGTCGCCAACACGGACCACGGCGCAAGTGCGCCGTAAATTCGCAGCGTCAGCGAAGAATTTCCGCAGGGCGGATTCACTCCGCCCGAGGATGTGAAATCAATTGGGGCCCCCGGCCGTTTTCAAACGGCTGGGGCGTTGGCGATGTTGCCGAGGAGCAGCTCGGTGCCCACGGCGATGAGCTCTGCGTTGTAGTGCATATTTTTATACCTCCCGTCGCCAACACGGACCACGGCGCAAGTGCGCCGTAAATTCGCAGCGTCAGCGAAGAATTTCCGCAGGGCGGATTCACTCCGCCCGAGGATGTGAAATCAATTGGGGTCCCCGGCCGTTTTCAAACGGCTGGGGCGTTGGCGATGTTGCCGAGGAGCAGCTCGGTGCCCACGGCGATGAGTTCTGCGTTGTAGCGCATGATGTGTGCTCCCCATTGATAAAACAAGTTGGAAAAGGCGGCAAAGCCGCCTTTTCTCAGAAAAACCGATTATTCGCAGCGGTGGGTCATAATGTCCAGGATGGTCCGGTCCGTCTGGTGCATGCCCTCCTTGGCCAGAAGGCCGATGTTGCGGATGGTATTGTCCACTCCCTTGGTGACGATGCCGTCGCCGGACTTGAATTCCTGGCGGTGGCAGTACATCCGGTAGCCCAGAATCCCCGCGTCCACGCTGGCGGCGATCTTCGCCGCGCAGGAGGGCTTGGCCCCGTCGCAGATGGTGCCGGAGATGATGGCCAGGGCGTTGACGATGGTGTGGGCCACCGCGTCCCGGCTGCCGTCCATGAGATAGGCGATGCCGGCCCCGGCCCCCACCCCGGCGCTCACCGCCCCGCAGTAGGCGGAGAGGCGGCCGATGCCCGTCTTCTGGTGGACCGTCACCAGGTCGCTGACCAGAAGAGCCCGGTAGAGCTTGTCCCGGGAGACCTTCAGGTGCTTGGCGTAGCGCACCACCGGCACCGAGGCGGTGATCCCCTGATTGCCGGAGCCGGAGAGAATCACCACCGGCATCTCACAACCGCTCATCCGGGCGTCGGATCCGGCGGCGGCCCAGGCCCGGGCCTCGGTCTTGATGTCCTGGGGATAGTCGCTGAGGAGGACCCAGCCGATGTTGGCTCCCCAGGTGCCCTTCAGCCCCTCCTCGGCGATGGCGCAGTTGCACCGCACCTGCCGCTCCAAAAGCTCCTCCACCCGGCTCAGGTCCACCGTGTTGGCAAATTCCAGAATGTCCGCCACGTTGAGAACGCTTTTATCGGTGAGGCTGTCCTCGGCGGAGTCGGTAATCTCCTTCTCCAGCAGGACCTGTCCGTTTTTGGAGATGAAAACGATGTTGCTGTGGTTGTTGGCGATGCGGACCGCCGCCTCGTCCTCCCCGGCCCAGCCGGTGATGCGGATGTCCAGCAGGTAGGGCGTGTCGGGGCAGAGGACCTCGGTGGGGGTGTTCTCCTCAAAGGCGGCAATGGCGGCGTGCCGGTCCTCCGGCACGGCGGAGATCACCTGCAGCAGCCGGTCCGCGTCCCCGGCCACGATGCCGGCGGCCACGGCGGCCTTGATGCCCTTGCGGCCGCCGGTATTGGGGACGATGACGCTTTTGACGTTCTTCATGATGTTGCCGGACACCTCTACCCGCAGCCGCTGGGGCAGAGCGCCCAGGACCTGGCGCATTTTGGCGGCGCAGTAGGCCAGGGCGATGGGCTCGGTGCAGCCGGTGGCCAGCAGCAGCTCCTCCTGGAGAATGGCGACGTAGGCGTCGGTGACGGCGGGGGTCAGCATGGGAAAAACCTCCTCTCAGCAGCAGCCGCCGCAGCTTTCGCAGGACGGCAGGTCCGGGGGCAGAGAGTCGTCCTCCTCCACCCAGCTGGATACCTCCACCACCTGATACTCCGTGGGGGAGGTGCGAATGATGACCCGGCTGAGGCCGGCGTTGATGATGAGGCGGCGGCACATGGAGCAGGAGGTGGCGTCGGGGAGGATCTGCCCGGTGGCGGCGTCCTTCCCCGCCAGATACAGCGTGCCGCCCACCATGTCCCGCCGGGCGGCGGAGATGATGGCGTTGGCCTCGGCGTGGACGCTGCGGCACAGCTCATAGCGCTGGCCTCGGGGCACCTTCAGGGCCTCCCGGGCGCAATAGCCCAGGTCCACACAGTTTTTTCGCCCCCGGGGGGCGCCGTTGTAGCCGGTGGCAATAATTTCGTCGTTTTTCACGATGATGGCGCCGTAGCATCGGCGCAGGCAGGTGGCCCGGCCGATGACGGTTTCGGCAATGTCCAGATAGTAGTTTTCCTTGCTGATACGCTCCATAAGCACCTCCTGGGATGTTTTATCTGCTTGGTATCAGTATGCCTGACTTTCCCCGAAAAATCAAGCCGGAGGGCGGAAGAAAGGTTTTCCGGAGGGAGAAAAAACAAGAAGCCTCTGCAAAAGCGCAGCTTCTGCAGAGGCTTCTTCCCTCCCCGCCGGGGCGGAGAAGGGGTTATTTTTCGATGAGGGTTTTGCCGTCCATCTCCGGGGGGCACTCCAGGCCCATCACGTCCAGGATGGTGGGGGCGATGTCCGCCAGGCGGCCGGGGTGTAGCTCCACCGCGGCGCCCACCACGATGAAGGGCACCAGGTTGGTGGTGTGGGCGGTCATGGGGGACCCGTCGGGCTTGGCCATCTCCTCGGCGTTGCCGTGGTCGGCGGTGATCATGGCGATGCCGCCCATCTTCTTGGTGGCTTCCACCACCCGGCCCACGCAGGTGTCCACGGTCTCCACCGCCTTCACCGCTGCGTCAAATACGCCGGTGTGGCCCACCATGTCGCAGTTGGCGAAGTTCAGGATCACCACGTCGTAGGCGCCGCTCTCAATGCGCTCCACGCACTTGTCGGTGACCTCTACGGCGCTCATCTCCGGCTGGAGGTCATAGGTGGCCACCTTGGGGGAGTTCACCAGCACCCGGTCCTCGCCGGGGTACACGGTCTCCACGCCGCCGTTGAAGAAGAAGGTGACGTGGGCGTACTTCTCGGTCTCGGCGATGCGCAGCTGGGTGAGGCCCAGATGGCTCAGATACTCGCCCAGGCCGTTCTTCACCGCCACACGGGGGAAGGCCACCTGCACATTGGGCATGGAGGCGTCGTACTCGGTGGTGCAGATGTAGGTCACGGGGAAGAACTGGCGCTTGAAGCCGTCAAAATCGGGGTCCACGAAGGCGCGGGTGATCTCCCGGGCCCGGTCGGGACGGTAGTTGAAGAAGATGATGGAGTCGTTGTCGGAGATGGTGCCGTCCTTGTCGCAGACCACCGGCTCCACGAACTCATCGGTGACGCCGGCCTTGTAGCTCTGGGCCACGGCGTCCACGGGGTCGCTGTTCTGGATGCCGGTGCCGTAGACCATGGCGTCATAGGCCCGCTCCAGGCGGTCCCAGCGCTTGTCGCGGTCCATGGCGTAGTAGCGGCCCATGACGGTGGCCACCTTGCCCACGCCGATCTCCTTGCACTTCTCCACGGCCTCGGCCACAAAGCCCTTGCCGCTAGTGGGGGACACGTCGCGGCCGTCCAGGAAGGCGTGGATGTACACCTTCTTGAGGCCCCGGATCTTGGCCATCTTCAAAAGGGCCCACAGGTGGGTGGTGTGGGAGTGGACGCCGCCGTCGCTCAGAAGACCGTAGAGGTGGAGGGAGCTGTCGTTCTTGAGGCAGGCGTCCATGGCGGAGACGTAGGCAGGATTCTCAAAGAAGCTGCCGTCGTCGATGGACCGGGAGATCCGGGGCAGGTCCTGGAACACCACCCGGCCGCCGCCGATGTTGGTGTGGCCCACCTCGCTGTTGCCCATCTGCCCGTCGGGCAGACCCACGTCCAGGCCGCTGGCGGACAGGGTGGTGTGGGGGCAGGTGGCGAAGAGGTTGTCCAGAACGGGAGTTTTTGCGGTAGCGACGGCGTTGCTCTCATCCGAGGGATTGAGGCCGAAGCCGTCCATAATAATCAATGTAGTCGGCGTTTTTTTCATACAAACCCTTTCTTCGCTGAGTAAAAGCAAAAGGGAAGAGCCGGGACGGAGGAAAGTCCCTCGCCTCCGCTCTTCCCTTTGCAGGAACGTCGGGCAGGACACGCCCTGAGGGGCGCTTCCTATCAGGAGAAATTACTCCTGGTTGGCAGCGTTAATAATCGCGGTGAATTTCTCAGGCACCAGGGCAGCGCCGCCGATGAGGCCGCCGTCCACGTCGGGCTGGGCCAGCAGCTCGGCAGCGTTGGCGGGATTCATGCTGCCGCCGTACTGGATGGTGACGCTGCGGGCCACGCGGGCGCCGTACAGGTGGCGGATGGTGGCGCGGATGGCGTTGCAGACCTCGTTGGCCTGCTCGGCGGTGGCGGTCTTGCCGGTGCCGATGGCCCACACGGGCTCGTAGGCGATGACGCACTTGCGGGCCTTCTCGGCGGGCACGCCGGCGAAGGCGGCCTTGGTCTGCAGGGCAATCAGCTCCATGGTGATGCCCATCTCACGCTGCTCCAGGGTCTCGCCCACGCAGATGATGGGATGGAGGCCCACCTCCAGAGCGGCCAACACCTTCTTGTTGACGGTGACGTCGGTCTCGCCGAAGTACTGACGGCGCTCGCTGTGGCCGATGATGACGTACTTGACGCCCAGGTCCTTCAGCATGTCGGCGGACACCTCGCCGGTGTAAGCGCCGCTCTTCTCATAGAACAGGTCCTCAGCGCCGATGGCCACACGCATATCCTTGAAGGCGCGGATGGCGGCGGGGATGTTCACGAAGGGCACGCACACCACCACGTCGCACCACTTGGCCTTGGGGAGCATGGTCTTCAGCTCCTCGGCGAACTTCTTGGTCTCGGTGGCGGTCTTGTTCATTTTCCAGTTGCCGGCGATGATCGTCTTGCGGTATCTACGGTTCATGACTTGTTTTCTCCTGTTTGGCAAATATTATATTTTCGTTTGTCCTATATCAAATCGGGGCGCGCACCCCGTGGGATCACAGCATCTCATGTAGGAACATCCGGCTGCTCTTCGCGGGATCTCATCCCGCAAAGAGCGCCGCTGTCAGCAGTTCATCCAATGGTTTTTCGGAAAATTCACTTTCCCGAAAAACACCATGACTCAGCCGCCCTGGGCGGCGTCACCAGTGCGCACACTGGTGAGGGGGAATCTAAAGGGGGGATGCAATCCCCTCTTTACTTATCCAGAAGGCAGGCCACGCCGGGCAGCTCCTTGCCCTCCATGAATTCGAGAGAAGCGCCGCCGCCGGTGGAGATGTGGGTCATCTTGTCGGCATAGCCCAGCTGCTGCACCGCCGCCGCGCTGTCGCCGCCGCCGATGATGGTGATGGCGTTGGTTTCGCTGAGAGCCTTGGCCACGGCCTCGGTGCCCTTGGCAAAGGCGGGGAACTCAAACACGCCCATGGGCCCGTTCCAGATGATGGTGCCGGCGTCCTTCACCGCGTCGGCGTAGGCGGCAATGGACTTGGGGCCGATGTCCATGCCCATGCAGTCCTCGGGGATGGACATGCTGTCCACCACCATGGGCTCCGCGTCGGCGGAGAACTCCTTGGCGCAGACGGTGTCGGAGGGCAGCAGGAACTTCACGCCCTTCTCCTCCGCCTTCTTCATCATATCCCGGCAGTAGTCCAGCCAGTCGGCCTCCAGAAGGCTCTTACCGATGCTGCCGCCCATGGCCTTGATAAAGGTGTAGGTCATGCCGCCGCCGATGATAATGGTATCGGCGATCTCCAGGAGGTTGTTGATGACGCCGATCTTGGAGGACACCTTGCTGCCGCCCAGAATGGCCACCAGGGGACGCTTGGGGTCGGCCAGCGCGCCGCCGATGATCTCCAGCTCCTTCTGGATGAGGAAGCCGCTGACGGCGGGCAGGTAGTCGGCCACACCGGCGGTGGAGGCATGGGCGCGGTGAACGGCGCCGAAGGCGTCGGACACGTAGACCTCAGCCATGTCGGCCATGGCCTTGGCCAGAGCGGGATCGTTCTTGGTCTCACCCTTCTCAAAGCGGGTGTTCTCCAAAAGCAGGATCTGGCCGGGCTGCAGAGCGGCGGCCTTGGCCTTGGCGTCCTCGCCCACCACGTCGGCGGCCATGATCACATCCTTGCCCAGAAGCTCGCTGAGACGCTTGGCCACAGGGGCCAGGGACAGGGCCTTCAGGGACTTCTTCCAGGACTCCTCCGTGGCCTCCTTGCCCTTCTCCGCCTGCTTCTTGGCGTAGGACTCGAAGGTGGCGGCGGGCTTGCCCATGTGAGAGCAGGCGATTACCGCGGCGCCCTGGTCCAGCAGGTACTGGATGGTGGGCAGAGCGGCCCGGATGCGCTTGTCGTCGGTGATGACGCCGCTGCCGTCCTTGGCCATGGGCACGTTGAAGTCGCAGCGCAG
>CALXDC010000095.1 GCA_944386975.1 uncultured Oscillospiraceae bacterium | reverse complement strand
AATTGTATTTTATGGATTGAAAAACCAAGTGTTACAGCAACAAGACTATTAATGAACCATCCGGATGTAAATTTGATTTTAGCAACAGGCGGTACAGGTATGGTTAAGTCAGCTTATTCGTGTGGAAAGCCAGCATTAGGTGTAGGACCTGGAAATGTTCCATGCTATATTGATAAAACTGCAAAATTAGAAACATCTGTAAATGACTTAGTTATGTCAAAAGCATTTGATAATGGTATGATTTGTGCATCAGAGCAAGCAGTTATTGTGGATGAAGAAATTCATTATAGATTTGAAGATTTAATGAAACAAGCAGGTTGTTATTTCTTGAATGAAGAAGAAAGGCAAAAATTAGCAAATAGTATGTTTGATAGATTAGAAAATGGAGATTACAAATTAAAATCTCATGTACCGGGACAATATCCTCATACAATTGCAAAAGAAGCAGGATTTTATGTTCCAGAACATACAAAGGTTTTAGTAGCTTATGAAACAGGTGTAGGAAAAGATTATCCATTTTCTAAAGAAAAATTAAGTCCAGTATTGACTTATTATATTGTAAAAGATGAAAATGAAGGAATACCATTGGCAGAAAGATTGCTAGAATTTGGTGGATTAGGACACTCAGCAGTTATTCATTCTGAAAATAAAGAAACTATTCTAAAATTTTCAGAAACAATGAAAGCTGGAAGAATTATTGTAAACTCTCCATCAACACATGGAGCAATTGGTGATATATATAATACAAATATGCCATCATTAACATTAGGGTGTGGATCTTTTGGTGGTAATTCTACCACAGCTAATGTATCATCAGTAAACTTAATTAATATAAAAAGAGTTGCAAATAGGAGGGTTAATATGCAATGGTTTAAAGTTCCAGAAAAAATATATTTTGAAGCAGGTTCAATTGCTTACTTAGAGAAAATGCCAAATATTGAAAGAGCATTTATTGTAACAGATCAAGGAATGATAAATTTAGGGTATGTGGATAAAATTTTATATCATTTAAGAAAAAGGCAAAAATATGTACATTCAGAAATTTTTAGTGATGTAGAATCAGACCCATCATTTGACACAATTATGAAGGGCGTAGAAGTAATGAAAAATTTTAAACCAGATGTTATCATTGCTTTAGGTGGAGGAAGTCCAATTGATGCAGCAAAAGGAATGTGGCTATTATATGAGCATTCAGATGCAAATTTAGAAGGCTTAAAACTAAAATTTATGGATATTAGAAAACGTACTTATAAATTTCCAAAATTAGGAGAAAAATGTAAAATGGTAGCAATACCAACAACATCAGGGACAGGTTCTGAAGTTACATCATTTGCTGTAATAACAGATAAAGAGAAAAATAAAAAATATCCATTAGCAGATTATGAGTTAACACCAGATGTGGCTATTATAGATCCAGACTTAGTTATGAGTTTACCAAAATCAGTTACAGCAGATACAGGAATGGATGTATTAACTCATGCATTAGAAGCATATGTTTCAAATATGGCATCAGATTACACAGATGGACTAGCTGAAAAAGCTGTAGAATTGGTGTTTAAATATTTAGAACAAGCATATGATGATGGGAATAATAAAATAGCACGTGAAAAAATGCATAATGCAAGTACTATTGCAGGTATGGCATTTACAAATGCCTTTTTAGGAGTGAACCATTCGATGGCACATAAGATTGGTGCAGAATTCCATTTACCACATGGAAGAATCAATGCAATTTTATTGCCATATGTTGTAAGATACAATAGCACAAAGCCAACAAAATTTGTTTCATTTCCTAAATATGAATATTTTATAGCTGATCAAAAATATTATGAAATGGCTAAAAAAGTGGGATTAAATGCAAATAATGTAGAAGAAGGAATTTTTAGTTTAATTGAAAAGATAAAACAAATGAACGAACATATGAATATTCCAAAATCATTTAAAGATGCTGGAATTGATGAACAAGACTTTTTATCAAAAGTAGATATGTTAGCAGATAGAGCATTTGAAGACCAATGTACAACTGCTAACCCAAGGGTGCCATTAGTATCAGAAATAAAACAAATCTTATTAGATAGTTTTTATGGTAATGAAGTGAAATAGGAGATAAATATGAAATTTAAAGAGATGATAGAAACATTACAAAAGACAATTGAAAAAAATACAAAAGAAATAACTCCTAAAGAAGAGGTTAAAGAAAAGGTAATAGACCCTATTAAGGACGAAACTATAGAGGTGAGCAAAGAAGAAACTATTAATCAAATCTTGGAAATATTAAGTAAATGTTCTCCTGATAGAAGAAAAGATATTATAGCGGAACTAAATAAGGAAGAAGTAATATCATCAGATATACTAGTTGAATCAGCGGTGCAAGCTGCTGATTCAGAAGAAATACCTGATGCGGTGGCTGTTGACATTGCAAAACAGTTACCAGACGAAGAAACGATAGGAATTTTACAAGATGCCGATTTACAAGCAGAGGGTAGATTAGCAATTATAAGGACAATAGATGATAATAAAGAAAAAGAAGATGCAATATGTAAAGAGCTAAAAGGAGTATATAAGTTAATGACAGATTTTGGTCAACAGAATGAATTTGTTGAACGAATACAAAAAATTATTGGTATTTTCAAAAGAACAGACAAAATCAATGAGGAATTATATAGAGATGTAGCTAAAAATAGTGCATTGATGTATAAAAAAACAAATGGAGCTATAAATTTATATGCAATGGAGCAATTAATACCTATTAATGAAATGATAAAAGTAAAAATGCCAGAAAGGATAGAAAGGGAATATTCTGAACTATTAGAAGAAGGAGAAGAAAATAAATTTGATTTAAAAGACGTCAAAGAAAGATTTATTGATAAAATGGTAAAAGAACTTCATCGAAAGGCAAAAGAAGAGGAACAACCAGATAGTACTTTTATGAAATATTTGGGAGATATAGATGAAGAACAATCTAAAACTTTAATAAAATGTTTTAAAAAATATAATCCAGATATAAAGAAAAGAGAAATGGCTAAAATCTTAAGAATAGCCAAGGGAGAAGAGAATGAATATATTTATGAGTCTAAAAAAAATATAAAAACCCATGGAACAATAGATGATGAAGATATTGAAATTATAAGAATGTGTATGGATTTAGGATTATTTAAAACATTAAGGAATATACCATCAGATGAAAGAGCGAAAGGTATAGAAATTATAAATGGGTCATTAAATAAAAGATTAAATAAACAAAAAAGATTACAAGCAATTCAAAATGCTAAAGTTGCTAAAAAAGAAGATATACCAGAAGTGAAAAAAGCTAAAATTGATAAAGGATTTGATAGATAAAAATCATCTTATAAGTTCATCAAAAAAACACAATAAAAATATTTTTTAGAAACAATTTTAAGATAGTATATGCATATACTAAATAGGAACAAATATAAGGACCTATGAGGAGTTGTGATAAAAAATGAAAAAAAATAAAGTTAAAGATTTAGGGATTGTGGAAATGAAGAATTTTTTAAGCTATGATGAAAAAATAGAAGAAAAGACAACTACGTTTGAAAAGATAATGACAATTTATGAGATGGCAATTACAGAACTAGAAACAAAAATGAATATATTGCAAAAAGAATTTAAAGTATTTTATAATTATGATTTAATTGATCACATAAATACCAGAATAAAACAACCAAACAGTATTATTAATAAAATGAATAAAAAAGGTTATGAGCTTACATATAAAGAAATGATAGAAAATATCAATGATATAGCAGGTATTAGAATTATATGTCAATTAAAAGATGATATATTTAAAGTAAGAAATCTAATTGAAGAAATACCTGGTATGCATATTGAAAAAGAAAAAGACTATGTAAATCATCCAAAAGAAAGTGGATATTCAAGTTATCATATGATTGTTAAAGTACCAGTTACTTTATCAAAACAAACGATATATGTAAAAGTAGAAGTACAAATACGAACCCTAGCAATGGATTTCTGGGCTAGTTTGGAACATAAAATAAAGTATAAAACAGATAAAGAAGTGAATAAGAAAACGTCAAAAGAATTAGTTAACTATGCAAAAATTGTCAATAAAATTGATAATAAGCTCATGTTGATGAATAATTAAAAAAGAGATGAATTGAGGGATTTTGGGGACGGACTCATTTTTCCCTTTTTCGAATTTGATTAAAACGAAAAATATAGAATATAAAGTCATTACACAATTTTGTATAAGCTAAATTTCTAAATTCAAATTTAGATACGCAAAATTGTTTCATTTTTTTATATTCTATATTTTTTTATCTCTAATTAACAAA
>CALXDC010000094.1 GCA_944386975.1 uncultured Oscillospiraceae bacterium | reverse complement strand
CCAGGGAGTAGGAGACCTCGGTCAGCAGGGGCTGGGTCAGGAAGACGCCGGTGGTGGCCAGGGCGATGGTGTAGCCGTCGGCGTCGGCGCGGGAGGCCTCGGTCAGGCCGATCACGCCGCCGGAGCCCTCGCGGTTCTGGACCACAATGGCCTCAGGGAGATACTTTTCAGCAACGGTGGAGATGGCGCGGCAGATCTGGTCGGAGCCGCCGCCGGCAGCCCAGGCACAGATCAGGGTGATGGGCTTGGTGGGGAAGTCAGTGGCAGGAGCACCGGAGCCGGAGCCGCTTCCAGAACCGGCGCCGGAGCCGGAGCCGCCGCCCGCGTTGTTGGAGCAGGCCACCAGAGACAGAGCCAGGCAGGCTGCCAGAGCCAAAGACAGAAGTTTTTTCATAAAGATCCTCCTTCAAATAATTTTGGGTTTCCGCTTATCTTACATCGGTTGCCCGAATGTACAGACCGAACCTCAGGGATTTACAATGAACCGACAATTTTCGCCTTTCAGGATCTGCAAAGCGTTGTCGATGGCCAGCTTCCCCATGGCGTAGGAGGCCTCCCGGGTGTTCCCGCCGATATGGGGGGTAAGCACAATGTTGTCCAGCTGGAACAGGGGGCTGTCCTTCAAGGGCTCCTGGGAGTAGACGTCCAGGGCGGCGCCCATGATCTGGTTATTCTTCAATGCCTCATACAGGTCGTCCTCCTTCACAAGAGGACCGCGGGCGGCGTTAATGAGGTACGCGGTGGGCTTCATCTTGCCCAGGGTCTCCTTGTTGATGATGCCCTGGGTCTCGGGCAGGACAGGGAGGTGAAGGGTGATGTAGTCGCACTGGGTGAAAATCTCATCCAAAGTGGCCTTCTTCACTCCGTGCGCGGCGGCGAAGGCCTCATCGAAATAGGGGTCGTAGGCGTACACATCCATAGAGAAGCCGGCGGCCCGCTTGGCAACACCCTTTCCAATGGCCCCCAGACCCAGAATGCCCAGTTTTTTGCCCTCCATACTCAAACCGGTGTAGCGCTTCCAGGAGCCGTCCCGCACGCTCTTGTCCCCCTGGGGGATGTGGCGGGCGATGGCAATCATCATGCCGATGGCAAGATCGGCCACCGCGTCCGAGTTGGTGCCCGGCGTGTTGGTCACGGCAATGCCCCGGGCCTTGGCGGCAGCCAAATCCACCGAGTCATAGCCCACACCGAAGCGGCAGATGGTCTTCAGGGACGCGGGGGCCTCTTCCAGCACCTGGGCGCTGTAGGGCTCCAGTCCGGCAATGACGCCGTTCACGCCGTCCCACACCGTCTTCAGCTCATCCACGGTCATGGTCCGGCCGTAGGGATTGAGGACCACCTCATCCGCCTGCTCCCGGGCATACTGAATCAGCGACTGCATGTGGGGATTGGAAAAAGCTGGACTGGTAATCAGCAGTTTCATTGTGTTTCCTCCTCTGATTTCTTTCCAACTGCAGCATCAGCTAAGGACGAATCCTTCTGACGGTCTGCCTCTCAATAATGGTATAGGGAAGCTCGATCTTCATAACTGAGCTGTAGTGTTCCTCAATCAAATCAATTAGCATCTGGGCGGATACCGTGCCTAGGTCCGTTTTAGGAATATACACGGTGGTCAGCATGGGGGAGACGTAGCGGCTCATCTCAATATCATCTATACCGATGACTGAGATGTCCTGAGGGACGGAGAGGTTCATTTCCTTCAAAGCTTTCATAGTTCCGATTGCAGTGGCGTCATTGGCACAGAACAGGGCGGTTGGCAAATCGTTCAACTGCAGCTTTTTCTTGATCCGATCACAGGCTGAGTCCATTCCAAGTTCGCTTTCCACAATGTGTTTCCAACTGAATTCCAGACCGTTTTCCTTCAAAGCACTGTGATAGCCTTTATAACGCACCTCATCCACCAGTTCACCTACATAACCGATCTTTTTGTGCCCGCGGTCGATCAGATACTGTACGGCGGCCTTGGAGGCGGAAAAACCGTCGCAGACCACTTGATTGTACCGAAAATTTTCCTTGGGATTCAAACTGCAGTAGATGGTCACATTGAAATGCTGATGAAGGTAAACAAGCAGCTCCGTTTTGGCCTTGCCCAAAATAATGATTCCGGCAATGTGATCGTCTGTCAACGATTTGAGAATTTCGCGAGGGTCCATATTGTAGGAAGAAATTAGATATTTTAGAACATACCCTCTCTGAATGGCAGCACTGGATACCGCCTGTGTAATTTCGTTGAAAAATGGATCGGTGGAAGCAAAAGGCCTGGTGGTGAGACAGGCCAAAATCTTGTTGCCTGCTGCTGGAACCTGTTCGATGCCCTCCCCCAGCCGAAGCTGTCTGGCGGAGGCATTAGGTACATAACCCAGCATTCTTACAGCCTTCCAGATCTTACGTTTGCTCTCTTCGCTGGCCCGGGTTGAACTGGGATCATTGATTACTCTGGAAATTGTGGAAATGGATAATCCCGTCTCCCGCGCAATATCTTTCAGCGTTGCCATAATGGGGTCCTCCTCATTTTTGCAAGAGGCAAACGATACCAAGGCAAACTCGGCGGAACCTCCTATTTTGCTGGGCAGATAATAAGAAAAATTGGTTAATATACCATGATTTCTTCTGTGTGGATGAGTATATCACAGCTTTTTTTCTGCGCTTACGTCACTTTGAGCAAAGGTTTGCCCCTTTTGATACTGCAAACCCCTCAAAATCCAGGCTTTCCCCAGAAGATCCCTGTTTTGCGCCTTGTTTTTTTGTACGTTTTGCTATCTTGCGTTTTTAAGTTTGCCTTAGTTTGCCCTGTAAATTTCGGGGCAGTATTTGCTTTAAATATGGAAGCTTTTTCCTTTTGCAGGGTTATGGGTCTGCGGGAGGAGCGCGGTGGG
>CALXDC010000093.1 GCA_944386975.1 uncultured Oscillospiraceae bacterium | reverse complement strand
CCCAAGGAGAAAAAGGAGATGACCATCATCCCGCCGGAGAAACTGGGGGTATATCTCAGCGAGGCGGAGAAGTACGGCGTCCTGCCCATGTTCTTCCTGGAGTTATCCAGCGGCCTGCGGCGTGGAGAGCTGCTGGCACTACGGTGGGATGACCTGAATGTGAAAGACCGAATCTTATCGGTGAGCAAGCAGGTCACTCGGATCGACGGCGAACTGGTGGTGACGGAGCCGAAAACCAAAAACTCCGTCCGAAAGGTGGCGCTGTCCCAGCAGGCGGTGGACATGCTGGTGAAGGAGCATGAACAGCACCCAGACAACCCAATCATGTTCCCGTCGCCCCGCACCGGCGGCTACTGGAGCCCGGACGCGGTGTCCAGGATCAACCGGAAGCTGCTGGCGAAGGCCGGTATCGAGGAGCATGTTCGTTTCCATGATCTGCGCCACACTTTCGCCACGATGGCCCTATCCAGCGGCGTGGATGTGAAGACGCTGTCCAGCATGCTGGGCCACTATAGCGCAGGGTTTACGCTCGACACCTATACGCACATCACCAACGATATGCAGAGAGGTGCGGCGGAAAAGATCGGCGGCTTCATGGAGACGGCCACAGCCAAGCCGGAACCCGAGCCGCCTGACCCGCCGGAGGAGAGCCGGTGCAAGGTGATACCGTTCGAGAAGGTGGGATAAGAAACAAGCATAGCGCCAACGGAGATATTACCATTCCGTGGCGCTATGCTTTGTTTTAGGGTTGAATATTCCACAGAGTTTCTGCTATCTCATGCAGCCACTTAGCTCTGGCATCAATTTTTTCCTCTGTCCATTCGTCTTCCAATAAAACAGCATTTAAGGTAACCAGTCCCTTGGCGCAGGCTTCAAGCCCTGGCTTATTTGCACCTTTTCCAGACTTTTTTGTAGTCCAATCACTATCTCGTATTGATGCATTTAGCGCTTGAGGAATGATCGCAAGATTTCCTAATGTGAGTAGCTTCGAATCTCTTTGCTTTGCAATTTCATCTGAGGCGCAGGCGGACCAGTTGTTTCTCCATTTCTTTGGCATGAGATGCTCCAAGCTATACCCATCAAAGCCAAGAAGCAAAGTTGCACTATTTGCAGGACGGATATAGCTTTCGATGAGGTAAAGAATACCTCTGGTTTGCAGGTTGGTCAGCTTAGATTTTTGGAACCCATCCAATAACTCCTCATTAGTAGGAATGTATGTTGTTGCGTCATTTCCGCTGTGGAGCTTGGCTACCAAAGAGGTGGCATCCAAAACCTCATTACGAATCAGAGAAGTGAACAGGTTGTTATAGTTTTTTGTTAGTGAATGAACGACCATTCTGCGCATGATGTAGCTTTCCAGGATGCCATACATGGCATTTCGTTCATCCTCACTATCCACATTCTTAGCGATATACAGTGTATAGGGAATGAGCGTAGATGTCTTTAACCCAAAGATTATTATATTTAAACGCTCAATACCAAATGTGCCCGGAATACTTACCCCACAGGTATCTGGATTAAATATAGTTCTAAAACAGATGGCATAATCCTTCATTTGGCTAAGTATAACGCTTTTGTCTCCACCGCAATAATGGTCGATAAAATGCTGATAGGATTGTGCCAAACTATCAACTCTGGCGTACATGATCTTATCGTCATTGCTGATATTGTATCGCTTGTTCTGAATAAAAATCTGGAAGAAAGAATCAAAAAAGATGTCAATGATGGCACGCTTCATTCGACCAGTTTCAATCTCGGTATCCCAATAGGATTTTGCATCATCATCTTTTTCAAAAACAGAGGCCCATTTTGCCTCATATTCGCTAATGGTATCTCTGCTGAAAAAGTAGTTTTTCAACAGTTCCGAGGTTGTCAAATTAACGCCAAGAGAATTGATTGTGTTAAAAATTTGCTGTTCGTCCTCGTCTGCATTCAAATCAATTCGCACGAATTGGGCATTCATCATGACCATCATAATGTTAAGCTTATTCTCATCAATATGGTCAACAAAGTAATTATACGCTTCAATAATTCTGGACTGAGGCGCAGGGTTATCTATTTTATCTGCGGATGTAGAAGCCATAACTCTTTCGAAAGCTTCAATATCATTTCTCCCGTGGCGCAAAGCAATTGACTGCCCCATAATTCTAAACTGGCAATCAAAAGTCGTAGATTGGCCGAGTTTCAAACACAGAACTTTCATAAAAAGAAGAAAGGTTGTCAGTCGCTGCTGCCCATCTACAATCGTTCTGCAGTCAGTAAAATTTTCGCCAGGATGTGGTCTGCGACCTTCTTTCAGAATGATAGATCCAAAGAAGTGAGGCTTATTTGTCTTGACAATATACTCCATATCTTCAATCATCCGTGCCCAAAGATCCGCTTTCCAAACATAGGATCGCTGGAAGAAGGGTACTTCTATAAGCGTAGAGTTATTGAAAATATTTGTGATAATTGCTTTATGTGCATCCATAGTGAAACTCCTTGCAAAACAATCCTAATAGTCTATGCAAAAGACAATGCTGTACAGGCTATCGGCATAATATGACAGTCTTGTCCTTATGCTATCATGTAACTACTATGAAAGCAACATAATGATTGACTGTTCTACACCCAAAAGTGCGATATTTCTCCCGTTAGGGATGGGTTAGGGATTTGGCGGTTTCGGCGGCTATCCTCGCTCATGCGCCTACCGCTGTTTTGCCCCTTGAACCACCGCAAAACAACAATCGTCAAAATTGCAAAAACCGAAGCAAAAACGCAGAAAAACCGCCTAAATAGGCGGTTTTTCTAAGAAAGGTGGTCCGAGTGACAGGATTCGAACCTGCGGC
>CALXDC010000092.1 GCA_944386975.1 uncultured Oscillospiraceae bacterium | reverse complement strand
CTGATCAAGGACGACAAGAACCCCAGAGGTACCCGTATCTTTGGGCCCGTCGCTCGTGAGCTGCGCGACAAGGATTACATGAAGATCCTTTCCCTGGCTCCCGAAGTCGTGTAAGGAGGAACAGAGAGAAATGGCTATGAATGTGAAGAAGGGCGACACCGTTGTCGTCCTGTCCGGCAAGGACAAGGGCAAGCAGGGCAAGGTGCTGTCCACCGTGCCCAGCGAGGCCAAGGTGGTTGTCGAGGGCATCAACATGGTGACCTGCCACGTGAAGGCCCGCAAGCAGGGCGAGGAGAGCAACATCGTCAAGCGCGAGGCCGCCCTCTACGCCTCCAAGGTCCAGGTGGTGTGCCCCAAGTGCGGCAAGGCCACCCGTGTGGCCCACAAGATTACCGACGGCAAGAAGGCCCGCATCTGCAAGAAGTGCGGCGCTGAGCTGTAAGAAAGGAGTGGGATACAATGGCAAGACTGAAGGATAAGTATATCGCGGAAGTGGCTCCCGCTCTGATGAAGAAGTTCGAGTACAAGAGCGTGATGCAGATCCCCAAGATCGACAAGGTGGTCGTGAACGTGGGCTGCGGCGAGGCTCGTGACAACGCCAAGGTGCTGGAGGCTGTGGCCCGTGACCTGGCTGCCATCACCGGTCAGAAGGCCATCATCACCAACGCCAAGAAGTCCGTGGCCAACTTCAAGGTCCGTGAGGGCATGCCCGTGGGCGCCAAGGTGACCCTGCGCTCCGACAAGATGTGGGAGTTTCTGGATCGTCTGTTCAACGTGGCTCTGCCCCGTGTCCGTGACTTCCGCGGCATCAACCCCAACAGCTTCGACGGCCGCGGCAACTATGCCCTGGGCGTGAAGGAGCAGCTGATCTTCCCCGAGATCGAGTACGACAAGATCGACAAGATCCGGGGCATGGACATCGTGATCTGCACCACCGCACAGACCGACGAAGAGGCCAAGGCTCTGCTGGAGCTGGTTGGCGCTCCCTTCGAGCGCTGAGGAGGAATAAAAAATGGCGAAGAAGTCTATGATTCTCAAGCAGCAGGGTGAGCCCAAGTTCTCCACCCGCCGCTACAACCGCTGCAAGATCTGCGGCCGCCCCCACGCTTATCTCCGGGACTACGGCATCTGCCGTATCTGCTTCCGCGAGATGGCTTACAAGGGCGAGATCCCCGGCGTGCGCAAGGCTTCCTGGTAAGCCGCGCCGCCCCATTACCGGCAGTTACCGGGCAAGACCGGTTTCTACAAACGACAGGATGGCGAAAGGTCACTGCGAATTACGCGGTGCGGCTCTCGCGCCGCTCCAAATTCGTAGTGATACCTCGCTGCCTCAGCGGTCCCTGGGTCAAAGGGCCGCAACTTCAAACAAGGAGGATTCTCATTATGCACATCACAGATCCCATTGCGGATATGCTGACCCGCATCCGCAACGCGAGCAACGCCAAGCATGAGACCGTTGATGTCCCCGCTTCCAACATGAAGAAGAGCATCGCTCAGATCCTGCTGGACGAGGGCTACATCAAGAGCTATCAGCTCATTGACGATGGCACCCAGGGTGTCATCCGCATCACTCTGAAGTATGTTGGCGGTAAGGAGAAGGCCATCTCCGGCCTGCGCCGCGTCAGCAAGCCCGGCCTGCGGGTGTATGCCGGCGCCGACGAGCTGCCCCGGGTGCTCCGTGGCCTGGGTATCGCCATCATTTCTACGTCCAAGGGCGTTATGACCGACAAGGCTGCCCGTGCGGCCCATGTCGGCGGCGAAGTCCTGGCGTTTATCTGGTAAGGAGGGTATTTGACATGAGTAGAATTGGTAGAATGCCCATTACCGTCCCCGCCGGTGTGGAAGTTTCCGTGGCCGCGGGCAACGTTGTTACGGTGAAGGGCCCCAAGGGCACCCTGACCAAGCAGCTGCACCCCGCTATGGCGATCGAGCAGAACGGTGCCGAGATTCTGGTGAAGCGTCCTGACGACACCAAGGAGAGCAAGAGCCTTCACGGCCTGACCCGTACTCTGCTGCACAACATGGTCACCGGCGTTCATGAGACCTATAAGAAGGAACTGGAGATCAACGGTGTTGGTTACCGCGCCACCAAGGAGGGCAAGAACCTGGTGATGAACCTGGGCTTCTCCCATCCTGTGATCGTCCCCGAGATCGACGGCATCACCATCGAGGTGCCCTCCGCCAACAAAGTGGTCATCGTCGGCTGCGACAAGCAGATGGTTGGCCAGTTTGCCGCCGAGGTCCGCGAGAAGCGTCCCCCCGAGCCTTACAAGGGCAAGGGCATCAAGTATGTGGACGAGGTCATCCGCCGCAAGGTTGGTAAGACCGGTGCCAAGAAGTAAGGAGGCGTGCTGAAATGATTAAGAGACCCAACACCAACGCGCAGCGGCTGAAGCGTCACAAGAGAGTCCGGGCCAAGATCTCCGGCACTCCCGAGTGCCCCCGTCTGAACGTGTTCCGCAGTGAGAAGAATATTTACGCCCAGATCATCGACGATGTGAACGGCGTTACCCTGTGCTCCGCTTCTTCTCTCGACAAGGCTATTGAGGGCAACGGCGGCAACAAGACCGCTGCCCGCGCCGTCGGCAAGCTGGTGGCTGAGAAGGCCAAGGCAAAGGGGATCGAAGTGGTCGTGTTCGACCGCGGCGGTTACCTGTACCACGGCCGTGTGGCCGAGCTGGCTGAGGGTGCCCGTGAGGGCGGCCTGAAATTCTAACCGGGAGGAGGAAACGAATATGGCAAGATTTGAAAGAGAGCCCAGTGAGTTCATTGAGAAGCTCGTATCCCTGAACCGCGTCTCCAAGACCGTCAAGGGCGGACGCATCTTCAAGTTCGCCGCCCTCATGGTGGTGGGCGACGGCAAGGGCCGCGTGGGCTTCGGTCTGGGCAAGGCCGCCGAGGTGCCTGAGGCCATCCGCAAGGGCATTGAGGACGCCAAGAAGAACATGGTGAACGTGACCCTCAGCGGCACCACCATTCCCCACGAAGTCATCGGTGAGTTTGGCGCTGGCCGCGTGATCATGAAGCCCGCCGCTCCCGGTACCGGTATCATTGCCGGCGGTCCTGTCCGTGCTGTGATGGAGGCCACCGGCGTCAAGGACATCCGCGCCAAGTGCCTGCGCTCCAACAACCCCCAGAACGTGGTCTCCGCCACCTTCGAGGGTCTGAAGAGCCTGCGCGGCCCCGAAGAGGTGGCCCGCATCCGCGGCAAGAACGTGGAAGAGATCGTTGGTTAAGGAGGGCGTGTGACATGGCAAATCTGAACATCAAGCTCGTCAAGAGCCTCAACGGCAGATTGGAAAAGCACATCGCCACTGCCAACTCCCTGGGCCTGCGGAAGATCGGTGATACCACCGTGCAGCCCGACAATGCTCAGACCCGCGGCAAGATCGCCAAGATCGGCTATCTGCTGTGCGTGGAAGAGTCCAAGTAAGGAGGTACCGGAAAATGAATCTGCATGAACTGTCTCCCGCTGCCGGCTCCACCCATGTCGGCAAGCGCAAGGGCCGTGGTGCCGGTACCGGCAACGGCAAGACTGCCGGCCGCGGTCACAAGGGCCAGAAGGCCCGCAGCGGCGGCGGCGTGCGCATCGGTTTTGAAGGCGGCCAGATGCCTCTGGCCCGCCGGGTCCCCAAGCGCGGCTTCAACAATATTTTTGCCAAGCCTCTGGAGATCGTGAACCTGAGCGCTCTGAACAAGTTTGAGGACGGCGAGACCGTCACCGCTGAGGCCCTGCTCAGCAAGGGCATCCTGAAGAAGTGCCCCTACGGCTACAAGGTCCTGGGCAACGGGAAGCTCACCAAGAAGGTGAACGTGGAGGCCTCCGCCTTCTCCCAGTCCGCCAAGGAAGCCATCGAAGCTGCCGGAGGAAAGGCCGAGGTGAAGTAATATGATCCAAACAGTACGCAAGGCGTGGGCCCTCCCCGAGCTGCGGAAAAAGATCATCTTTACTCTCCTTATTCTCCTCATCTTCCGCATTGGCAACGCCATCGCCGTTCCCTATGTGGACACCGAGATGCTGGGTACCTATCTCTCCAGCGCCGGTACGTCCTATCTGACGCTGCTCAATGTGATGAGCGGCGGCGCCTTCGCTATGGCGACGGTGTTTGCCTTGGGTATCCAGCCCTATATCAACAGCTCCATCATCATCCAGCTGCTGACTGTGGCCATCCCCGCTCTGGAGCGGATGGCCCGGGAGGGCGGCGAGGAAGGCAAGAAGAAGATTCAGGCCATCACCCGGTATGCCACCGTGGCCATCGCGTTGCTGCAGGCCTGGGGCTACTACACCATGATCCACAGCTACGGCATCCTCACCAAGGAGGGGATCTGGGCCGCTCTGGTGATCATCGTGTCCTTCGTGGCAGGCTCCTCCTTCCTGATGTGGATGGGTGAGCAGGTCAATGAGTTCGGCGTGGGCAATGGTATTTCCATCATCCTCTTCGCCGGCATCATCTCCCGCTTCCCCACCGGCGTAAGCCGGTTGTATTCCAGCATTATCTCCGGCAGCATGCACTGGGCCTGGACCATCTTCCTGGTTCTCGGCATTCTCCTGCTGGTGGTGCTGGTGGTGTTTGTCAACGACGCGGAGCGCCGCATTCCCGTGCAGTACGCCAAGCGTCAGGTGGGCCGCAGGATGTACGGCGGCCAGTCCACCAATCTGCCCATGAAGGTGAGCATGAGCGGTGTGCTGCCCATCATCTTCGCCCAGTCCATCGCCACCCTGCCTGTGACCATCTGGACCTTCATCGGCATTCCCGAGAAGGGTACTGTGGCCTACAGCATTTACAACGCCATTGATACGGCCTCCATCCCCTATATGGTGGCCTACTTCCTGATGATCATTGGCTTCAGCTATTTCTACGCGACCATTCAGTTCAATCCCATCGAGATCTCCAACAATCTGAAGAAGAACGGCGGCTTTATCCCCGGCTTCCGTCCGGGCAAGCCCACCAGCGACTTCATTGCGAAGGTGCTCTCCAAGATCACGCTGTTTGGTGCGGTCTACCTCGGTATCGTCGCCATTTGCCCCCTGATTGCCGGCAAGATCCTGAGCCACTTCGGCGGCCTTGAGAACATGGCCATCGGCGGCACCTCCGTCATCATCGTCGTGGGTGTGGCCCTGGAGACCGTGAAGGCCCTGGAGACTCAGATGCTGATGCGTCAGTACAAGGGCTTCCTTGAATAAGGAGGAACACATGAATCTGATTTTATTGGGCGCCCCCGGTGCCGGAAAGGGCACCCAGGCGGAAATCCTGTGCAAGAAGCTGGGCATCCCCAGCATCTCTACCGGTAACATCCTGCGTGCCGCCATCAAGGATGGTACTCCCACCGGTCTGAAGGCCAAGTCCTTTATGGACGCCGGCCAGCTGGTGCCCGATGAAGTGATCATCGGCATCATCGGCGAGCGCTTGGAGCAGCCCGACTGCGCCAAGGGCTATATCCTGGACGGGGTGCCCCGCACCATCGGCCAGGCCGAAGCCATTGAGAAGGCCGGGATCCAGATCGACGCTGTGGTAGCCATTGAGATCTCCGAGGAGGAGATTCTTCGCCGCATGAGCGGCCGGCGGGTCTGCGAGGCCTGCGGCTCCAGCTACAATGTGGAGGCCGTCCCCCCCAAGGTGGAGGGCATCTGCGACAACTGCGGCGGCAAACTGATCCAGCGGAAGGATGATACGCCGGAGACCGTTCGTGAGCGGTTGAAGGTCTATCATAAAGAGACCGCTCCCCTGGCGGACTTTTACGCCCAGCGGGGCCTTCTCAAGAAGGTGGAGGTGGCCGACAACAAGGAAGCCACCAACGCCAAGATCCTGCAGGTTTTGGGGCTTTGAGTCATGATTACCCTGAAATCCAAGCAGGAGATTGAACTGATGCGCCGGGCCGGAAAAATTACCGCGGCAGCCCGTGCTCTGGCAGGGGAAATGGTGACCCCCGGCGTAACAACCCAAGAAATCGACCAAGCAGTGTACCAGTTCATCAAATCTCAGGGCGCCGAGCCCTCCTTCCTGAACTATCAGGGATATCCCGCCAGCGTCTGCGTGTCGGTGAATGACGAGGTGATCCACGGCATTCCCGGCAAGCGGGTGCTGCGGGAGGGGGACATCGTCTCCATCGACGTGGGAGCCTTCAAGGACGGCTTTCACGGCGACTGCGCCGCCACCTTTGCCTGCGGAGCCATCTCCGAGGAGGCGAAGCGGCTGATCCAGGTGACCCGGCAGAGCTTCTTTGAGGGGCTCAAGTTCGCCCGGGAGGGCTACCGGGTACCGGACATCTCCCGGGCCATCCAGGCCTATGTAGAGGCCAACGGGTTTTCCGTTGTCCGGGAGTATGTGGGTCACGGCGTGGGGCGGAAGATGCACGAGGCCCCTGAGGTGCCCAACTATGTGGAGGAGCGCTGCGGCCGGCCCCGTCTTCTGCGGGGCATGACCCTGGCGGTGGAGCCCATGGTGAACGCCGGCAAGGCGGGCATCCAGGTGCTCAAGGACGGCTGGACGGTGAAAACCGCCGACGGCAGTCTCTCCGCCCACTACGAGAACAGCATCCTCATCACCGACGGGGAGCCGGAGCTTCTGACGGACCCCACCGGGTTACCGGAGTGAGCTGCATGGACATTGTAAAGTCATCCATCGTGCGATCCATCGCCGGCAGGGATAAAGGAAAGCTCTTCTTCGTCCTGGAAGCGGAGGGGGACTTCCTCCTGCTGGCCGACGGCAAGTCCCGAAAAGTGGAGACTCCCAAGCGAAAAAAGCGCAAGCACGCAGTTTTTGCCATGGAGGCGGACACCCGGGTGGCCGCGAAGATCCGAAACGGTGAAAAGATTACGAACAGTGAGGTTCGAAGGGCCCTCGCTCAGCTGAGCGGGGAGGGTAATCCAGACCAGGAGGGATAAGCACTTGGCGAAATCCGATATGATCGAAGTCGAGGGCGTCGTTCTTGAGGCGCTGCCCAACACCACATTCCAGGTGGATATTGGAAATGGCCACACCATTCTGGCCCATATTTCCGGAAAGTTAAGGATGAATTTCATCAGAATTCTGCCCGGTGACAAAGTTACGGTGGAGATGTCGCCCTATGACCTGACCCGTGGCCGGATTACCTGGCGTAGTAAGTAGGAGGAATCACATCATGAAAGTAAGACCGTCCGTCAAGCCCATGTGTGAAAAGTGCAAGATCATTCGCCGCAAGGGCCGCGTAATGGTCATCTGCGAGAACCCCAAGCACAAGCAGAGACAGGGCTAAGTGGAAACAGGAGGTATAAGCTATGGCAAGAATTGCCGGTATTGACCTGCCCAAGGATAAGCGAATCGAGATCGGTTTGACTTACATTTACGGTATTGGCAGAAAGAGCGCCAAGGACATCCTGGCGAAGACTGGAATCAACCCCGACACCCGGGTGAAGGATCTGACCGAGGACGATGAGGCCAAGCTGCGTGAGGCCATCGACCACGGCTACATGGTGGAGGGCGATCTGCGCCGCTCCGTGGCTCTGGATATCAAGCGGCTCACCGAGATCGGCTGCTATCGCGGCATCCGTCACCGCCGCGGCCTGCCTGTCCGCGGCCAGCGCAGCAAGACCAACGCCCGCACCCGCAAGGGTCCCAAGAAGACCATTGCCAACAAGAAGAAGTAAGGAGGGAGAA
>CALXDC010000091.1 GCA_944386975.1 uncultured Oscillospiraceae bacterium | reverse complement strand
GTAAGCGTCAAATCACGTAGCATATAGTAAGAGACATCCCAGCGTTTTGTACTCTGGGATGTCTCAGGTTTATTCACTTAAATGGAGAAGCGTATTGTATGGTTTCTTTTTGCGTTCATGTACACTTCCTTGAAATCCTCGATAGCTCCTTTACCGAAGTAGATACGATACGGCACTGCCAGTCCATCCGAAATAATGCTGCCCCGGAAAGGAATTAACACAGCATCCAGCAGCACAGGACTTTCTCCAAGCATCTCCGCCCAAGTGGAGAACAGCCCCTTTACCATATAAACCGCCCCATCTTCCGCTGAGATGAACACAGAACCCTTTTTGAGATGTCGTTCCAGAATATATCTGCCCGGTTTGCATTGTTTCCATCCTGCTACGATTTGAGCATGCTCGTTCGGCAGCTCTGCTACAGCAAGATACTCCTCAATAACCTCAGTGTGTGACCACAAATAGTCCGCAATTGCTTTGGCATCGCATGCGTCAACACCCTGCCTTTGGTCTATCGTCTCTGTCTCGGGACACACATGGTACTTCCTGTTCACAAAATCCAACAGTGGAAACCATAACTGGTAAAAAAGCTTAGCGTCAGATTGTTCCAGTCTCATATCTTGCTCCTTCGTGTATTTTGAAAGTGTCCAAGGCTACTTTGCTCCGCATCCTGCCAATGCGTTCCAGGGCAGCAGCTTTTGTATTTCCTCAGCCTGAGTCAAATCAGCGTTGTTTGCGTCTTTCAGCAGCCAGGTTAGGTATTTATACGGATCCAGACCATTCTCAATGGCGGTCTGTATCAGGCTGAACATAATAGCGCTTCCTTTTGCTCCTTTGGGCGTGTTGGCAAACAGGAAGTTCTTCCGGTCAATTACGAAGGGCTTCATGCTCCGCTCTGCACGGTTATTGGAGATTTCCAGTCTGCCGTCTCTCAGATAATTCACCAGGTACGGCCACTGCTCTTTCAGATATGTAAGTGCCTTTCCCAGGGCAGACTTGGGCGCTGCCGTTCTGGAATTTGCCCACGCAAACATCGCGTCTAAAACAGGTTTTGCCTGCTTCAGCCGCTCGTTATATCTTTCTTCCGCTGTTTTCTCTGTCAATCCCTGCTCAATCTCAAACAGAAGATTGCAGTAGGCAAGTCCCTGAGACGCGGAGCTGCCCTTTGCCTTTCCCTTGGGCAGGGACTTCACTGCCTCGTCGAACTTTCTCCGGGCATGGGCCCAGCATCCGACCACAGTAATATCCTCTCCCAGATCATGGTATCCAGCATAGCCATCCGTATGGAGGTAACCTTTGTATCCCGCAAGGAACTCCTTGGGATGTTTCGCGCCACGACCGGGCTGGTACTCGTACAGGACAATGGGCTTGTTCGTATCCCCGCTTGTCCGGTACAGCCACATGAAACTATCGCTTTGCGGTGCCTTTCCCGGCTCATGGAGTACCCGCAGCGTAGTTTCATCCGCGTGGAGTACATCTCTGGTTAGAAGTTCTCTGTGCAGCTGCTCATACACGGGAGTCAAGTAATCCTCTGTTGCTTTCAGGATCCAGTTAGACATGGTCTGACGGCTCAGTTGGATGCCCTGCCGGTTTATCTCCCGCTCCTGCCGGTACAAGGGGGAACCCATGACGAACTTCTGGGTCATGATGTGGGCAATGGCTTCCGGGGTGGCAAAGCTGCCGGGGATAATATTCTTCTCCCGGGGTGCTTTCACAACGGGGGTCTCGATATCCTCCCTGTTGCAGTTCGGGCAGGCGTAGGTGTAGTAAATATCCTCCCGGACGATATACTGGGCAGGGATGATCTCCAATGTCTTTACGACTTCCTTGCCAATCTCCGTCATGGTATCCCCGCACTGAGGACAGACCAGCTCCTCACCCTCCAGACGATGCTCCACCTGCTTCGTGGGGATTCCTTCCGGAATGGTGTCCAGGGTGTAGGTATGCTTCTTATGCCGCTTGTGGCCTGCCACATCGGTCACTTCCGGTTCCTCTTTTTCCGCGGTGGAGAACACCTCGGCTTCGTTGAACAGGAAGCTAAGCTGCTCCATGAAAGATTCGTCCATCTTCTCGGAGGACGCGCCAAACCGCTTGTGCCGGGCAAGTCGCAGGGCTTCCGTCAGCAGTTCTACCTGGCTTTCCAGACGAGAAATACGCTCGTCCTGAGATGCCAGTCGAGCGTTCTTTTCCTCATATTCCGCCCGGGAAATGGTCACCATTTCCGGGTTGCTTGTCTGGAAATCATTCGTACTTTTCATATGCTCATTATACCATATTTCCCCTGAAAAGTACAGTAAAACATGAAATTTCTCACACTATTTCCAGCCCATTTACCGGCTTGTGTGCCTTTGGCTGATCCACACTCAGCCCTTCCATGAGCCAGCGGTACTGTTGGGATGTCAGAGCTCTGGCTTCACTTTCCGACCGGGGCCATTGGAAGCTGCCGGATTCCAGCCGCTTGTACAGCAGGACAAAGCCGTTGCCTTCCCAGTATAAAGCTTTGATCCGATCCCGCCTTCTGCCGCAAAACAGAAACAGGGTGTTGGTGAATGGATCCAGATGGAATTGCCGCTGAACCATGGCAGCCAGACCGTCAATGCCCCGCCTCAAGTCGGTGTAGCCGCAGGCGATGTATACCCGGTCTGCTCCGGTGAAATCACTCAGCATGATTTTAGTATCCGCAGCACTGTCTCCACGGTGGCAGCGTCCGCTCCGGAGTGAATATCCGCCTCAGCTCCGGCAACACGGACAGTCACAGCCACTTTGCCGGAACGCACTGGCTGCAGAGGCGTCACTTCCGCAAACGAAACCTCCTGCTGTTCCTGAGCCATCTCGAACACTCTACGCTGCCATTTGTAGTAGGTCTGCTCGCAAATCCCATTCTCCCGGCACCAGACCTTTACCTTCTGACCACTGCTGCGGCACTCCGAAATCCGCCCTGCCCACACAGCCAGTTTGTTCTGACCGTTGAGCGTTTGTAAATCTTTACTCATGAAAATACCCCCGTTTCTCGGATAGTATACGCGACTGCCATATACTATCCGCTGCTATACGGGAGTATTGTTTCACACCGGCGTGCTCACTGCAAGTCGCCGTTAGTTTTGACGCTTAC
>CALXDC010000090.1 GCA_944386975.1 uncultured Oscillospiraceae bacterium | reverse complement strand
GGTGGCGTGGCTCGTCAGCGTGGAAACGGAGGACAAGCACAGGGATCAGCCTGCGGCCAAGACGTGGCGTGCGCGCAAGGAGGAGACGCTGGCGCGTCTTGGCGCCTCGCCGGACAGGGCGGTTGCCATCGTGGTGCTGAGTGATAAGCTGTCCAATATGCGCTCGTTTTACCGGGGCGTATGCGTGCAGGGGAATGCGTTTTTTGACCGGTTCAATCAGAAGGATCCGCAGGCGCACCACTGGTATTACCGGGCGATTGCGGATGCGCTGTCGCAGCTGGCGGATACCCCGGCATGGTGGGAATATGACTTTTTGATCAAGCGGGTCTTCGGCGAAAAGCCGGAAGGCCAGCGGGACTGAATACGCAAACGAAGCCAAAGAGGAGGCAAATCAAATGGATTGCACGATGGAAAACAACACGCTGCGCATCGCGCTGGCCGGGCACATCGACTCCACGAACGCGCCGGAGACGGAAAAGCAGATCATGGCGGCGCGGGAGCAGCATTCGCACGATGCGCTGGTGCTGGACATGCAGGATCTGTCGTACATCTCCAGCGCGGGCCTGCGGGTGGTGCTGCGGCTGTACAAGCTGGAGAAGGAGATGAAGCTGGTCAATGTATCTGCGCAGGTGTACGAGATCCTGGACATGACCGGCTTTGCCGAGATGATGCCCGTGCAAAAGGCATACCGCAATATCTCGGTGGAGGGCTGCGAGGTGATCGGCCAGGGCGCCAACGGCGTGGTGTACCGCATCGATCAGGACACGGTGGTCAAGGTGTACCGCAATCCGGACTGCCTGCCGGATGTGCAACGCGAGCGGGAGCTGGCGCGCAAGGCCTTTGTGCTGGGCATTCCCACAGCGATACCGTACGACGTGGTGAAGGTGGGGGCGAGTTACGGGTCCGTGTTTGAGCTGCTCAATTCGCAGTCATTTTCCAAGCTGATCGCCAAAAATCCGGAGAAGATCGATGAATACGTGGGGCTGTATGTGGATCTGATGCGCAAGATGCACGGCACGCACGTCAAGCCGGGCGATATGCCGGACATCAAGGACTTTGCGCTCGACTGCGTTAACTATGCGCAGCAGCAGCTGCCCCGGGAGACGGGCGAGAAGCTGCGCCGGATGGTGGGGGAGATCCCGGACACGGGCACCATGCTGCACGGCGATTACCACACCAACAACATCGTGATGCAGAATGGCGAAGTGCTGATTCTGGACATGGACACCCTGTGCACGGGCCATCCGGTGTTTGAGCTGGCGTCGATGTGCATGGCGTTCGTGTGCTTTGGCGAGCAGGACCCGGGCATCGTCATGAAATTCCTGAAGCTGCCCTATGAGACCGCGAAGCTGTTCTGGAAGAAGGCGCTGAGCGCGTACCTGAACACGCGGGATGAGGCGGCGATAAGCGCGGTGGAGGACAAGGCGTACGTGCTCAGCTATGCGCGGATGCTCAGGCGCACCATTCGCCGCAACGGGCTGAATACCGAGGAGGGGCGCGCGACGATTGAGCACTGCAAGCGGCGGCTGGTGGAGCTGATCGACCGGGTGGACAACCTGTATTTCTGAGCGAAGACGGCGGACATCGAAAAAAACTGAAGGAGAGCAATGACCATGAAAATTGAAAAACAGCAAAACGGGGGCCATCTCACCCTGAGTCTGGAAGGACGGCTGGATACCACGACCGCGCCGGCGCTGGAGGCGGAGCTGAAGGAGGCGCTGACGGGCGTCACCGACCTGGTGTTTGACTTTGAGCAATTGGAGTATGTCTCCTCGGCCGGCTTGCGCGTGCTGCTCATGGCGTATAAGACGATGAAGAAACAGGGGCACATGGCGCTGCGCCACGTCAACAGCGTGGTCATGGAGGTTCTGGAGGTGACGGGCTTCCGCGACATGCTGACCATCGAGTGACCGATGAAGATCGCATATGTGGGGATCGACCTGCTGGAAAGCGCGCTTCATGCGGTTCTGGACGCCGGCTGCGAGGTGATGCGGCTGTTCACCTGCCGCACGGACAATGTCACCGAGTTCAACACCGGCGTGTTGGAAACCGCGCGAAAGCGGGGCATTCCCGTGACGCTTGAGCGGATCACCCCCGAGGATCTGGAGCAGCTGTCGCGCGAGGGCTGTGAGCTGCTGTTGTGCGCGGGGTATTACTACCGGATTCCGGTGACGGATGCGTTCCCGATGGTGAACATCCACCCCGCGCCGCTTCCCGATTGCCGTGGCGCCTGGCCGATGCCGCTGATCCTGCTGGGGGCCTATCCCCGCGGCGGGGCGACGCTGCACAGGATGGCGCGCGATTTTGACACGGGCGATATCCTGATGGGGCGCACGTTTCCCATTCACCCGGGCGATACGCTCGAGGATTACATGCGCCAGGTCAACGCGCTGGTGCCGGAACTGGTGAGCGATCTGCTCAGCCACCTGCCCGAGCGCCTAAAGGGGGCGACCGCGCAGGGGGAGGGGCGGTATCTGCCTAACCCGGATGAGTCCGTCTACACGGTGACGGACGGGATGACCGCCGAGGAGGCAGACCGCATTTTGCGGGCATTCTACGGGTATGAATGCATGTACTGCCGGGAAGGCCGGCGCTTTGAGCTGATCGGCGGCCGGGCGGTGCGCGGCACGCCGCAAGGCCAGTTTCCCCTGAGGGATGGATTCATACAGGCGCCGCGCGCAAAGGAGTGCTCCCTTGCGGCTAGGTGACGAGGCGGTTTCGCTTTCACACTTGGTGGATGTCGAGCGGATACGAAGCAAGGCTGCGCATCCGCTCTCTTCGCACGCCTTTGTGTCGGTCTACCTGTGGCAAAAGCAGAGGGGGCTGCGCCTGACGCTGCTGGACGGG
>CALXDC010000089.1 GCA_944386975.1 uncultured Oscillospiraceae bacterium | reverse complement strand
GCCCTCCTCCGCTGCCTGATGCAGAACAGGAACATGGTCATGAGCCGGGAGCAGCTGCTGGTGAAGTGCTGGGGCTATGACTACGAGGGGGAGGCCCGGGCGGTGGACACCCACATCAAGCGCCTGCGGGAGAAGCTGGGCGACGCCGCCGGGTGCATCAAGACCGTCATCAAGGCGGGCTACCGATTGGAGGGATAACGATGCCGCTGGACACGCCGTATCACATCCGTTTTTGGATTACGCTGCTGCTGGCCGGGTTCTTCACGGCGCTGCTGGTGGGGATCGTCTGGAAAGCCCGGGGCAAGGAGACAGAAAAGCGGCCGACCGTCTGGCAGATCGCCGGGGCGCTGCTGCTGATCTGGTCCGGCTTCGACTTCTTCTATGTCATCCGCTCCGGGGAGGGGCTGACTGCCGGGCTCGTCAAAGCGGCGCTGGCCTGCGCCGTCCTTGCAGCGGGGCGGCTTCGCTCCCGCCCGCCCGTCCGCTCCCTCACCGCCGTCACCGCCCTCCTCTCCGGCATCGTGCTGACAATATGGGTAGTGTCCATGGGACTCCTCACCGCCGCCGCGGCGGAGTTCGGGGCCTATCAGGTGAGGAAGGCCAGCGATCCCTGGATCGACCAGCTCACCGGGATGCTGGACGCCAACCTGGACCGGTGGGACGACCGGTCCAACGGCCGGGAGATGGCCTTCCAGGATGCGGTGAGCGTGGGCCCGCCCTCCGTCCGAAGCATAAACGATGACCAGCGGTTCCTCCCCATGTGGGACCGGGAGCGCCTCTATGCCGCTTCCGCCGTCTACGACAGGGAGGGGAACCTTCTGGCCGCCAGCTGGCAGGATTCCATGTATTTCCAGTACATGTCGGAGGAGGCATGGGATGCCGGGGAATATCACACACCGGATCTGGCCATTGCCGATCTTGACCGAAACTGTCTCACGGAGCAGGGGCAGATCAGCCTGGTGGGGTTCAGCGGGCTTTCCCAGAGGGCCGACGCGGTGCGCCTCACCGGTACCTTTGACGGCGACACCTTTGTCCCCGCCAGGATAGAGGGGGTCTTGTGGGAGGACGTGTGGGAGGTCCTGATGCAGAGGGGCGGCGGCAGCTACATCCTCTCCCAGGTGGTCCAGGACGCCGGCCTCCCCTGGTACCTCCTCTATGAGGACCCGGCGGTGCCGGAGGCCGTCACCATCTACGCCGACTACCTGGAGCCCCACTGGGCGGAGGATTCCCCCGCCTTCTCCTACAAAGGGGAGGCCTACCCGGACCTGGCGGCCCTGATGGAGGAGCTGGGGCCCACCCTGGCCCCCAAGTCCCCGGAGGACCCGGACCAGTACCAGTGGCGAAACCAGGTGGAGGTGTCGGTGCGCTACCATTCCGTCTATGAGGAGGGGACCTACTGGGCTTCCTACCACCTCAGCGACGGCGCCTATTCTCCGGGGGAGGCCTCGGCGGTGGAGTATTATCTGGTGAACATCGTCTACGCCTCCCCGCTCCGCAACGCCTTCTGGACCCTTTGGAAGCTCTACGCCTGGACCTTTGTGCTGGCAGTGGTCCTGATCCTGGCGGGGCGGACGGTCCTCCGGCGGCAGCTGATCCGTCCGGCCCAAAGCATCGGAAAAGCCCTTTTGGAGGGGAGCGACACGGCGGACCGGCGGTACAACGAGGAGTGGCGCTGGCAGGAGGGGGAGGACCTCCTAAGGGGGTTCCTTGACAACCGGGACCGCTGTCAGATCCAGAAAAACGAGGTGAACCGGCTGACCGCCGCCCTGACCTACGCCAAGACCGCCGAGGAGAACCGGCGGCAGATGACCTCCAGCATCGCCCATGAGCTGAAGACTCCCCTGGCGGTGGTCCACAGCTACGCCGAGGGGCTGAAGGAGCACATTGCCGAGGAGAAGCGGGACAAGTACCTGGACGTGATCCTCTCGGAGACGGAACGGATGGACGCCATGGTGCTGGAGATGCTGGATCTCAGCCGCCTGGAGGCGGGGAAGATCAAGCTGGCCCGGGACGAATTCGACCTGGCGGCGCTGACCCGGTCCGTGTGGGAGAAGCTGAGCCGGGCCGCCGAGGCCAAGAACCTCCAGGTGACGCTCAAGCTGCCGGAGACCTGCCCCATTACCGCCGACGAGTCCCGGATCGGCCAGGTGGTGGAAAACTTCCTCAGCAATGCGGTGAAGTACACCCCCGCCGGAGGCAAAATCTCCATTGCCATCGAGGCGGGGCGGCAGCGCACCGGCTTCTTCGTGGAGAACGACAGCCCGCCCTTGTCGGAGGAGGCTCTCAGTAAGGTGTGGGACACCTTCTACCGGGCCGATGAGGCCCGGTCCGGCGGCGGCACCGGTCTGGGACTGGCCATTGCCCGGAGCATCATTGAGCTTCACGGCGGCAAGTGTGCCGTCCGCAACACCAAAACCGGCGTGCAGTTCTCATTTTCCCTGTAAATAATACATCCACAGAGCAATATTGCCCTGTGGAGGTATTTTTGTGTAAAATAGACCCCAGCGGCGAATGAGGAGTGCCCTCCCGCGCAGAAGCCCCCCGGCCCATAGGCCGGGGGGCTTTCGATGGTCTGGTTACTCAGCGTCAGCCAATGCCTTGGCCTCAGCGATTGCCTTCTCCTGGGCAGCGGGAGGGCACATCCCCACCGGAGCGGCGCTCCGGCGGGGACCCCCTTATGATTTCACCTGCGCGGGACGAGTGAATCGCCCCTTGCGCCAAGGTTTTCCCCGCCGGGGAAAACGCTTGAACGCCGCGTACGCGGCGAATGAGGAGTGCCCTCCCGCCAAAAGAAGGGCCTGTCGCAGAATAAAAATCTGCGGCAGGTCCTTTTTTGCCTGGGAAAGGGCAAACAATTCCTAAAATATTC
>CALXDC010000088.1 GCA_944386975.1 uncultured Oscillospiraceae bacterium | reverse complement strand
GATGGTGCTGGCGATGTGTTCGCTGATACAGCTATTCGTGTAGGACAGCTCCGTTCTCTTTCCCTGACCGGAAGGAGAAAATTTCAGCATATATTGCTCGCCCTGATATTCGATTGCGATCTTCTTCCCGTTGGCACCGTTATAAGCACTTCCGGGCACACGCTTGCAGTTTGTAAAATCAGGCACTTCATTCACCCCACAGAAACTTCTGGCGCAGATAATCGGCATGTTCATGTGTGATCGCGCCATCGTTGATCTCCGCGATGTTGATGCTTCCGTACAGTTCTCCCCACAGACAATCCAGCAGAGAGGACCCCTCCGCAAGTCCTTCTTTGTATGCGTCCAGATCATTCTGGAGATAAGGTGGGAGTCCATATTCCCAGGAGCGTTCCCGCATGGCTTCCGCCGGCTCCCCGCCTGTCCCCGTTGAGCAGACCTGCTTTTGCGCCGACATATCCTTCATAGAAACACCCCTTTCCTTGATTTGTATGTTGTATTTTACCACATTGCCTCGCCGCAAATCAACGATTGCCCGCATATCATATCTTTTCGATCTGTTTGTCTACCCATTCTTGAAGTTTGCCCTTGGGGATCACGATGCGATTACCGATCCTCAGTGCGGGAAAGCCCTCGGACCGGGCCAATTCATAAGCTCCGGCACGGGAGATTCCCAGCGCCGCTGCCATCTCCGGAACCGAGAGCATCAACGGCAGATCTTCGTAAGATTTGAATGTTTCTTTTTTCACTGGATATCCTTTCTCCCCTCCAGCCGTGGGAGAGGTTTTTTTTGTTATACTTCGTCTTGTTGATTTATTTCCCCACCATCTGGTGAAGGGAACCATCCACAAGAGTTGCAGCGTGGCCAACAGGTGTTTGCGTCTTACCACCCCTTCATGGTCATGCCGCCCCAGGTCTGGGTTTGTGTCTGCTCTTCTTCGTGGTCATCAGGCTGATGCCCTAGAGCGATCCGCAACTCCTGGAGTTCCCGCATTCGCTTACGGTCGATGTGTAGCTTGGGCTGTGCCGGCGCGGTGGGTGCGTTGTCCCGGAAGATGCTGCTCATGTGGTAGAGCAGGCGGCTTACCGTCAACAGGAGCTGCGGCTGGTGCCATTGATCTTGGCGTTCCAGGACATACCGAGCATAGGGATGGCCAAACGCATCCGCTATCCGGAAACAGTTCCAGGCTGCTTCTTCGTCTTTGGGGACACCGCTGCCAGTGAGATACAGCTTCCCCAGCAGGTAGTTGGCCCATGGATGGTTCTGATCGGCTGCGTGGCGGAGATACTCTGCCGCTTTGACTGCGTCCTTTTGCACGGACTTGCCCGTTAGGTACTCCTTGCCCAGCCGGTAAGCAGCGTCGGTGCTTCCATTTTGGGTGGCTCTCTCCAACCACTGGATGCCGTCATCAACGTCATGCACCTCTGGATCATCAGAGAGATATAATTTTCCCAGCGCGTATTGTGCTGTCGGCAGATCTTGCTTTGCCGCCAGCTCCAGCCAGTGAGTAGCTTGTCCCGCGTCCGGCAGCAGCAAGCCGCCGTCCCGGTACAGCAGTCCTAGGAAGTACTGAGCGTGGATATCACCGTACTCCAGCAGTTCTTTCACATCCGGGAAGTCTTTCGTCAGCTTTGTGATGAGCTGCTCCTGCTTGCGGGTTGGCGGACGGTCATCCGGGATGATCTCCACCCGCTCCCGCGTCGCGATGTATCGAAGGTAACCGCCGGCGTTCTGCTTGCCGCACTGGATGTACGGACTCTTGACGATCAGTCTTGCCACCCATCATCACCGTCCCGCTGCTCCTGCGCACGCTTTGCCATCTGCTCCAGACGCAGACGTCCGTTGAACTTCTTCACGTTGGCCACGCTCTCCGCGCGCTTTCGCCGCAGGTATTCCTCATCCAGGTTGACGCAGTCCGCGAGAACGCTGATGCCCAGATCCAGTTCCACCGCTTGTTTGAAGAGCAGTGATGACATCCGGTCCTCCAGTTGATTCAATCTGCCGTCCAGATAGGACTGCACCGAGGACGGCAGGAACAGGCCGGCGCTGTTGGCGCTGAGATAGTCCAGATAAAAGTTGATGGCGTTCTCGATAAATCCGGTGAGACTGCGGCTGCCGTCTTCCTGATAACGCCGCTCCAGCCGCGCCTTCATGTCCGGCGTCAGGTAGAGGGCAAATTTCTCCTTTTGGCTCATAAAGGCCTCCTTTCTTGGGGTTGACCCCTCTTTTTTTCTTGTGGGACTAAGGACAGCGGGATAACGACCGCAGAATTTTGTTTCTCCGCTGTTTTTGACCCCATTTCTGTGAACTCCGGGGCTCCTTGAAACTGCCCGCACTGCGGGCAGAGGTAGCTTGCAAAAGGCGGGGGGTGACCCCAGGCCTTTATCCAGCTTTTTCTTTCGTCCTCCACAGAGCCTCAAAACCGGCCCAAAACTGCCCAAAATTCCCGGGAGGGGCTGGGACCCTGCCGGGTCCCGAACCGCTCCACACAGGGCCTCACAACGGCTCACAGACTTTTCCTTGTTATCCTTCGTCTTGTTGATACACTTCCCCGCCATCTCCTGTGGTGGCCCCCGTACTTGCACGATGCCATGCAGTGGGAAGCGCGGGCAGCGGCAGGATGTAGTAGTGGTTGTTACTCTGCCGCCAACTTCCGTCACGGCGCATCCGCTTAGTTGCTACCTTGCGGATGAATCCGCGATCCACTAATTGCTTGACTGCATCCCTCGCAGCGTTTTCGGAACAGCTGCAGTGCAGTGCGATGGTCCTGATGCTGGGCCAGCACAGATCTTTCTGCCCGGCGCAGCAGACCAGGTAACTGTATACCGCCAGTGGGATTGGTTTCAGATTATAGCAGAAGATGGCATTGCTCATTTGATAGAATCGTTCACCGAGAATCGGCATGCGGAACCTCCTTTGTGAAATTCAGACATGGAATTTTTCTTGCGTTCCGAGTGCCTTCGCGTTAAACTGTTTGCAGAT
>CALXDC010000087.1 GCA_944386975.1 uncultured Oscillospiraceae bacterium | reverse complement strand
GCCGCATAGCGGCGGCTCTTAGGCCGAGTGGGTCACTTTTTCGCCGAGGAAAAAGTGACCCGGGGTTTGGGGCCGGGAAGGCCCCAATAGTAAACACCCAGGTCCGGGGCCGCGCAGGCCCCGATTCGTTCCCGCCTGCCCGGCGACGGGCGCATCAGCCCTGCGGGGGGGCGGTCAGCCCCCGTCGACAAGCACCCCTCAGGCGATGGTGATCCGCTCCACCCCCTGGAGGGCCCTGCCGATGAGGCCCTCCACGTCCAGGGCGGCCTCATACCGGCGGACCTCCTCCAGGTCGGGGTGGGTCCGGGGGTGCCGGGGGGTAAAGACGGTGCAGCAGTCCTCATAGGGCAGGATGGAGGTCTCGAAGGTGCCGATGCGCCGGGAGATGCGGACGATCTCCTCCTTGTCCATGCCGATGACCGGCCGCAGCACCGGCAGCTCGCAGGCGTCGTCGGACACGGTGAGGGCGTCCATGGTCTGGCTGGCCACCTGGCCCAGGCACTCGCCGGTGACCAGGGCCTTGCAGCCGGTCCGTCTGGCCACCGCCACCGCAAGACGCATCATGAAGCGGCGCATGATGAGGGTGAAGTGGTCCTCGGGGCAGGCGCGGCGGATCTCCTCCTGGATCTCCGTGAAGGGGACCACGTGGAGGACCATGCGGCCGCACCAGGGGGTCAGCTGCCTTGCCAGCTCGATGACCTTCTCCTTGGCCTGCTGGGAGGTGTAGGGGGGGCTGAAGAAGTGGACCAGCTCCAGCTGGACCCCCCGCTTGGCGATCATGAAGGAGGATACGGGGCTGTCGATGCCGCCGGAGAGGAGACTCACCGCCTTGCCGCCCATGCCGATGGGCAGACCGCCGGCCCCCGGCTCCGCGGGGCCGTGGACATAGGCCGCCTTCTCCCGGACCTCCACGTGGACGCACAGCTCCGGGTTGTGGACGTCTACGATCAGGTGTGGGTAGGCGTCGTGGAGGAGGCCCCCCACGTACTGGGAGATCTCCATGCTGTTCATGGGGAACTTCTTGTCGGAGCGCTTGGTCTCCACCTTGAAGCTCTTGGCGCCGCGGAGCTGGCCGTCTAGGTAGGATTTGGCGCAGGCGAGGATAGCGTCCTTGTCCTTCTCGCAGGGCCGGGCCCGGGTGACGGAGATGACGCCGAAGATCTTCCTGCAGGCGTCGTAGGCCGCGTCCATGTCGCAGGCGTCCTCCTGGGGCTCCACATAGATGGTGCTCTGCCGGGAGTAGACGTGGAATTTGCCGCAGTGCTGGAGCCGGCGGCGGATGTTGCTCATGAGCTTGTCCTCGAAGGTGTGGCGGTTGAGGCCCTTGAGGACCACCTCCCCCAGCTTCAGGAGAATGACGTCGTTCATATGAAATCGGTTCCTTTCCCGTGATTTTCGGCACATATTATATCCCATCGCCGCCGGATTGTCCAGCGGGCGGGGCCGCCTTCTTGCGAAAGAGCGGGAAATGTGGTATCCTTGTCCCCGAACTTACAGGAAAACGAGGTTTTGCGCCATGACACCCTATCGCCACCGGGTCAACTACTATGAGACGGACAAGATGGGCGTGACCCACCACGCCAACTACATCCACTGGATGGAGGAGGCCCGCATCGACTTTCTGGACCAGCTGGGCTGGCCCTATGACAAGCTGGAGGAGCTGGGGGTGGTGTCCCCGGTCATCGGCCTGGCATGCCAGTACAAGGCCCCCACCACCTTCAACGACCAGGTGGAGGTGGCCGTGTCCGTGCGGGAGTACCGCTGCCCCAGGCTGGTGGTGGCCTATGAGATGCGCAAGGCGGACGGCACATTGGTCCTCACCGGCGCCTCCTCCCACTGCTTCATGGACCGGGAGGGGAAATTCCTGCGGCTGAAGCGGGACATCCCCGCCTTCGATCAGGCCCTCCGGGACCAGCTCCCGGCGGAGGAGAACGGCCGGCAAACGTGAGAAAAGCCCCGGGACGGCAGTCCCGGGGCTTTCGTATGCGGCTTCTGTCAGCTGCGGCCCTCGATCTGGTGGCCGCACTTGGGGCAGGTGATGACGATCTTCCCCTTCCCCACCGGCACCCGGCAGATGGTCTTGCAGTTCTTGCAGGTGAAGTACTTGTGCTCCTTGTCGGCCCGGCGGGCTTTCGCGGCGGAGAAGCGGCTCTTGATGGGCCACCACCAGTTGACGAACTTCTGGTTCTCCGCCCGGCGCTTGGGCAGGTTCCGGGAGAAGGTCCGCCACAGCAGGGCGATGGCCAGCAGCAGCATCACCACGTCGATGACCGTGGCCGCGAAGGGCACCTGCAGCAGGCTCACCACTGTCCGCAGCACCCACAGGATCAGATAGACCACCAGAATGGCCCAGTTGAGCTGATCGGTGCCATTGCGGCCGTACATGAAGCGGGCCATGGCGCTGGACACTTTGTAGAAGAAGCCCTGCATGGAAAAGACCTCGATTCTCCCTGGATTTCTTCTCAGTCTACCGCAAAATTGTGAACAAATAAAGGGCGGGGGAAAAATTTTTTGCCGGTTCCCACCGGCGGGGGGATTTTTCTATGGGGCCCTCGCGGCCCCAAACCCCGGTGCTTGTCGGCGGGGGTTCCGCCCCCGGGCCCCGGGTTTGCCTCCGGCGGGCCCACTTTTGGACGCCCAAAAGTGGGCGGAAAAACCGCTGGGGAGACCCCAGGCCCCCGTTGTTAGTCCAATCGGACGCCATCAGAGGTAATACTTGGTTGCCACTGAATTTCCATTAGGCCTCCGGCCTCCTCGTAATCGGTGCGGCGCTCTGCCGTACTTCGCCTGACGGCCCTCGGGCCGGGGGGTATTTCTTGTCGCATAAAAATAGATCCATCTATCCCGTCAAAAGGGCGACAGCCGAAGCTGGACGAGAAGCTCGCCGCAGATCAGATGCCCGAAGGATTCGCTGCTTCAGTGGCTGCCCGGTATCAGTCTCGTAGTGACCGATTAGACTAACAACGGGGGCCTGGGGTCTCCCCAGCGCTTTTTGGTGACTTTTGTGCGTACAAAAGTCACCCGGGGTCCGGGGCCGGGGAGGCCCCGCCGAAAAGAACCGGGTCCGGGGCCGGGGAGGCCCCGCCGAAAAGAACCGGATCCGGGGCCGGGGAGGCCCCGCCAAAAAGGACCAGGGCTCGGGGGCGGAGCTCCCGCTGATAAGAGCCGGGTCCGGGGCGGGGAGCCCCGGGAGCCAAGTCCCGAAGCGGCTGGCTTCGGAAGCGCCGGAGAGCGAAAACAAAAAAGGAGCTTCAGAGGATCCCTCCTCTGACAAGAAGCTC
>CALXDC010000086.1 GCA_944386975.1 uncultured Oscillospiraceae bacterium | reverse complement strand
GGGAAGGGAGGACCTGCGGCTGCTGGGAGACGCCGCCGAGGCCTACGTGGCCGCCCAGCTGGAGCGGGGCTTCCGGACCCTGGACTTCTACAAGAGCCTGGCCGCCTCCCTGCCGAAGGAGGGAGAAATTGAACATGAATCGTAATATTATGTCGAAATAAAACGAACCGCAATCAATTCCGGGGGTTTCTTCCCCCGTTTCCCACAGGAGAACACGACATGAGCGAACTGTTTGACAAATCCATCCGGACCCTGGAGCTGCCGGCGGTGCTGGAGCTGCTGGCGGCTCAGGCCGTCAGCGACGAGGCCAGGGACCGGTGCCGGAAGCTGCGGCCGGAGACGGACGTGGAGGAGGTGCAGCTGCTCCAGAACCAGACTGAGGCGGCCCGGGCCATGGTGGGCCTTCAGGGCAGCCCCAATTTTGCCGGGCTGAAGAGTGTGGCGGAGCTGCTGGCCCGGGCGGACCGGGCCGGGGTGCTGGGCACCCGGGAGCTGCTGACCCTGGCGGGGATGCTCCGGTGCGCCCGGCGGGTGCGGGAGTATTTCAACGACGACGCCCAGCAGAAGACCGCCATCGATCACTTCTTCCTTGCCATCCGGGGGAACAAATTCCTGGAGGAGAAGATTTTCTCCTCCATCATCGACGAGGACGAGATCGCCGACAGCGCCAGCCCCGAGCTGGCGGAGATCCGCCGCCACAAGCGGGCCGCCGCCGCCAAGGGCCGCCAGATCCTCCAGAAGATCATCTCCTCCTCCAGCTATAGCAAGATTCTCCAGGAGAGCCTCATCACCATGCGGGACGGCCGCTTTGTGGTGCCGGTGAAGGCGGAGCACCGTGGGGACCTGCCGGGCCTGGTCCACGACACCTCCGCCTCCGGGGCCACCCTCTTCATCGAGCCCATGGGGGTGGTCCAGGCCAACAACCAGCTGAAGGAGCTGGAGGCCAAGGAGCAGAAGGAGATTCACCGCATTTTGAGCGCCCTCAGCGCCGAGGCCGCCAAGTATCAGAACGACATTCTCTGCGACTACGACATGCTGGTCCAGTTGGACGTGCTCTTTGCCAAAGCCCAGCTGAGCTATAAGATGGACGGCGTCCGGCCGGAGATTCGGGATACCGGGGCCATTCTCCTGCGCCGGGCCCGGCACCCCCTTCTGGACAGCGCCAAGGCGGTGCCCATCGACGTGGAGCTGGGGGGGCGGTTCGACACCCTGGTCATCACCGGCCCCAACACCGGCGGCAAGACCGTGACCCTCAAGACCCTGGGCCTTCTCACCCTCATGGCCCAGTGCGGCCTCCAGATTCCTGCCGGCAGCGGCAGCGCCGTCAGCGTCTATGACCGGGTGCTGGCGGATATCGGCGACGAGCAGAGCATCGAGCAAAGCCTCTCCACCTTCTCCGCGCACATGACCAACATTGTGCGTATACTGGAGGAGGCGGACCGGGGCAGTCTGGTGCTCTTCGACGAACTGGGGGCGGGCACCGACCCGGTGGAGGGCGCGGCCCTGGCCATCGCCGTCATCACCCACGTCCGCAACCGGGGAGCCCGCATCGCCGCCACCACCCACTACGCGGAGCTGAAGACCTTTGCCATGACCACCAAGGGGGTGGAGAACGCCTCCTGTGAGTTCGATGTGGAGACCCTCCGGCCCACCTACAAGCTCCTCATCGGCATTCCCGGCAAGTCCAACGCCTTCGCCATCTCTCAGCGTTTAGGGCTGCCCGAGGAGGTCATCGAGACCGCCCGGGAGCAGATGGACAGCGAGGCGGTGCGGTTCGAGGAGGTCCTCACCCAGCTGGAGGAGCGGCGGCAGAGCCTGGAGAAGGACCGGGATGAGGCCGAGCGCCTCCGGACCCAGCGGGAGCAGGACGTGAAGCGGGCCCGGGAGTTCCGGGAGCAGATGGAGCGGGCCAAGGACAACGCCCGGTCCAAGGGCGAGGCGGAGGCCCGGCGGATCATCCGAGAGGCACGGGCGGAGGCCGACGCCATTCTGGCGGAGCTGGATGCGCTGCGCCGCCGCCAGCAGCAGGAGGCCGACTGGCAGGGCCTCAACGACGCCAGAGCCGCCCTCCGGGGCCGCCTGAACCGGGCGGAGGAGGCGGTGCGAAGCCACGAGAGCGAGCCCGTGCCCATTCCCGCCCCCAGCCGCCCCATCCAGAAGGGGGACCTGGTGGAGCTGCCCGGCGCCAAGACCCGTGCCACGGTGGAGGCTGTGGAGAAGGACGGACGGCTCCGGCTCCGGGCCGGGAATATGAGCCTTACCACCAAGGCATCCGATGTGCGTCTTATTGAAGAGGCGGAGCGGCTGGAGGAGAAGAAGGCGAAGGAGCAGATGGTCCGCATCACTGCCCATGCCAAGGCCGCCGGGGCCAAAAACGAAATCGATATCCGGGGACTCATGACCGACGAGGCGGAGGATGTGGTGGAGCGCTTTCTGGACACCGCCCGGATGGGAAAGCTGAACACCGTGAGCATCATCCACGGCAAGGGCACCGGCGCACTGCGCAAGGCGGTGCAGCTGACGCTGCGGCGGCACCCGGCGGTGAAAAGTTTTCGCCTGGGCCGCTACGGCGAGGGCGAGGACGGCGTCACCATTGTGGAGTTAAAGTAAGGACAATTGTTTCTTTTATAAATACAGGCGCAAAAAAACTGTCCGTCACGAAAAATCATGTTGAAAAGGCATTTCGAGGGTATAAAAGGGGCTTTTGTACCTAAAAATAAACATGATTTGTTAGTTTTGCTGGAAATGGCGATGTAAAGTTTTGGAAAGTCAGTTAAGTTTATGCAAATTCGTCATTGACGGAAATCAACAAATTTGGTATCTTAAGAGTAATCTCATGAAGTGGGTATCCGGTAAATTCTTATTTGGTGTTGAAGGAGAACTGTCTTATGTATACGCAGGAAGTCACCATTCACAGCGAGGTTGGCCTGCAGGCCCGTCCCGCGACCTTCTTTATTCGCAAGGCTAACGAGTTTAAGAGTGGCATCTGGGTGGAGAAGGATGAGCGTCGAGTCAATGCCAAGAGCCTGCTGGGCGTTCTGTCCCTGGGCATTGTGAAGGGCACTACCATCACCCTGATCGCTGACGGCTCCGATGAGAAGGAAGCTGTCGAGGCTCTGAAAGAGCTGATTGACAACGGCTTCGGTGAGTGATTGAGCGCAATACCGCTGAAAAAGAACGACTTTACAATTTTGTAAAGCCGTTCTTTTTTGTAAGCGAAAACCACCGGCTGTGCCGGTGGTTCCAAAAAGCTTTAGCTATGCACAAAAAAAGTATCCTCCT
>CALXDC010000085.1 GCA_944386975.1 uncultured Oscillospiraceae bacterium | reverse complement strand
GTCTCCTTGCTCTCCGTCTCCGTGGGCTCGATCATCAGGGCCTCGTGGACGATGAGGGGGAAGTACATCGTGGGCGGGTGGATGCCGTTGTCCAGCAGGCCCTTTGCGATGTCCATGGCGGAGATGCCCGTCTCCTCCTTCAGGTTCTCCAGGCACATGACGAACTCGTGCATGCAGATCTCGTCGTAGGCCATGGCGTACTTCTCTTTGAGGCGGACCATCATGTAGTTGGCGTTGAGCACCGCGTTCTTGGCGGCCTCGGGGATGCCCGACTTGCCCAAGGTCAGGATGTAGGTCAAGGCCTTCACCACCACGGTGAAATTGCCGTAGAAGTCCTTCACCCGGCCGATGGAGTGCTCCGGCTTCTCAAAGCGATAGCCATTCTCCGTTTTCACCACCGCGGGGCCGGGGAGGAAGGGCTTCAGCAGGGCCTTGCAGCCCACCGCGCCGGAGCCGGGGCCGCCGCCGCCGTGAGGCGTGGAGAAGGTCTTGTGGAGGTTCAGGTGGATCACGTCGAAGCCCATGTCGCCGGGGCGGACCACGCCCATAACGGCGTTGAGGTTGGCCCCGTCGTAGTAGCAGAGGCCGCCTGCGTCGTGGACGATCTTGGTGATCTCCAGGATGTTCTTATCGAAGATGCCCACGGTGTTGGGGTTCGTCAGCATCAAACCGGCGGTGTCGGGACCCACGGCGGCCTTCAGGGCCTCCACGTCCACGCAGCCGTCGGGGCCGGAGGGGATGTTCACCACGGTGAAGCCCACCATCACCGCCGAAGCGGGGTTGGTGCCGTGGGCGGAGTCGGGGACGATGATCTTGGTGCGGGCGGTGTCGCCCCGGTGGCGGTGATAGGCCTTGATGAGGAGAAGGCCCGTAAACTCACCGTGGGCGCCGGCAGCGGGCTGGAAGGTCATGGCGTCCATGCCGGTGATCTCGCCCAGGAGCTTTTCCGCCTCGGCGTAGACCTCCAGGCAGCCCTGGACCGTGTCCTCCGGCTGGAGGGGGTGGACCTGGGTGAAGCCGGGGAGGGCTGCCATGTCCTCGTTGATCTTGGGGTTATACTTCATGGTGCAGGAGCCTAAGGGGTAGAACCCGTCGTTGACGCCGTGGACCCGCTTGGCGAGAGCGGTGTAATGGCGGGTCAGCTCCGTCTCCGACACATGGGGCAGAGGCAGGGGCTCCGTACGGGGCCGCTGAGGAGCGACCACCGGCACATCGCAGGGGGGCATCAGGCTCAAATGCTGGCCAGGAGCACCTTTTTCAAAAATCAGCTTCATCTCAGCCCACCTCCTTGATGATGGCCACGGCCCGGTCCAGCTCCTCCTTCGTCACCAGCTCGGTGACGCACCAGAGGATGCCGCCCTCTACGGGCAGGCCGCCCAGGATGCCCTGGTCGTCCAGGGCCTTCAGCACCGCCTCCGGCTTGTCGCAGGCGGTGACGAACTCGTGGAAGAACTCCCCGTCGTGGAGGCGCTTCATGCCGATCTTCTCCAGCTCGCCGGCCAGATAGTGGGCCTTGGACATGGAGAGGGTGGCGGCCTGGCGCATGCCCTCCTCGCCCATGGCGGTCATATACACGCCGGCGGCGAAGGCGCACAGGGCCTGGTTGGAGCAGATGTTGGAGGAGGCCTTCTCCCGGCGGATGTGCTGCTCTCTGGCGGTGAGGGTGAGGACGTAGCCCACATTGCCCTCCACGTCGTGGGTCTGGCCCACGATGCGGCCGGGGAGCTTGCGGAACATGGCCTTGGTGGCGGCCATGAAGCCGAGATAGGGACCGCCGAAGGCGATGTCCAGCCCAAGAGGCTGGCCGTCGCCCACCGCCACATCGGCCCCGCAGGCGGCGGGAGTCTCCAGAATGGCGCAGGCGATGGGGTTCACGCCCATAATATACTTGGCCCCGGCGGCGTGGACGGCCTCGCCGATGGCGGCGGCCTCCTCCACGTTGCCGTAAAAGTTCGGCTGCTGGATGTAGACGCAGGCGGCGTCGGCGCCCACCATGGCCTTCAGGGCGTCGAGATCCGTGCGGCCGTCCTTCTCGGGGATAATCTCCAGCTCCGTGTCGGAGCCGAAGCAGTAGGTCTTCATGGTCTCGATGACGTCGGGATTGGCGCAGGCGGACACATAGGCCTTATGGCGCTTGCGGTCCTTGCACATGGTGATGGCCTCGGCGGCAGCGGTGCCGCCGTCGTAGACGGAGGCGTTGGACACATCCATACCGGTGAGCATGCAGATCATGGTCTGATACTCAAAGATGGACTGGAGAATGCCCTGGCTGATCTCCGCCTGATAGGGGGTGTAGGCCGTCACCAGCTCCTCCCGGGAGATAACGCTCTTCACCACCGCGGGGATGAAGTGGCGGTACGCCCCGGCCCCCCGGAGGATGGTCTTGTAGATCCGGTTTTGCTCCGCCATGGCGGTGACCTTGGCGCGGACCTCCAGTTCACTGAGGCCCTCGGGCAGCTTCAGGTTGTCGCCCACCAGCATCTCCTGGGGCACGCTCTCAAACAGGGCGTCCACCGAGGAGACCCCAATGACGTCCAGCATGGCTTTACGCTGGTCCATGGTGTTGGGAACATAGCTTCCCATGGATGGAATCCCTCCTTTCCGTGTGGTGAGATGGGCTTACTCCTTGATAAAGGCCTCGTAGGCAGCGGCGTCCAGCAGCTCCTCAAAGTCGGTGATGTCGCTGATCTTGGCGATCCAGGCCTCGTAGGGGGCCTCGTTGAGCTTCTGGGGCTCATCCTCCAGCTCGCTGTTGACCTCGGCCACGGTGCCGGTGACGGGGCTCATCACGTCGCTGACCGCCTTCACGGACTCCACGTCGCAGAAGGCCTCCTCCTTGGTGACGGCGTCGCCCTCGGCGGGCAGGTTGATGAACACCAGATCGCCCAGCTCGCTCTGGGCAAAATCGGTGATGCCCACCAGAGCGGTGGTGTCGTCGATCATCTTGACCCACTCATGGGACTTGGAATACTTCAGCTCGGCGGGAAAGTTCATGGTAAAATCCTCCTTCAAAATATGAGTATGTGGATGGGAACAGCCCCGGGGCGATATCCGCCCCGGGGGCGGAAACACGGATCAGATGCCCAGAATGCCGGTAAGGCTCTGGAGAGCGGCCTCGGTGTCGGCGTCGGAGAAGCAGTAGCGCATCTCGGTGTAGTCGGCGCGGAACTTGGCCACTTCCTCCTTCACCTCCACGCCCTTGACGCACTCGGCGATGAGGTGGGCCAGCTTCTTGAACTCCTCCTGGCCAAAGCCAAAGCGGGTCATCTCGTTGACGCCCATGCGCAGAGCGCCGGAGGCGGTGAAGCCCTCCTCCTCGGGGGTGGCCTGGTAGTTGACGATGATGTTGTTGCGCTCCAGACGCTCGGCCACCTCGGGACCCTTGGCGTAGCCCACCTTCACGAT
>CALXDC010000084.1 GCA_944386975.1 uncultured Oscillospiraceae bacterium | reverse complement strand
GTGGCTGGAGGAGCTGGAGGGCCTGGAGTAAGAGAGGGATCCCTGCCAGTCGCCCGCGCGCGCAGGCGCGCCGCGCCATTGGCGCGTCCAAGGTTTAGTCATCGGACAAAACCTTGCCGCACTGCTGCCGCAGCGGCGTTTCGGAGCGCAACCGAGCGCAGCGAGGCTCTTAGCCCGGAGATGGCGGGATTCATTCCCGCCGAGGATGTGCCGTCATCGAGGACCCCGTGGAAGCTATGCGCCCATGGGTCACGGGCGTCTTGGACCGGGTTTTTCCATATTTGAGGCAGCATGCCCAACTCTTTTCGGAAAATATTTCCCCTTTTGGGGAAAAGATACGGGAAATGGACTTGCAAATTGGGGCAAACTTTGATAGAATACTTCAGTGTGTTGTAATTTATGATAAAACTCCGGAGGTCTCGGACGTATGGCAAAGCAGCCTAACAACAGTAAGCGACTGGAGAAGCAGCGCCAGGAGCAGAAGGCGCTGACCAAGGTATATAACATTTTTCTTTTTGGTATTGCGGCGGAGTGCTATTTTCTTCTGATGTACAACCAGTACGTCCACGGCACAGTGGAACAGGTACTGACCATGGCGGCCATCTTTACCTGGCTGGGTTATATCGGAGCGGCGGCCTTTGTCGGCGGCGCGATCATGAGCCTGATCAAGACGCTGTCCCCGGTGGCGCGCAGGATCGGCCATTGGCTGTTGGGCTGCGGAGCGTTCTTTGCTGTCAGCAGTCTCATCATCTATAATATTTATCCGGCCGGTACCATTTTCCTCTGTGTTCTTGTTCCCGTCCTGACGGTGCTGGGGCTGGTATACTATCTCTTCCAGCGGGAGTTTTTCCTGACCACAGTGATTATGGGCGGCAGCATTTTCACCCTCTGGGTGTGCCGCAAGGGACTTGGCACCCAGAACTGGAACACCAAGGTGACTCTTGGCGCTGCGGCGGTGCTGATCGGTCTGGCGGCGCTGGCCTTTGTCACCCGGCAGGTGGAAAAGAAGAACGGCCACTGGATTGGCGCACCCAATGTCCGGATTCTGGCGCCCGGCTGTCCCTATAAGCTGTTGTATCTCACCTATCTGGTCTGTTTCGTGGCCATTGTGCTGGCATTCTTCTTTGTGTCCACCACCTACTACACCATGTGGCTGCTGGGCATCCTGCTGTTTGTCCAGGCGGTGTACTATACAACCAAATTGATGTAAAAAATGCCGTCCCTGAAGGGACGGCATTTTTTTGCTCTTCCGGCAGAGGGGGCGTGTCAGCTATCTCCACTGGATTTTTGAGACTGGGTTCCGAAGTAAAAGGCGATCACCACGGTGAACACCGTCATAAACTGCTGTTCCGTGACCCGGCCCCCCAGGGCCAGCACCGCGAAGGTAAACGTCATCACCAGGGTCACGATGCTCTTGACGCACAGGAGCCTGGTCAGCCGCTCCCACATAGGCATCCCTCCCACAGGGAGTATATGACTGCCGCAGACGGCCGGCGACTCTCAGCTCTTCCCCTGGATTTTGCCGCCGCACCGGGGACAGGTGATCTCAATGCGGCCTTTTCCCCGAGGCACCCGGCACCTGGCCCCGCAGGCGCGGCACTTGAAATACTTGTGATCCCGGTCCCGCATCCGGAAGCGCCAGGCGGAGAAGGCATGCTGCCGGGGCTGGTACCAGTTCAAAAACCGGGCATTTTCCCGCCGCCGCTTCTCCAGATTCCTGGAAAAGATGCGGAAAAACAGCACCAATACGGTGGCAAGCAGCAGACCGCTGAAAATGCCCGACACAAGCGGATAGGGCAGCAGCATCACCACAATCCACTGCAGCAGGCACAGGGCCACGTATAGCACCAGAAGGGCTATGTTCAGCTGGTCTGTTCCATTGCGGCCGTACATGAACCGCTCCATACCGCAGCGCATTTTGTAAAAGAAATTGCTCATAGGGTCTCCCCTCTTCATCCTGTTTTTTTTCAGTATAGCGGGAAAGTATGAACAAATATAGCGTACGGCCTCCGTTCCTTAAAAAATTTTTCGGGAATTTTCAAAAAATACCGGGAAATTTCCGGTTTTTACTTGTGGTCGGGAGGAAGGCGGGGTATACTAAAAAGATAGCGACGGCAATTTTACGGATTCGGGAGGACCCTGTCATGACATTTTCCTTTGCCCACAACAACTTCAATGTCCGCGACCTCCAGCGCTCGCTGGATTTCTACCGGGAAGCCCTGGGGCTTTCTGAGGTCCGCCGGAAGACGGCGGAGGACGGCAGCTTTCAGCTCAGCTTCCTCTCCGACGGGCATACCCCCCACCAGCTGGAGCTGACCTGGCTGCGGGACTGGGACCGGCCCTATAACCTGGGGGATAATGAGTTTCACCTGGCCTTTACCGTGGACGACATGGACGCCGCCCACGCCCTCCACCGGGAGATGGGCTGCATCTGCTATGAGAACGAGGCCATGGGGATCTATTTCATCAGCGACCCGGACGGCTACTGGATCGAGATCGTTCCCGCGAAAAAATAAGCTGAGGCACAAAAAACGGCCGGTTTTTCCCAAAAATTCTCTTTACAACCGGACATAAGTGTGCTATAGTTTCTGAGTACGTGAATTTCGTACCCTTCCCTGGCCTCGCCGCGCGGCGACACCTGCCCCGGCCGCGGCTTGCGGAGAAAATGATTGAAAGGTGGAAACACAACCATGATGCTGAAAGAGCAGAAGACCTCCATCATCGAGGCCAATCGTACCCATCCCACTGACACCGGTTCCCCCGAGGTCCAGGTGGCTATCCTCACCGAGCGTATCGCTCAGCTGACCGAGCACCTGAAGGTGCATCCCCACGACAACCACAGCCGCCGGGGCCTTCTGAAGATGGTCGGTAAGCGCCGCAACATGCTGGACTATCTGGCCCGCAAGGACATCGAGCGTTACCGCGCCCTGATCGCCAAGCTGGGTATTCGTAAGTAAGAACCGTTATGCAGGGGGAAATGTTTGTTTCCCCCTGCATTTCGTCTCTTATTTCCCCAAAGCACTTGATTTTTTGTACCATCCGGGAGTTTACTGCCTTTTTAGCAGTTGATTTTGCCGCCGGTTTCCGGCGTTGAAATCAAGTGCTAAAAGGTAGGCTCCCGACGATCTGATTGAAAGGAGCACTGTTATGTCTACCATTATCAAGCACAAGACCTTCCCCAACTACCGCAAGTACACCATGGACCTGGCGGGCCGTCCCCTCTCCCTGGAGGTGGGCAAGATGGCCGAGCTGGCCAACGCCGCCGTGCTGGTAACCTACGGTGAGACCACCGTTCTCGTCACCGCCACCGCCGCTCCCCGTCCCCGTGACGGCATCGACTTCTTCCCCCTCAGCGTTGACTTTGAGGAGAAGATGTACGCTGTGGGCCGCATCCCCGGCAGCTTCATGCGCCGCGAGGGCCGTCCCGGCGAGAAGGGCATTCTGACCAGCCGTGTCATCGACCGCCCCATTCGTCCCCTCTTCCCCGGCGACTTCCGCAACGACGTGGCCATCATGGCTACCGTCATGAGCGTGGACCGGGATTGCTCCCCTGAGATCGCCGCCCTCATCGGCACCTCCGCCGCTCTGGCCATCTCCGACATTCCCTGGAACGGCCCTGTTGGCGCTGTGAAGATGGGCCTTGTGGACGGCAAGCTGGTGGTGAACCCCACCGAGGAGCAGAACAAGGTCTCCGATATGGACGTGACCGTGGTGTCTACCGGCAAGAAGGTGGTCATGATCGAGGCCGGCGCCAACGAGGTGCCCAACGACGTGATGTTCGAGGCCATCAAGAC
>CALXDC010000083.1 GCA_944386975.1 uncultured Oscillospiraceae bacterium | reverse complement strand
TGCAGATGAAAAGAGGACATCCAGACTTGGATGTCCTCTTGAAGTTGGAGCGGGCGACGAGGCTCGAACTCGCTACCTCCACCTTGGCAAGGTGGCGCTCTACCAGATGAGCTACGCCCGCAGAACAATGGTGATTATAGCAGGCGTATTCCACTTTGTCAACCGCTTTTTGAAAAATTTACGATTTTTCTTCTCCCGCCTCACGGCCCAAAGCTAAACCCGTGAGATGCTCATAATATTGGGCGATGGCGCTGTGGTCCGCGCCGCCCCGTCCGTTGGCCCGCAGCCACTGCAGCACCTCCTGCACCGCCGCCGTCATGGGCACCGGCGCCCCTACCGCGTGGGCGCAGTCCAGCACATTATTCAGATCCTTGCAGTGCAGCTCAATCTTGAACCCCGGCTTGTCGTCTCCCCGCAGCATCATGGGGCCCTTGGCCTCCAGTACCGCGGATCCGGCCAAGCCGCCCCGGATGGCGTCCAGCACCACATGGGGATCCACTCCCGCCTTCTGGGCCAGGGTGACCGCCTCCGCCAGCGCCTGAATGTTGCAGGCCACAATGATCTGGTTGGCCAGCTTGGTGGTGTTTCCCGCGCCCACCTCGCCGCAGCGGACCACGCTGCTTCCCATGGCCTCCAGAATGGGGCGGCACCGCTCAAACACCGCCGCCTTGCCCCCCACCATGAAGGACAGTGTCCCGTCAATGGCCTTGGGCTCCCCGCCGGACACCGGAGCATCCAGCATCTCAATGCCCATGTTCTCCAGCTCGCCCGCAATTTCCCTGGCGTCTACCGGGTTGATGGAGCTCATGTCGACGACCACCGACCCCGGGGCCATGCGCCGGGCCACGCCCCGCTCCCCCAGCAGCACCTCCCGGACCTGGGGGCCGTTGGGCAGCATGGTCAGCACCACGCCGCAGCCCTCCCCCAGCGCCGCCTGGTCCGCCGTCCGGGCGCCCGCCGCCTCCAGCTCCGCCAGCACCTCCGGCCGCCGTGCGGCTACCGTCAGGTCATAGCCCGCCTTCAAAAGATTCTTCGCCATGGGCTTTCCCATGATGCCAAGGCCGATCATGCCCAGCCGCTCTCCCATATTCACTGTCTCCTTTCGCAACTTGTTTTCCCTCTCAGTCTACCGCTTTTTGCCTTCCATTGCAATTCTCTCTTCTTTTCCGGACCATTCCCATCTCTTTTTTTCGGGTTTCGAGGATTTTCTTCTTTACAAATGGTATTGCGTTTCGTATAATATACTTCCCGTATAGAATTTAGAGAGAGGAAGAACCAATGCGAGAGGATTTTTCACGTACCTTGTCTCTGCTGCGGCAGGAGAAGGGCGTCAGCCAGCGGAAAGCCGCGGCGGAGCTGGGCATCAGCCAGGCGCTTTTGAGCCACTACGAAAACGGCGTCCGGGAGCCGGGCCTCAACTTTGTCACCCGGGCCTGCGATTACTATAATGTGTCCGCCGATTTTATGCTGGGCCGCACCATGAGCCGGGACGGGGCCATCATTGTCAGCGAGGACCTCTACGACGCCAGCCAGGAGAAGGGAACGGTGCTCAAGGGCAGCATCATGGCCACCCTGCAGAAAAAGCTGGTGGTGAATACCACCTGTGTGCTGTTTGACCTTCTGGGGAAAATGGGGGACCGCTCGGCCATTACCGCCGCCGGAGCCTGTCTCAGCGGCGCACTGTACCAGCTGCTGCGGCTGCTCTACCGCAGCGCCGGAGGCAACGAGAGCTACTTTTCCACCAAGGCCGCCGTCATGGACAACGGCATGGTAACGGCGGATATGCTGCTGGCCCGGGCCCAGTACGCCGCCGCTTTGGAGGAGTACCAGGGGGAGTGGCCCAACATGTCCGACTCCGCCCTGGCGGAGAAGTACCCCGGCCTCAGCCAAAGCGTGGCCCAAGTGTTCCACTCCACCGACGAGCGGGTGGGGGGACTGTCGGCCAGCCAAAAGTAACGGCGTGATGAAGAATATTTGCTGCAGATGGGCGCTGGTGCTGCTCCTGACCCTCTCCCTGTGCGCCTGCGGCGGGGGAACAGAGCAGAGCAGCTGGCAGGAACAGTACGACCTGGGTGTCCGCTACCTGTCTCAGGGCAATTACGAGGAGGCGGTCATTGCCTTCACCGCCGCCATTGAGATCGACCCCAAGCAGGTGGATGCCTACATCGGATTGGCTCAGGCTTATACCGCCCAGGGGGATGCCCAGCGGGCCTTGGAGGTCCTTGCCCAGGCGGAGGAGGCCTGCGGCCCAAGCGAGGCGCTGACCCAGGCCGTCCAGGAGCTGGGGGGACCGGAGGAGGTTCCCCCTGAAGGTGGGGTGGAGAATGCTTCTCCGGAAACCCCCACCGTCGCCCGGACGGAGCGGATGGAGAATGAAGACGGCGGATATAGCATTTTGGAGTATGACGGCAAGGACCAGCTGATTTATATCACCGTATATGACGCCAACGGCGAGGTGACCGCTGAGAGCACCGCAACCTGGGATGACCAGAAAAGAATCATACAACTCCGCCATTCATATACGACCCCTCAAAGCGTCTATACTCTCCAATTCCATTATCCCCTATCCGGTTCGAATGCCGCGGTCACATTTGATTGGCAGGAGGAGGCCTATTCCGGCTCCGTGAGCCTGGAATACCCCATGACCGACCCGAGTAATTATCTGTCATCCTCGACCATAGGCATTGATGGTCCAGTGCTCTATACGCTTGAGCTCAAGGAGGTGAACAGCCAGGGCAACGTAGTCTCCAGGATGCAGTACGACAGCCAGGGCAATCCTCTGCCGCCGGAGTCCTGACCGGCAAACCGGCTGCTTGAGCTAACAGGAGGCATATGATGAAGAATATTTGCTGCAGATGGGCGCTGGTGCTGCTGCTGACCCTCTCCCTGTGCGCCTGCGGCGGGGGAACAGAGCAGAGCATCTGGCAGGAGCAGTATGACTTGGGTGTCCGCTACCTGTCTCAGGGCAATTACGAGGAGGCGGTCATTGCCTTCACCGCCGCCATTGAGATCGACCCCAAGCAGGTGGACGCCTACATCGGATTGGCTCAGGCTTATACCGCCCAAGGGGACGCCCAGAGGGCCTTGGAGATCCTTGCCCAGGCGGAGGAGGCCTGCGGCCCAAGCGAGGCGCTGACCCAGGCCGTCCAGGAGCTGGGGGGATCGGAGGAGATTCCCCCCGAAGGCGGGGTAGAGAATGCTTCTCAGGAAACCTCCACCGCCGCCCGGACAGAGCGGATTGAGCTGGAAGACGGCAGATACATCATAGCGGAGTGTGACGACAAGGGCCAGTGGATTCATGAAACCGAGTATAACGCCGACGGGGACGTGACCGCTGAACATTGGGCAACCCGGGATGACCAGGGACGGATGATACAACTTCAACAGACGTTTCTGGTCTCTGAGAAATCCTTTACGTTCCGCTTCTCCTATCCCCAGTCGGGCACAATCGCCGCTGTCTCAGTTGCATGGCAAATTGGAAGCAATTCGGATACCGTTGATTTGGAATACGCTATGACCGATTCCGCCAACCAACTGGATCGTGGTGCTACAGGCTCCGGTGAGTCGGGACTCATTGAGGTAGAAATCCGAGAGTTGACTATCCAGGGCGGTGTGGTCTCCCGAATGAAATATGACGGCCAGGGCAATCCTCTGCAGCCGGAGTCCTGACCAACATGTTATGTTGGATTGCATTTGCTTTTCACGGCGCTGCGCGCCGCCCCGCTGCCGCGGGACCGGCGTGGACTTGCCGATTCTATTTTGAGGTGAATCTATGGTAAAGCAGGAAAACATCCGTAATTTTTCAATCATTGCC
>CALXDC010000082.1 GCA_944386975.1 uncultured Oscillospiraceae bacterium | reverse complement strand
AGGGCGTCGATCCGCTTGCCGGCGCGGCACATGGCGCACTCCTCCGGGCGCTGGGTGGTGTATCCGGGGATGTCCTGGGGGGTGAAGAGGCTATAGATGGGTACATTGTCCACCTTGTCCAGCACACTGAACACCGTGGCCACGCCCTGGACGGTGCCGCCGTAATAGGCCACGCACTCCAGAACCCGGCGCACGCTGATACCGGAGTTCACGGTGGAGATGAGGATCAGCACGTCCTTCCCCTGGACCATGGGCACCAGGTTGTCCCGGAAGATCAGCTGGCCGTTGGAGTCGTACTCCGGCGTGATGACGTTGATGCTCTTGGAGCTGTTGACCGCGAAGCGGTCGTCCTTGCTGAGCTCCCGGGCCAGGAATGCGCCGATCACCTCGCTGCCGTCCAGACAGAGAATGGTATCCACGCCCTTGTCATAGGCATACCGCCGGGAGAGGGTCAGAGCCGCCTCCGCCGCCATGGTGTGCTCATGCTTCATGCGGGTGATGTCGATATAGTGGCTGTTGTGGGAGTGCCGCGTGGCAAAATGGCCGGAAATGACGGATACCTCCAGCCGGGAATTGAGCCTGGAACGAGTGGTGATGGTGTTCATAATCGCGCCTCCATTCCTATCGTAATCACCAATACTGATAGTGTTAGTATACTATCCCTTGTGCAAAAAAGCAAGTGCGGCCCGAAGGGCAAAAAATTTTCTGCGGTCCGGGGCAGAAAAGGACCGTCTCTCCCGGGAGAGACGGCCCCTTTGACGATACGATTTTCTCAGATGGTTCCGGTGAGGACCAGGGCTACCAGCACACCGGTGACAAGGAGGAACAGACCCAGGATCAGCGCGCCCATGTTGTAGCTGCGGCGGACGCTGCCGTCGGGCAGAGCGGGCAGCAGGTGGGAACGGCGCAGGGCATTGGTCACCGGCTGGTAGAGCACCAGGGTCAAAGCGGCGTTCAGAACGCCCTTGATGACGTTAAAGGGAAGGAACACCGTGGCCAGCATACCTGCCACCTGCTCCCGGGGCCAACCCTGATAGATGGGGGTAATGATGTAGTTCCACAGCACCATGGTGGCGGCCATGGCAGCCACGCCCAAAGCCAGGCCCAGAATGGCACCGCCCATGGTCCGGCGGCGGCGATAGACAAAGGCAGCGGGGCAGACGAAGGCGGCGCTTGCCACCAGATTCATAATGAAGCCGTAGAGACCGGCGTCGCTGACGGTGATCATCTCAATGAAGCAGGTCACCGCGCTCATGGCCAGACCGGCCAGAGGGCCAAAGAGGTAGGCGCCGATAAGGATCACCACATCCTTGGGGTCGTACTTGAGGAAGGGGGCGGCGGACATCAGGGGGAAGCGGGTCAGCACTGTAACCACATAGGCCAGCGCCACCATCATACCCATGGTGGCCAGCTGCCGGGTTTCCACCCGGCTCTTGTGCAGAACTTGTGTCTTTTCCATAAAAAAATCTCCTTTCCAACACCGCACATCGCCTTTTCATGGTGTCGCAAAGGAGGTTCCCTTCACGTCTTCTTCCATCCAGACTATACTGTCGGTACCGGAATCGCACCGGTTCCTGCGGCTTTTGGCCGCTCGAGGACTATAACCTCCGGTGGGGACTTGCACCCCGCCCTGAAGACGACTATTCGGTTGTCTGTTCTTAGTATACACAGCTGTGAGAAAAATGCAAGTCTTTTTTCTCCGTCTGAAAAAAGAAACGTCCCGCCCGGTTCCGCCGTGGACAAAAATGGAAAAATATCCAAGGAAAATGAAAGACGTCCGCCCCAAAGGACGGACGTCTTTTTCCTCATTCAAAGAGCCGTTAGCCCTCTTCGCGCATCTTGGCGAAGCACTCGCTGCAGTACACGGGGCGGTCGCTCTTGGGCTCGAAGGGCACCTTGGCCTCGCCGCCGCAGGCAGCGCAAACAGCGGTGAAGTACTCGCGGGGACCGCGGGCAGCGTTCTTGCGGGCGTCGCGGCAGGCCTTGCAGCGCTGGGGCTCGTTCTGGAAGCCGCGCTCAGCGTAGAACTCCTGCTCACCGGCGGTGAACACGAACTCCTTACCACACTCTTTGCACACTAAAGTCTTGTCTTCGTACATGTTTCTTACCCTCTCTTGCTTGAATAAAGAATATATTGCGATCAGCGCTGTTGCTGATTGCGCCATAGGTTCACCGTGCGGCCTTCCGTCGGATCCGCTGTACGGCGTTTTCCACTGATTTGGGGGGCTTTTTCAGAACCTTGGCAATCTCGCCGAAGGTCAGACCGTCCAAATACAGTGACAGCACACTCCTCTCCATTGAGGATAGCTGCTGGTTGATTCTGACGAAGTCATGCTCCGCCTTCTCTCGGAGGAGCAGAAGCTCTTCCGGGTCGCAGCTGGAGACATGTCCGGATACCGTTGCATAGGAGTTGCTGTCAAAGAAAGGGGCCTCAATGGAAATGGACTGGTTCAGGGGGCTGTGCTTCTCCCTGGACGCGGCCCTGAGGGCGGAAAACATGCGATTTCTGATGCATACCTCGGCAAAGGTGCGGAAACTGGCCTCCTTGGAGCCGTCAAACTCCCGGACCGCCATCATGAGTCCCATCATCCCCTCCTGAATGAGATCGTCGCTGTCGCCGCCGGCAAGAAAGTAGGGCCGGGTGATGGCGCGGACCAGACGGTGGTACCGCGTCACCAGGACCTCCTCCGCCATCCGGTCGCCCTGGGACACGCGCCTGCACAACGCCTCGTCCTCCAGCTCCTCCAGTGGGGTATGAGATTCGGTGTCATAAAAAACCATACATATTATACCTAATGTGAATTTGATTTGTCAAGAAAAATGTCAAAATGTTTTTGATCTTATCTCTCGTTTTTCAGCAAATTCACCAAATCCACCAGCCGGTCTGCACAATTTTGTGCAATTTCCGTAGTTTTGGCCTCCACCATCACCCGGATGAGGGGCTCCGTACCGGAGGCGCGGACCAGCACCCGGCCCTCTCCGGCCATGGCCTCCTCCTCCTTCTGGCAGGCCTCCAGCAGCCGCTGATCGCCCATAACGGCCTCCTTGAGACCCGGCACATTGTCCAGCTTCACGTTCTCCAGCACCTGGGGATACTGGGGGCAGATGCTCACCAGCTCGCTGGCCTTCTTGCCGCTGCGCTTGAGAATCTGGAGGAATTGGAGGGCGGTGAGCTGGCCGTCGCCGGTGGTGGCGTAGTCGGTGAAGATGGTGTGGCCGGACTGCTCGCCGCCGATGCGGTAGCCGAACTCCAGCATCTTCTCCAGCACGTTCCGGTCCCCTACGGGGGTGCACACCAGGCGGATGCCGTTCTTGTTGCAGAATTCGTGGAGACCGAGGTTGCTCATCACCGTGCCCACGATGGTCCTTCCGGTGAGGGTGCCCTGGTCCTTCATGTTCTTGCCGCAGACGGCCATGGTTTTGTCGCCGTCGATGATGTTGCCCTTCTCGTCGATCATGAGGCACCGGTCGGCGTCGCCGTCAAAGGCTACGCCTAAGTCGTACTCCCCGGCGGTGACCATGGCGGCGAGGCTCTTGAGGTGGGTGGAGCCGCAGCGGTCGTTGATGTTGACGCCGTTGGGCTTGCGGTGAATGAAGTCGGCCTCGATGGCAAATCCGGCGAAGAGATCCGGTGCGGTGGCGGCGGCGGCGCCGTTGGCGCAGTCCACCAGGATGCGCAGCCCGGACAGGTCGTCGTCGATGGTTTCCTGGAGGTACTTGATATACTCGTACTTCAGGTTTTTCATGCCGTGGATGCGCTTGCCGATGTCCCCGCCCTTCAGGTGGACGATGGGTTCATCGGAGAGGATCTTGGCCTCCACCTTCTCCTCCAGGGCGTCGGAGAGCTTGTAGCCCTGGCCGTTGAAGACCTTGATGCCGTTGTGCTCAAAGGGGTTGTGGCTGGCGGAGATCACCACGCCGGCGTCCGCCTCCACCTTCACGGTGAG
>CALXDC010000081.1 GCA_944386975.1 uncultured Oscillospiraceae bacterium | reverse complement strand
ACCAGGTCGGCGAAGAAGCCGAAGAAGGCGATGGGGGCGTAGTAGGTGACGATCTGCACCACCTTCATCATGGCCTCAGACAGGCTCACCAGGAACTTGGCGATGAGGCTGTCGGGCCCCGGCCCCAGGTTCACGCCGAAGCCGAAGAGGATGGAGAACACGATCAGGGGCAGCATGGAGCTGCGGCTGAGGAGCTGGGAGAAGTCGCCCACGGTGAAGAAGTTCACGATCAGATCCGGGATGGAAATGGGCTCGCCCACCTCCACGGCAGTGAGGTTGCTCCAGGGCTCCAGCACCGGGGGAATGGCCTTCATGATGATGATCATGATCACCGCGGCGATGGCGCCGGTGACGATGAAGGTGAGCACGGTGGTGCCCATGATCTTGCCTGCCCGGCGGCGGCTCTTCATGGTGGCCACGGATCCGCCGATGGACGAGAACACCATGGGGACCACGATGCAGAACATCATGTTCAAAAACAGGGTGCCGAGGGGCTTCAGCACCGTAGCGCCGGCGTCGATCACCGCGCCCTCGGCGTCCTTCACCTGAGGGAAGATCCAGCCCACGATGGCGCCCAGGACCATGGACCCCAGCATCACCGCCAGGAACGCGTAGTTGCGGGCCACCGACTTTTTGCTCAGTTGGTTGCTCATAGCTTTTCCTCCTTTTCACACATGCCAAAGGGTTCTATCTGCAAAGCCGCACGGCCTTACATTCTTACATTGCTAAAGACAGGTCCTCGTCGGTCACCGTGCCCCGGCAGACCATGTTGGTGGGGCCGGTGAGGTAGAGGTTTTTGATGGAGCAGCAGTCCCGGTCCACCGTGATCCGCAAAAGCCCGCCGGGCACCTTCACCTTCACGTCCTCCCCGCTGACGAGGCCCCGCAGCGTCAGGGCCAGCACCATAGAGCCGGTGCCGGTGCCGCAGGCGTAGGTGAAGTCCTCCACCCCTCGCTCAAAGGTCAGCTCCAGCACCTGGTCGGGGCCGGTAATCTGATAGAAGTTCACGTTGGCTCCCTTGGGCAGAGCGGGGTGGGACCGGAGGGCCGCCCCCAGGGAACGGAGGTCGTCCATGGTCTTGTGCTCCAGGTCCTTGATCTCCACCACCAGGTGGGGAAGACCGGGAGTGCCCAGCTCCACATAGGCGCAGGGGTAGGATACGCCGTCCACCTCCAGCGTCCGGTTCAGCTCGATGACGGTGGGGTCCGTCAGCCGCACCCGGTAGTTCCGAGCGTCGATGCGGCGGCCGGTGACGGTGCCGCTGGGGCTCTCCACCCGCTGCACCTCACCGGACAGACCCATCTCGTAGCCGTACCGGCAGATGCATCGGGCGCCGTTGCCGCACATCTCACCCTCGCTGCCGTCGCTGTTGTAAAAGAGCATTTTGAAGTCGCAGTCCCCGGTGGCCTTCTCCACCACCATCAGCCCGTCGGCCCCAATGGACAGGTGCCGGTGACACAGGGTTCTGGCGATGGCCGGGAAGCGGTCCCAGGGGATGTGCTCGGTGAGATTGTTGAGGATGATGAAGTCGTTTCCGGCTCCGTTCATCTTGTGAAATTTCACAGGAATTCCTCCCTTTCTCTCTACGCTATACCTTATGATATGATTTCCAAGTATACTATAATATTTTGCATTATGGATTGCGCGTAGTGCTATAAACTATGCAAAAAGTGCGGTTTGCCCCAGTGGCAGAGCCGGAGAGCGGTTGCGCCGGAGGCGGAACTATGATATGCTGAAACAAAAGGGGGCGGTGGGATGCGCAAGAAAAATACCAGAAACACCAAGGGGCGGATCATCTCGGCGGCCTGGAAACTCTTCTATAAGCAGGGCTACGACGATACCACCGTGGACGACATCATCTACGAGTCCGGCACCTCCAAGGGGTCCTTCTACCACTACTTTGAAGGGAAGGACGCCCTCCTCAGCTCCCTGTCCTACCTCTTCGACGAGAAGTACGAGGAGCTGATGGGGGAGATGGACCCGGAGATGGACAGCTTCGAGAAGCTGATGTTCCTCAACCAGGAGCTTTTCGCCATGATCGAAAACCAGGTGTCTCTGGACCTGCTGGCCCGGCTGTTCTCCTCCCAGCTCATCACCAAGGGGGAGCGGCACCTGCTGGACCATAACCGTACCTATTATAAAAGCCTCCGCCAGATCATCGCCCAGGGCCAGCAGCGGGGAGAGCTGCGCCAGGACATGACCGTCAACGAGATCGCCAAGCTCTACGCCCTGTGCGAGCGGGGGATCATGTACGACTGGTGCATCTGCAACGGGGACTACTCCATCCGCCAGTACGCCGCCTCCGTCATGCCCGCCTTCATGGCCCAGGTACGGACGAAGAGATAAATCTTTTTTACCCGGTTTTTTGTTCGGACTTTGGTACGGGAAAAAGTAGTTGGGCTACAAGGGAAATGCGAGATATTGTGATATGAGGTGCGGACTTTAGTCTGTACCTCGTTCTGTATTTTAGTCTAAGTTGAGTTGTGCTATAATGCTCTCGTTTTATGTTTGACCGCCTGGGACGGGCGGCAGAAAAGGAGAGAGTAATCAGTATGACAACATCCCAAATCTGCATGTTGATCACCATTGTGGTCTACATGGGGGGAATGATCTGGATTGGGTTCCTGTATTCCTCTAAGAACGAGACCGCCGGGGACTTCTACCTGGGCGGACGGAAGCTGGGGCCCTTCGTGACGGCCATGAGCGCCGAGGCCTCGGATATGTCCTCCTGGCTTCTCATGGGGCTGCCCGGCGTGGCCTACTTCAGCGGCATCTCCGACGCCGCCTGGACCGCCATCGGCCTGGCCATCGGCACCTATGTGAACTGGCTCATCGTGGCCCGCCGCCTGCGCCGGTACTCCGAGCACATCGGGGCCATTACCATCCCCGACTTCTTTGCCCGCCGCTTCCGGGATAAGAGTCACTTCCTGGTGGGCATCTCCGCCCTGGTCATCATCATCTTCTTCATCCCCTATACCGCTTCCGGTTTCGCTGCCTGCGGCAAGCTCTTCGGCACCATCTTCGACATGCCCTATCTCACGGCCATGATCATCGGCGCGGTGGTCATCGCCATCTATACCACTCTGGGCGGCTTCCTGGCCGCCTCCACCACCGACTTCATCCAGTCCATCGTCATGTCCATCGCCCTCATCGTGGTGGTGTTCTTCGGCATCCACACCGTGGGCAGCTGGGACAAGGTGGGCGAGATCGCCGCCCAGGTCCCCGGCTACTTAGACATGCACCAGACCACCAACGTCATCACCGGCGAGGCGGCCCCCTACACGCCGCTGACCATCGCCTCCGTGCTGGCCTGGGGCCTCGGGTACTTCGGCATGCCCCATATCCTCCTGCGCTTCATGGCCATCCGCCACGAGAAGGAGGTCAAGCTGTCCCGTCGCATCGCCTCCGTGTGGGTGGTGATCGCCATGGGTGTGGCCGTTCTCATCGGTGTCATCGGCTATGCCATGAGCCAGGTGGGGGCCCTGCCTGTCTTTGAGAGCAAGTCCGCCGCCGAGGCGGTGGTGGTGACCGTTGCCGACTTCCTCAGCCAGCACGGCGTCCTGGCGGCCCTGTTGGCCGGTCTGATCCTGTCCGGTATCCTGGCGTCTACCATGTCCACTGCCGATAGCCAGCTGCTGGCGGCCAGCTCCAGCGTGTCCGAGAATATTGTCAAGGACGTCTTCGGCGTGAAGCTGTCCGACAAGGCCACCATCCGTATTGCCCGCACCACCGTGGTCCTCATCTCTGTCGTCGGCGTTTTCCTGGCCCGGGACCCCAATAGCTCCGTATTTGATATCGTGTCCTTTGCCTGGGCGGGCTTCGGCGCCGCCTTTGGTCCTGTGATGCTGTTTGCCCTCTTCTGGAAGCGCACCAACACCTGGGGCGCTCTGTCCGGCATGGTGGTGGGCGGCGCCATGGTGTTCATCTGGAAGTATCTCATCGCCCCCAAGGGCGGCGTGCTGGGCATCTACGAGCTGCTGCCCGCCTTCCTGGCGGCCTGCGTGGCCATCGTGGTGGTCAGCCTCCTCACCCCTGCTCCCGAGAAGGAGATCGTGGAGGAGTTCGAGGCGGTCCGCAAGGGCTGATCCTTACCATATTGTATAGTGCCCCGGCCTCCCTCAATAGGGGGGACCGGGGCCCTCTTTTTGCACGCCGCAAAAAAGCTGGAAAAAAGTAGAAAAAAGGTGTTGACAAGGAGGGGAGGAGGGTGGTATAGTAAGCAAGCTGTCCGTGACGCGGGTTCGAGGCTTTTGGAAATCGGTCGTGATTGGAAAAAAGTGCT
>CALXDC010000080.1 GCA_944386975.1 uncultured Oscillospiraceae bacterium | reverse complement strand
TGGCCGTTCTCCCAGTAGGAACCGGGGGCGGACACCTCACGGAGGTTGATCTCGGGGTTGAAGTTGGTGGCGAAGGGGTAGCCGTGGTCGCCGCCGTTGCAGTCCAGAATGTCGATGGTGTCGATCTCGTCGAAGAGGTGCTTCTGGGCGTAGGCGCAGTAGGCCTGGGTGACGCCCGGATCGAAGCCGGAGCCCAGCAGAGCGGTGAGGCCGGCCTTCTCAAATCTCTCCTTGTAGGACCACTGCCAGGAATAGTCGAAGTAGGCGGAGAAGCCCTCCTCCTTGCAGCGCTTGTCGTAGACCGCCCGCCACTCGGGATCGTCGATGTCCTCGGGCTCGTAGTTGGCGGTGTCCATGTAGTTGACGCCGCACTGGAGGCAGGCCTCCATGATGGTGAGATCCTGATAGGGCAGAGCGATGTTCATGACCAGGTCGGGCTGATAGCTCTTGATGAGGGCCACAACCTCCTCCACCTTGTCGGCGTCCACCTGGGCGGTGGTGATCTTGGTCCTGGTCTTGCCCTCCAGCTCCGCCTTCACGGCCTCGCACTTGCTGACGGTGCGGCTGGCGATGCAGATCTCCTCAAACACCTCGCTGTTCTGGCAGCACTTGTGGATGGCCACCCCGGCCACGCCGCCGCAGCCGATGATCAGTACCTTGCTCATCTTACTTCCTCCTATATGTTTCGCATTTCTTTTTCTTTTTATCTCAAACCGCCGCCCCGGATTTGTCCAGGGCCAGCAGCATTTCCCGCACAATCTTGGCCGCCGCGGCGCTGGATGCGCCGCTGGGGTCATAGTGGGGGCTCAGCTCGTTGACGTCGCAGCCCACCACATAGCAGCGGCTGCACACCGCCGTCACCGCTTTTCGCAGCGCGTCGAAGGTGACGCCGCCGGGCTCCGGGGTGCCGGTGCCGGGGAATACCGAGGGGTCCATCACATCCAGGTCCACAGTGAAGTAGACCGGCTTCCCGGCAAGCTGATCCAACACGTCCTCCAGTCCCTCCAGATCGAAGGGATGACAGAACACGTGGTTCCGTCCCCACTGCCACTCTGGACGATCCCCGGAGCGGATGCCGAACTGGAAGATCTTTCCGTCTCCCACCAGATCCCAGCACCGGCGGATGACGCAGGCATGGGACAGAGGCACCCCCAGGTAGTCCTCCCGGAGGTCGGTGTGGGCGTCAAAGTGTAGGATGGACACATCTGGATATTTCTCATACACCGCCCGGAAGGCCCCCAGAGTCACCAGATGCTCCCCGCCGATGAGGAAGGGCCGCTTCCCGGCGGCGAGGATCTCCGCCGCCCGCTCCCGGATGGCCTCCAGGGCCAGCTCACTGCTGCCCATGGGCAGCTCGATGTCGCCGGAATCCAGCACGGCGCAGTCGGTGAGGTCCTTGTCCTGATAGGGGCTATAGGTCTCCAAACCGTAGGACTCGCTGCGGAGGGCGGCGGGTCCGAACCGGGTGCCGGGGCGGTTGGAGGTGGTGGAGTCGAAGGGGGCGCCGAAAAGCACCGTCTCCGCCTCCTCCCAGGGCCTGTCGCAGGCCATGTAGGTATCAATCTGCGGCTTCAACATGTTTCAATAACTCCTCTACGTAAGCCGGGATATAGAAGGCCCCCTTGTGGAGGGTGGTGGTATAGTACCAGCAGTGGAGCCCACGGTCGTTCCACCGCTTTTCGTTGAGATCCCGGAGGGGATGGTACTTTTTGGAGGCAAAGCCAAAGAGCCAGTGGCCCGAGGGATAGGTGGGGATGTGGGCCTGATAGACCTTGCTGATGGGGAAGGACTCCACGATCCGCTTGTGGGCCCGTTGACAGGCCACCGCGTCCTCGTCGTAGAAGGGGCTCTCGTGCTGGTTGACCATAATTCCATCGGACCGGAGGGCCTTGGAGCAGTTGCCGTAGAACTCCCGGGTAAAGAGGCCCTCGCCGGGGCCGAAGGGGTCCGTGGAGTCCACGATGATGAGGTCGTAGCAGTCCGTCTTTCTCCGGATGAATTTGAGACCGTCCTCGTAGTAGATGTGGACCCGGGGATCGTCCAGACCGCAGGTGGTCTTGGGCAGGAACTCCCGGCACACCTCCACCACCATGGGGTCGATCTCCACCATGTCGATGGTCTCGATCTCCGGATACCGCACCAGTTCCCGGATGACGCCGCCGTCCCCCGCCCCGATGACCAGCACATTGCGGACATTGGGGTGCACCGCCATGGCCGGATGGACGATCATCTCGTGGTAGATAAACTCGTCCTTCTCGGTGAGCATCATGTACCCGTCCAATGTCAGGAATCGACCGAACTCCGGTGATTCAAACACGTCGATCCGCTGGAAGTCGCTCTGGCCGCTAAAGAGCTGCTTGTCCACCCGGATGGAGAACTTCACATCCTTGGAGTGGTGCTCGGAAAACCAAAATTCCATGTTACTCTCCCTCCTTCAGCACATTGAGCCGCCGGATGTCCGGGTCCTCGGGGCCGGTCATGGAGCAGCCCTTGGCCTTGGCGTAGCGGATGTAATCCAGAATTTCCTTGGTGATCCGCTCTCCAGGGGCCAGGATGGGGATGCCCGGGGGGTAGCACATGACGAACTCGCTGCACACCCGGCCCGCCGTATTGGCGATGGGCAGGGATTCCTTCCGGGCATAGAAAGCGTCCTGGGGGGACACCGCCACCTCCGGGTCGATGTACTCCTGGCGCATGAGCCCCGCCCGGGACTTGCCGAACCGCCGCCGCACCTCGCTGAGGGCGCTGACCAGCCGCTCCACCTCCCGGGGGCGGTCCCCGATGGAGAGGTAGGCCAGGATGTTGCCTAAATCCCCGAACTCGATCTGGATGTCGTACTCATCCCGGAGGAGGTCGTAGACCTCGATGCCGGCCAGCCCCACATCCAGGGTGTTCACCGACAGCTTGGTCACGTCGAAATCAAAAATGCTGTCCCCATTGATGAGCTCCCGGGAGAAGGCGTAGTACCCGCCGATGGCGTTGATCTCCTCCCGGGCGTACTCCGCCAGCTCCACCACCTTTCCGAAGGCTTCCCGGCCCCGGAGCGCCAGATTCCGCCGGGAGATGTCCAAGCTGGAGAGAAGGAGATAGGAGCCGCTGGTGGTCTGGGTCAGATTGATGATCTGGCGGACATGGCCCTCCTGCATGGCGGGACCCGCCAGGAGAAGGCTGCTCTGGGTGAGGCTGCCGCCGGACTTGTGCATGCTCACCGCCGCCATATCCGCCCCCGCCGCCATGGCGGAGACGGGGAGATGCTCCCCAAAGTAAAAGTGGGTGCCGTGTGCCTCGTCGGCCAGACACAGCATCCCGTGCTGATGGGCCAGCTTTACAATAGAACGGAGATCGGAGCAGATCCCGTAGTAGGTGGGGTTGTTCACCAGCACCGCCTTGGCGTCGGGGTTCTGCAAAATAGCCCGCTCCACCTCCGCCACCGTCATCCCCAGGGGAATCCCCAGCCGGTCGTCACACTGGGGATTTACATAAACCGGAATAGCCCCACACAGCACCATGGCCCCCATGACGCTGCGGTGGACGTTCCGTGGCAGGATAATCTTGTCCCCCCGCTTGGCCACCGACAGCACCATGCTCTGCACGGCGGAGGTGGTACCTCCCACCATGAGGAAGGCATGGGCGGCACCAAAAGCCTCCGCCGCCAGCTCCTCCGCCTCCCGGATCACCGAGATGGGATGGCAGAGGTTGTCCAGGGGCTTCATGGAGTTGACGTCCATGGTGACGCATTTCTCCCCCAGAAGGGCGGTGAGCTCCGGGTTGCCCCGGCCCCGCTTGTGGCCGGGCACGTCGAAGGGAACCACCCGCATTTTCTTGAATTCCTCCAGCGCCTCGTAGATGGGCGCCCGGTCCTGACGCAGCGTGCCGCTCACCTCTTTCAATAAATGTTCCGTCCGGAGAAGATCTCGATCATCTCCCGGCGGATGTTGTCCATGATCTCCAGCCGCACCTGGGGGGGCAGCTCGTAGACGTCGGTCTTGAACAGGTAGTTCTGGAGGTTGATGTCCTTGAGCATCATTTTGGTGTGGTAGAGGTTGGCCCCGTAAACGTTGATGTCCACCGCGTCGTAGCGGCGGAGGGTGACGGGGTCGATATAGTCCTGAATGGACCGGACGGTGTGGTCCATAAAGAGCTTTTTGCCGTTCACATCCCGGGTGAAGCCCCGGACCCGGTAATCCATGGCGATGATATCGCTGTCGAAGGAGCCGATGAGATAGTCCAGGGTGGACAGGGGCGTAATCTCCCCGCAGGTGGCCACGTCGATATCCACCCGGAAGGTGGCAAGGCAAGTCTCCGGGTGGTACTCCGGGTAGGTGTGGACGGTGACGTGGCTCTTGTCCAGGTGGGCCAGCTGGGTCTCCCCGGC
>CALXDC010000079.1 GCA_944386975.1 uncultured Oscillospiraceae bacterium | reverse complement strand
CCGGTCTTGCCCCGGACCAGCTCCGCCACGTCGGGGTTCTTCTTCTGGGGCATGATGGAGGAGCCGGTGGAGTAGGCGTCGTCCAGCTCGATGAACTTGAACTCCCAGCTGCACCAGAGAATCATCTCCTCGGAGAAGCGGCTGAGGTGCATCATCAAAACGGACAGGGCGCTCATCAGCTCGATGGCATAGTCCCGGTCGCTGACGCCGTCCAGGCTGTTGGTCATGGGCCGGGTAAAGCCCAGAGCCTTGGCGGTATTCCAGCGGTCGATGGGGTAGGTGGTACCCGCCAGGGCGCCCGAGCCGAGAGGGCACTCGTTCATCCGCCGCTCACAGTCCTCCAGCCTCGTCACATCCCGGCAGAGCATGGCCCCGTAGGCCAGGAGGTGCTGGGCGAAGGAGATGGGCTGGGCCCGCTGGAGGTGGGTATAGCCGGGCATAACCGTGGTCTGGTGCTGCTTTGCCTGCTCCAAAATCGCCTTCTGGAGATCCAGAATCTCGGCCTTGATGGCGGCGATCTCGTGGCGGAGGTAGAGCCGCAGGTCCACGGCCACCTGGTCGTTGCGGCTGCGGGCGGTGTGGAGGCGCTTGCCCGCGTCCCCGATCTTGGCGGTGAGGAGGGTCTCCACATTCATGTGGATGTCCTCGTTGTCGCTGGTAAGCTCCGCCTTGCCGGACTCGATGTCCGCCAGCACCTCCTGGAGACCGGCGGTAATGGCCGCGGCGTCCTCCCGGGAGATGATGCCCTGCTCCGCCAGCATGGCGGCGTGAGCCAGGGAGCCCATAATGTCCTCTTTATACATCCGTCCATCGAACTGGATGGAGGAGTTGAAGTCGTTGACTAAGGTATCGGTCTCCTTCTGAAACCGTCCGCCCCAAAGTTTCATAGCAGTTACTCTCCTGTGGAAAAGGTTTCCTGCCCAACGGGCAGAAACAACGGAAAGCGGCGGGAGCAAACTCCCGCCGCTTATGCCGATTGATACAGCGGATCGGACCCTGCGGGCCCTATCTAACCCCCACGGGGGCCAAATTAAACCCCAGGGGGCCAGGGGGCCGCAGCCCCCGGTTCTTTCGCCCCAAGCGAAAGAAGAAAATTCAATCATTTTTGTCAGGACATGTGCCTGACAAAAATTCCTTGACCCCAGCCGCCCTGGGCGGCGTCACCAGTCCGCAGACTGGTGAGGGGGGAGGTCGAGGGGGGACGAAGTCCCCCTTCGAAAACTCAGAGCTTCCCCTGGTCTCTGAGAGCGAGAATGGTGTCGGGCAGGCCCCACAGGTTGATGAAGCCGGTGGCGTCGCCCTGGTTGTAGTCGCTCTCCTGGAAGGTGACGATCTTCTCGGAATACAGGGTGTCGGGGGAGGTGACGCCGGCGGTGATGATGTTGCCCTTGTAGAGCTTCAGCTTCACCTGACCGGTGACATGCTTCTGGGTCTCCACGGCGAAGGCCTGGAGGGCCTCCCGCAGGGGGGTGAACCACTTGCCGTTGTACACCAGATCGGCGAAGTCCACTGCCAGCTTGCTCTTCATGTGCTTGGTGTCCTTGTCGATGGTAATCATCTCCAGGACCTCGTGGGCCCGGTACAGGATGGAGCCGCCCGGGGTCTCGTAGACGCCCCGGTCCTTCATGCCGGTCATCCGGTTCTCTACGATGTCCAGCAGACCCACGCCGTTCTTGCCGCCGATCTCGTTGAGCTTGGCGATCATGGTGCTGGCCTTCATCTTCTCGCCGTTGAGGGCAACAGGCCAGCCCTTCTCAAAGTCGATGGTCACATAGGTGGGCTCGTCGGGAGCCATGGCGGGAGAAACGCCCATCTCCAGGAAGCCGGGCTTGTCGTACTGAGGCTCGCTGGCGGGATCCTCCAGATCCAGGCCCTCGTGAGAGAGGTGCCACAGGTTCTTATCCTTGGAGTAACTGGTCTCCCGGCTGATCTTCAGAGGCACGTTGTGGGCCTCGGCATAGTCGATCTCCTCGTTCCGGCTCTTGATGTCCCACTCTCTCCAGGGGGCGATAATGGTCATCTCGGGAGCAAAGCGCTTGATGGCCAGCTCAAACCGGATCTGGTCGTTGCCCTTACCGGTGCAGCCGTGGGCAATGGCGTCGGCGCCCTCCTTCTTGGCGATCTCCACCAGGCCCTTGGCAATGATGGGCCGGGCAAAGGCGGTGCCCAGGAGGTAGTCCTCGTACTTGGCCCCCATCATCATGGAGGGGATGATCACGTCATCCACCATCTCATCCACCAGATCCATGACGTACAGCTTGGAAGCACCGGTCTTGATGGCCTTCTCCTCCAGGCCGTCCAGCTCATCGTTCTGGCCCACATTGCCGGCCACGGCGATGATCTCGGGGTTGTTGTAGTTCTCCTTCAGCCAGGGAATGATGATGGACGTATCCAGACCGCCGGAATAGGCCAGGACGATCTTCTTCACATCTTTCTTGCTCATATCGTGTATCCTCCGTTGGAAGTATTTTCTTGATGTGCATATATATTACATCTTTTTGCATGGTTTCTCAATGCACATTTTCACAGAATCCGCCCGCCGTTTTTGCGCCCACTTTTGTTCATTTCCTACAACATCCCCAGAATTTTCCCGTCAACCGTCGGGAGTTTGTTGCTTTCTTCACGATCCCGCCGCTGGGAGCGCTTCCCTAAAAATTCATGGTATTCACAAAAATATGCACCCCGTCTCCCATAGGAGGCGGGGTGCGGGGAAATTTTCTTATTTTCCGTAGCCGTCGGGATGGCTGCTGTGCCAGGTCCAGGCGTCGGAGATGATCTGCTCCAGACCCCGCTCCGGCTTCCAGCCCAGCACCTCCTGGGCCTTCTTGTTGGAGGCGATGAGGACGGAGGGGTCCCCGGCCCGGCGGGGCTCCACGGTGGCGGGAATGGGCTTGCCGGTGACCTTCCGGGCGGTGTCGATGATCTCCTTGACGGAGTAGCCGGTGCCGTTGCCCAGGTTGAAGGAACCGCTCTCGCCGCCCTTGTCCAGATACTCCAGAGCCAGCAGATGGGCGCTGGCCAGGTCACGGACGTGGATGTAGTCCCGGACGCAGGTGCCGTCGGGGGTGGGATAGTCGTCGCCGAAGATGCCCACATGGTCCCGCTTGCCGAGAGCCGCCTGGAGGACGATGGGGATCAGGTGGCTCTCCGGGTTGTGGTCCTCGCCGATGCCCACCTCGGTGTTGGCGCCGGCGGCGTTGAAGTACCGCAGAGCGGCGTACTTGATGCCGTAGGCCTTGTCGCACCACTTCAGCATCCCCTCGATGGCCAGCTTGGTGGCGCCGTAGGGGTTGGTGGGCTCGGTGCGGTCGGTCTCCTCAATGGGCTGCTTCTCCGGCTCGCCGTAGGTGGCGGCGGTGGAGGAGAAGACGATCTTCTTCACGCCGTGGTTCTTCATGGCCGTCAGCATGGACTGGGAGCCGGCCACGTTGTTGCCGTAGTACTTCAGGGGGTTGGTGACGCTTTCCCCCACCAGGGAATAGGCGGCGAAGTTGATGACGCCGTCAATGGGGAACTCGCTGAACACCTGGTCCAGGAAGTTGCCGTCCCGCAGGTCGCCCACCCGCAGCTTGGCTCCCTTCACCGCCTGCCAGTGGCCGGTGCACAGGTTGTCCACCACCACCACGTCATAGCCCTTCTCCACCAGCAGGGCCACCATGTGGCTGCCGATGTAGCCGGCGCCGCCGGCGACAAGAATCGTTTTCATCTCGCATTACCCTCCATTACTATATTAAATAAATATGTATGCTCCCATTCAGCGGACGCTGTCCACAAACCGCCGGAAGGCCGCCCGGCCCTCCGCCGTGCACTTGTAGACCCCGGCGTCCTCCAATACTCTGGCAAAGACCTTGCCGATCTCCTGGTGCAGAATCTCCTCCGCATTCTCGGCGGTGAAGGTGTACCGCGTTTTCAGCTCCTCGGCCCAGTCGGCGTGCTTCTGAAGGTCCTCAAAGCGACCTACGTCGCCGCCGGAGGCCAGCACCTCCGCCAGATGGGTCATCTCTCCCTTCAGGCGGGCGGGGAGGACGGCCAGGCCCATCACCTCGATAAGACCGATGTTCTCCTTCTTGATGTGGTGGAGCTCCGGGTGGGGGTGGTAGACGCCCATGGGGAACTCCTCCGTGGTGATGTTGTTGCGGAGCACCAGATCCAGCTCAAACTTCCCCTCCCGGGTGCGGGCGATGGGGGTGATGGTGTTGTGGGGCTCCCCATTGGTCTCGGCAAAGACGAAGGCGGCCTCGTCGGTGTAGCCTCTCCAGGCGGCCAGGATCTTTCCGCCCAGCTCCACCAGTCGGTTGTCGTCGGCACAGCGCAGGCGGATCACCGACATGGGCCACTTGACAATCCCCGCCTCCACGTCCTCAAAGCCGGGGAAGGAGACGGTCTTCTCCACCGGGGCCTTCTCCATGGCGAAGGTGTAGTGGCCGCCCTGGAAGTGGTCGTGGCTGAGGATGGAGCCGCCCACGATGGGCAG
>CALXDC010000078.1 GCA_944386975.1 uncultured Oscillospiraceae bacterium | reverse complement strand
TTCTTGATAATATGGGCCACCAGACGGAGGTTCCGCTCGATGAGAATCCCTCGGGCCTTTTGGTCCCCCTGCGCATAACGCTCCAGATACTCCCGCTCTTCCGCCGCCGTCAGAGGCTTGGGAAAGGAATGAATCCCGCCGCTGAGATGTAGCGACAGGAGCAAACTGCTGCGCAACAGCAGCCAGGCTGTGCCAATCATCCTATCACCTCCGTCCATCTCTATGCCGCCAAGGTCTGTCCCTATACGCTTTGTTTTCTTCCCCTCCCCCCTCTTTCGGCATTTTGCCAAGCCCCTTTTTGCAGCAATTGGCTGTGGAAAACTCTGTGGATATTGTGGAAAGTCCCAAATTCATTCCGCCTTTTTCTCCCTTTTTCTTTTGGATTGCCCACAAATTTTTCGTTGACATCCCTTTCCGTCATTCTCCGCCCACCACCGCTCTTGAACATTTTGCCATATCATGGTATGATACCCTCTGTTGACCCCCGGCATTTTTTTACTGGAAAGGCGGTATCTCCATGGCCAACTCCGATATCACCAAACAGGCAATCGCTGCCGGCGTGAAAGATTTGATGACTACCAAACCCTTCGCCTCCATTTCTGTCAGCGACATTGCCCGCCGTTGCCACATCAACCGCAATACTTTTTATTATCATTTTCAAGACAAATACCAGGTCATTACCTGGATTTTCTACAACGAAATCACCCCCATTGTCAGCGGCGGCATGCGCCCCGACTGCTGGAGCGACAGTCTCTTTTCCCTATGCCGCACCATGCAGGAAAACCGAACCTTCTATCGCAATGCCCTGGGAATTGCCGGACAAAACTCCTTCACCCAGTGCCTTCTGGAGTTCTACCAGTCCCTGGTGGTCAGCCTACTCCGCAGCGCAGACCACGCCGGAAGCTTGACGGAGGAGGATGTCAGCTTTGTCTCCCGGTTTTACGCCTATGCCCTGATCGGCACGGTGCTGGATTGGGCCAAGGACGGCATGACCGCCGACCCCGCCCCGTTTATCCGCCGTCTGGAACGGATGATCAATGGGGAACTCTTTGACGGCATGGTTCTGGCCAGGGCCTCCCTCCCCCCCGAATAATCCCGCGGGCGGCCCGACTTCTTTCCCCGGCACAGGCACGCCCCGCTCCACTTATGTCAAAATAATCAAAATACCCGCCCCGGGAATAGCTCCCAGGGCGGGCTCTTTCATGGATAACAATTATTTATAATTCCAAATTCTGAGCCAGACCGATGCCGAAGGCCCCCAGCCCTGTGTGACAGGCGATCACCAGAGACAGCACATCCGCCGTCACCGGGCGGTCCGGAAACGCCGCCTGCACCGTCTGCCGCCAGGCCTCCCCCTCCTCCGGGGTGCCCACATAGGCCACATACAACGACACCGGCTTTCCGACAAACTCTGTCTCCAGATCCTGCCGCAGCGACGCGATCAGCTTCTGCTCCATCTGCTTGTGGCCCCGGACCTTGGCGTGCATGTCGATGCCGCCCTCCCACAGCCGCAGCACCGGCTTGATCTGCAGCGCCGTGCCGACGGCCGCCGCCGCCGGAGAGATTCGTCCCCCCTTCCGCAGCTGCTTGAGGGAGTCCACCCCCAGATAGATCCGCTGCTCCAGTGCGTGGGCCTCCAAAAGCGCCTTGATCTCCGCCGCCCTCATCCCTCGGTCCCGAAGCGCCGCCGCCTCCAGTACCGACTGCTTCTGCAGAAGGGAGATCCTCTTGTTGTCTGCCACCTGAACCCGGCCGCCGTACTCCTCCGCCAGAGCCATGGCGCTCATGCAGGAGCCGCTGAGACTGCTGGTCATGGGGATATACACCAGCTCATCATAGGACTGCAGCACCCGGTCCCACAACTCCTGCAGCTCCCCCGGCGCCGGCTGGGAGGTGGAGACCTCCGCCCCCGCCTCCAGATACCGGAAAAACCGGTCCGCCGTCAAGGAAATTCCTTCATAATATGTCGTCCCGTCGATGGTAAACGGCATGGGGACCACATAGACCCCCAGCGTCTCCCCCGCCGCAGGCAGAATCCCGCTGTTGCTGTCCGTCACCACTGCTGTTCGTATCATAGATCCTCCACTGTCTCCTTTTTGATCCCGGGCCTATTCTCACATGAGTTACTATACCCGAATCTCTGTCAAGGGAAAATAGACAATCTAAGTAAATGCTCAATTTTCAGACAACTGTCTGAAAATTTCGGATCAGCGTCAGTTTCTCCCGCCGAGACAGGGCCTTGATCTCCCGTTCCCGGCCCATGGCCTTCTCCTTGGCGGAAAACTGCTCCGCATACTCCAGCGCCACCGGCCGCCGGGACCGGGTGTATTTTGCTCCCTTTCCGGCGTTGTGGACCGCCAGACGGCGGCGGAGGTCCGTGGTATAGCCGGTGTATAACGTGCCGTCGGCACAGGAGAGGATATAGGTGTAATACATGGCTCTCCCCCTTTTCCCCATGATATCACGGCCATATTGGGAAAATCCAGTTTTTTCTTTGCGTATTTCCCCCGGTTCTGTTATACTACTTCATATGGAAACTCATCACAGGAGCTGATCGCATTGATTCTGGCCAAATACCGCCCATACCATTTCATGCAGGCCGCCATGGCGTTGTTCTGCGCCGTCACCTTCACCCTGTCCGCCGCCGGAAGCCTGCTGCCCGCTGCTCTGAAGTCCCTGCCCACAGGGACGGCGCTCCCCGCCGCTCTGTGGGAAACGCCCCCCTCCTACGACGATTACGTCCTCATCTCCCACGGGGTGGGCGCCCTCAACGGCAGAACCCGAGTGGCCGCCAGGGAATCCTTCCTCTATAATTACCGCCTGGGCTATCGGGTCTTCGAGTGCGACTTCGTTCTCACCTCCGATGGGTACGCTGTTTTGCGCCACGACTGGCTGGGCGGCATGCAGGCGGGCATTGACGAGAACCACATTCCCACCAAGGAGGAATTCTCCCAGGTTCCGATCCTGGACCGGTACACCCCCCTCACCTTTGAGGACCTGCTGGAGCTGATGATCCAATTCCCGGAGATTTGGATCGTCACCGATTTCAAGGACACCGACGACGCCTCCGTCACCGCCCTGTTCACCGCTCTGACGGAGGAGGCCCGGGCCATGGGCCGGGTAGATCTCCTCCATCGGATGGTGGTGCAGCTCTACACCCCGGAGATGTACCACACCGTGGAGGCAGTCCACCCCTTTGACCACTATATGCTCACCCTCTATCAGACCGAGTTCTACGGAGAGGCGGATATTCTGGAGCGGTACGTCAGCGAGGCGGCAGCCCTGGGCATCCGCGACATCGTCATGTGGAGCTTTCTCTACGACGAGTCCTTCCTCCCCATCCTGGAGGCCTACGGCTGCCGGGTCTATGTCCATACCCTCTCCGACCCCGACGCCGCCCAGGCGCTGCTGGACCGGGGAGTCTACGGCATCTACGCCGACGGCATCGACCCCGCCGCCATCCACCGGTAGCCCCTCTGCGGCAATCCCAAAGCCCCCCGGCTTTGGGATTTGCTTTTTGCGGGAAAAATTGCTATAATGAATTAATTATTGCGTCACAACGGCGGATCCTCCGCCGGTGCAACATAAAGGAGGCCTTGTAATGGAGCTGTTTGAGAAAACCCTGGATCAGATCAGCAAATTTGAGGGGCGTGTGATCCACGTCCATGTGGATACGGTAGAGCTGCCCAATGGCCGCACCTCTACCCGGGAGATCGTCAACCACCCCGGCGGTGTGGGCATTCTGGCTTTGGACAAGGACAACCAGGTTTTGGTGGTTCGCCAGTTCCGCTACGCTTTCGGCCGCATTCTCCTGGAAATCCCCGCAGGAAAGCTGGAGCGGGGGGAGGACCCCTACGCGGCCGCCATGCGGGAGCTGAAGGAGGAGACCGGCGCCTCCTGCGAGAAGCTGATCTCTCTGGGAGAGATCTACCCCACGCCCGGCTACTGCGACGAGATCATCCGGCTCTACCTGGCCCGGGACCTCCAGTGGGGGGATATGCACCTGGACGAGGACGAGTTCCTCACCGTAAGCCGGGTCCCCTTCCAGGAGATGCTGGACCGGGTGCTGGCCGGCGAAATCCGGGACGCCAAGACCTGCACGGCCATTTTGAAGGCCAAGCTGCTTTTGGACCTGTAAAGGAGGCGCCATGGACAAGAAGACCGCGCTGATTGTGGAGGACGAGAAAAATATTGTGGACATCCTCCGCTTCAACCTCCAGCGGGAGGGCTTTGCCACTCTGGAGGCCTACGACGGGGAGACCGGGCTGCGCCTGGCCATGGAGAAAAATCCGGACATCCTCCTTTTGGATGTGATGCTGCCGAAGATGAACGGCTTCGACGTATGCCGCGCCCTGCGGGAGCGGGGCAACAACCTGCCGGTGCTGATCCTCACCGCCCGGGAGGAGGAGGCGGACAAGGTGCTGGGCCTGGAGATCGGGGCCGACGACTACATCACCAAGCCCTTCTCCATGCGGGAGCTGATGGCCCGGGTGAAGGCCAACATCCGCCG
>CALXDC010000077.1 GCA_944386975.1 uncultured Oscillospiraceae bacterium | reverse complement strand
GGTCCAGGAGTTCATGGAGAACAATCTCTACACCTCCGACTACATGGACGCCGAGGAGTTCGGCGCTCTGCTGGCCAACATGGACCAGATCTGCAACGACATGACCCACGAGCTGGGCATCGCCATCAAGTAAGACCGCGCACCAGCGTCTCACGGGGCAAGGCAATGGTTTTGCCTTGCCCCGTGTCATCTCTCGGAACAAAAAGGAGGTCTCCCCTTCCATGAGAAAAATTGCCAATGTCACCTCTCTGGTGTTCATCGTTATTGCCGTTTTCTTCTTCATCATCTCCCTCAGCTTCCCTCCGGGGAGCAACGGCGCAGTGGGTCCCGGGTATTTTCCCCGGATCATGTGCGTCCTGGTGGTGCTTCTCTCCTGCCTGCAGCTGTTTAACTCCCACCGGGCCCATGTCCGGGCAGTGCAGCGGGGCGAGAAGGAGGAGAACGAGGAGGTCACCATCTTCAAAAAGGAAAATCTGCGGGTGTGGATCACCATCGGCATCACCCTGGTGTACGTCATCTGCGTCAAGGCCATCGGCTTCGTGGTCAGCTCCGTGGTCTTTCTCTTCGCCATGAACGCCTACTTCCGGGTTCAGGAGAAGAGCAAGGTCGCCTTCGTCATCATCCCCTTCGCCGTGGTGGCCGTTCTCTATTTCATCTTCCACAACCTGCTGCACGTGGTGCTACCTGCAGGACTCTTGTTTTAAAAGGAGGACGAGGATATGTTGGAAGTGTTACAAAGCGTATTGCAGCCCTCGGTTCTGCTGTGCATTCTCCTGGGCGTCATCATGGGCATCTCCTTCGGCGCCATGCCCGGTCTCACCTCCACCATGGGCGTTTGCCTGCTGATGCCCCTCACCTTCAGCCTGCCCCCCGCCGAGGGCATGCTGATGCTCATCGGTATCTTCTGCGGCGCCCTCTACGGCGGCTCCATCACCGCCATCCTCATCAACACCCCCGGCACCCCCTCCGCCGCGGCCACCGTGCTGGACGGCTACCCCTTTACCCTTCGGGGCGAGGCGGGCCGGGCCCTGGGCATCTCGGTGGTGGCCTCCTTCGGCGGCGGCATCATCTCCGGCATCGTCATGATCCTCATCTCTCAGAAGATCGCCATGTTCTCCCTGAAGTTCAGCGCCCCGGAGACCTTCGCCCTGGCCTTCTTCGGCCTGTCCATCATTGCCGGCATCAGCGGCAAGAATCTGGTGAAGGGTCTCATGGCCGGGTGCCTGGGCATCCTTCTCAGCATGATCGGCATCGACAACATCACCGCCTTCACCCGGTACAACTTCGGCTCCGTCTACCTGATGAACAGCCTCTCCTTTATTCCCGTGCTGGTGGGCCTCTTCGCCCTGAGCCAGTGCTTTATCACCTGTGAAGATCTGTTCACCGAGCGTCCCCCGGCAAAGGCCACCAAACATCCCTTCCCCAGCAAGCAGGATATGAAGACCATCCTGCCCACCATCCTCCGGGGCGGCATCACCGGCACCGCCATCGGTATCATCCCCGGCGCCGGCGGCGACATCAGCGCCTTCGTCTCCTACGACATGGAGCGCCGCCTGTCCAAGCACCCGGAGAAGTTCGGCACCGGCGTGCCCGAGGGCATCGCCGCCCCCGAGTCCTCCAACAACGGCACCACCGGCGGCGCCCTGATCCCCCTGCTGACTCTGGGCATCCCCGGCGACGCCAACACCGCCGTGATGCTGGGGGCTCTGCAGATGCACAACCTGACCCCCGGCCCCAACCTGTTTCTGACCCAGCTGCCCACCGTGCGGACCATCTTCGCCGGGTTCATGCTGGCCAACGTCTGCTTTTTGGTGCTGGGCCTTCTCTGCCAGCCTCTCTTCGTAAAGATCGTCTCCATCCCCAAGCGGATTCTGGTACCCATCATTCTGGTGATGTGCACCATCGGCTCCTACTCCATCAACAACAACTACTATGACGTGGTGGTGATGTTCATCGCCGGTATCGTGGGCTATCTTCTCAGCAAGGGCGGTTTCCCCCTGTCCCCCATCGTGCTGGCCCTGATCCTGGGCCAGATGTGCGAGGGCAACCTGCGCCGCAGCCTGGTCATGTCCGGCGGCAGCTACAGCATCTTCTTCACCCGTCCCATCTGCTGCGCTTTCATCGTCGTGGCCATCTGCTCCCTGTGCTGGCCCATCCTCAAGGCCATTCTCAACTACCGGAAAGAACAGCGGGTTCACAACAAGTGATCTGACGCCGCCGGCCCTCCCGCCGGGAGAGCCGGCGGCCTACTTTTTGGAAAGGATGTGTTTCACCCATGACCACCATCGTCCTCAGCCACTGCATCCCCACCGACTACTACCAGTCCTTCACCGACGGCATGCGGGTCCTCAAGCCGGAGGTTCCCCTCGCCTGCTGGACCAGGGAGGAGGCCGCCCAGGTTCTGAAGGAGGCGGACGTGTTCATCTGCATCGCCGACTACAAGCTGGACCGCTCCCTCATCGACGAGGGAACCCACCTCTCCACCATCGGCGTGGTGGGCTCCGGCTACGACAACGTGGACTGGAAATATGCCCAGGAGCGGGGGATCCACGTGATCAACGCCCCCTCCTCCCTCATCGACTCCACCAGCGAGATGACCATTGCCCTCATGCTCAGCCTCTGCCGGGGCGTGGTCCAGTATGACCGGGAGCTGCGCCGGGATCTGGTGATGACCCGCCAGCTCTACTTCGAGCGGGACATGGTCCTCTACAACAAGACCCTGGGCGTCATCGGCATGGGCCGCATCGGCAAGAGCGTGGCCGCCAAGGCCCACGCCCTGGGCATGTCCATCATTTACTCCAACGCCTTCGCTATCCCCGAGGAGGAGGCCGCCGCCCTGGGCGGAGCCCAGTGGCTCCCCACTGAGGAGGTACTGCGCCGGGCCGACGTCATCACCATCCACGTACCCTACACCCAGGACACCCACCACCTCATCGACGCCAAGGCCCTCTCCCTCATGAAGCCCACCGCCTACCTCATCAACGCCGCCCGGGGTCCCATCGTGGAGGAGGCCGCCATTCTGGAGGCTCTCCGCTCCCACGCCATCAAGGGCGCCGCCCTGGACGTCCACGAGTTCGAGCCCAACGTCAACCCCGAGATTGCCAAGCTGGACAACATCGTCATCACCCCCCACTGCTGCACCAATGTGGCGGAGGTCCGGGTGGCCATGCTCCACGAGACCCTCACCGGCGTGTGCAAGCTCCTGGCCGGGGAGCGTCCGGTGAACCTGGTGGTGTAAGGAGGCGTTTCCCATGGAAAACGTTCTGCGTGCCGCCTTTGAGGCCGGCCGTCCCACCCTCTCCACCCGTCTGATCAGCACCAAGCCCTACATCACCGAGCTGGTGGGAGTGACGGGACTGTACGACTACGTGGAGTTTCTGGCGGAGTACGCCACCTTCACCCAGGAGGATCTGGAGAACCTGGCCCGGGCGGCGGAGCTGCACCGCATGGGCACCATGATCAAGGTGGACTTTGAAAATCGGAAGTACACCGCCCAGAAGGCTGTGGCCGCCGGGTTCCAGTCGGTCCTCTTCACCGACCACCGCACCGCCGCCCAGGTGGCGGACACCCTCTCCGCCCTGCGGCCGGACACGGTACCCGACGGCGGCGCTTTCGGCTTCTCCACCCGGCGCTTTCAGTGCGCGCCGCCTCTGGTCCCCGTGGCGGACCACGTCCGGCGGCTGCGGCGGGTGGTGTGCGCCTTCATGATCGAGAAGAAGGAGGCCCTGGACAACATTGAGGAGATCTGCGCCGTGCCCGGGGTGGACATGGTCCAGTTCGGCCCCAACGACTTCTGCATGAGCCAGGGCTGGGAGCCTGCGGAGCACCGGGAGGAGCTGGCCGCGGCGGAGGAGCGGATGGTGGAGGCAGCCCTCCGCCACGGAGTCCGGCCCCGGTGCGAGATCAACCGCCCGGAGCAGGCGGCCCGGCTGGCCGCTCTGGGGGTCCGGGACTTCTCTCTGGGCATGGAGCCCCTGATTCTGGAGGAATTCTGGCGGACCGCCGGGGGACAGCTGCGGGCGTCCCTGCACGGCGAAACCAAATAGCTACCCTCTCCGGGCCCCGGCGGCGGATTCTCTTCCGTCCGCCGGGGCCCTTTTTCTCTGCCCTCCTGCAGCCTCCGGGCCGCCGGGAAGGGATTTTTTGTATCCTCATGGCGCATCTGCCTCAGAAAAATTTCTCCCCGTACCGCAAAATCCTTCCGACAAAATTCTGCACAAATTTTGACGTAATTTTGACATAATTCCTGGTTCCTTTCACAAGACCCCCTTTCCTTTTTTGGTCAACCCACGAATTGAAAAAATAAGTACCAAATGTTACTATATTTTCAGTTAATAACTTGTTTATACCGGTTAAAAAGTTGTTAATTTTGCATTAACGTCTTAACGAGTTATTAACGGAACCGCGGTTTTCCCCTTGCAACGCTGAAAAAACGACGCTCCCGGCAAGGAGCGTCTGAAAGGAAGGAATTATGAAGGCTCATAAGATATTTGCTCTCCTCCTGGCATTGGTCATGCTGTGCCTGACGGCCTGC
>CALXDC010000076.1 GCA_944386975.1 uncultured Oscillospiraceae bacterium | reverse complement strand
TGCCTACTTTTCTTTGACGAGAAAAGTAGGCCGCCGGAGGCATAACACCAAACGAAATACCGTCGGGTACCGACAAAAAAGAAAATCCTGGTCAGCCGTCGGCCCGCCCGGCCCGAGGGCAAACCACGCCGGTCCCGGCAACCGAGGGGACGGTCACTCCTCCCCCTCCTCATATAGACCGCTCTCTATGCGTCGTACCAAGGTCGCCACGTTGAGGGGAGACAGATAGACCCGCTGCCAGCTGCCCTCCGGACAGCAGACCACCACGGACTTGGGCAGCTCCTCCCCCACGGGTAGCACCATGCCCTCCTCCTCCGCAGCCTTCAAAAACTGTAAGGTGATCCGGGAGGAGGAACAGTTGTCCAAATCAAAAATCCCGACAATATCGTCTGACGGCACCGTGACATTACTGCCCAAATGGAGATACATGGCTACAAAATACGCCCCTCTCGTACATGGAACACTTTGCCTTCCAGGAGACTGCTCAATCTGTCATCCTCACAGCAGGTAATGAACCTCCCACAAAAGGCTCCGCCTTTTGCGGGAACCCATTCAATTTACTCCGGGGCAAATGAATTGCCCCTGCGCTAAGATTTGTCCCAAAGGGACAAATACTTGCACGGCGTACTTACGCCGATCAGATGTTCATCACCGAATCGTCCCATTGGAAACATGGAAGACCTTCCCGTCTAAGAGACTGCTCAATCTGTCATCCTCACAGCATGTGATGAACACCTGTCCCCCCGCGATGCGGTTGAGCACATATTCCTGCCGCTTGGGGTCCAGCTCGCTGAGCACGTCGTCCAGCAGCAGCACCGGGTACTCCCCGGTGACGTTGCGGTGAATCTCCCGCTCCGCCAGCTTCATGGCCAGGGCCGCCGTCCGAGTCTGGCCTTGAGAGGCGAATTGCTTGGCGCTGCGGCCCCCCAAAAACACCTCGATGTCGTCCTTGTGGGGCCCGGTGAGACACTGCCGGACGGCCATCTCCGCCTGAACATGGCGCTGCTGGTGCTCCAACAGCGCCTCAAACACCGCCTGATCCCCCGCCTCCGGGTCCTCTACGGTGCTCACCGTTTTGTACTGGAGACTCAGCTCCTCTCTGCCCCCGGAGCACTCCCCGTGGGCCTGGGCGGCGTACTCCGCCAGGCGCTTGCAGTATTGGGCCCGGTAGCCGATGATCACCGCCCCGCACTGGCACATCCGGAGGTTGAACTCCGGCAGAGCCTTTAAAAGGTCCGGCTTCTCCTCGCTGTCCCGCAAAATCCTCGTCTTGTGCTCGTGAAGGCGGCTATACTCCGCCAGAGCCGTCGCGTATCGGGGCCGCAGCTGACACAGGGACTGGTCCAGAAACCGCCGCCGCTCCGCTGCCCCCGCCCGGATGAGATACAGATCCTCCGGGCAGAAGAACACCGTCCGCAGCACCTGACTCAGCTCCCCGCCGGATTTGGCGGGCACCTTGTTGACGGCAATCTTCCGCCGCCGCCCCCGGCTGAGCTGAATCTCCATCTGAAAGTCCCGGTCCCGGGAGAACACCTGCCCCCGGAGGGCGGCCTCCTCCGCGCCGAAGGCGATCAGCTCCCGATCCCCTCTTGTTCTGGGGGACCGGCCGCAGGAGAGATAGACCATGGCCTCCAGGAGATTAGTCTTCCCCTGGGCGTTCTCCCCGTAAATTACGTTGCACCTGGGGTCAAACTCCGCCTCCACAAAGTCGTAGTTGCGAAACCGCTCCAGGGAGAGCCGGTCAATCCTCATGATCTACCAGGAAGGTCCGGCCGCCGTAGGCCACCGTGTCCCCCGGCCGCAGCTTCTTCCCCCGCATGGTGCAGACCTCACCGTTGACGGATACCAGCCCCTCCTGTACCGCCGTCTTGGCGTCGCCGCCGGTGTCGGCAGCTCCCGCGAATTTCAGCAGGTCCTGAAGCTTGATATATTCCGTGTGGATACAAACCCTTTGGGATTCCATACAATTTTTCCCCTTACTTTTATGAAAACATACAGAAATGTTCAGTTTTTCAGCCGTACCGGCAGCACCATGTAGAGGAACTTCTCCTCCCCCTCGGTGGGAACAATAATGGCCGGAGAGATGCCGGTGTTCAGTTCCATGGTCACCGTGTCCGCCGGGCAGTACCGGAGGGCGTCCATGAGATACCGGTTGTTGAATCCGATCTCCAGCCCCTGGCCGTCGCCGCTGAGACGGCACACGTCGCAGGACTCGCCGTTGCCGGTTTTGGCGGACATGGACACCCGGTCCTGTTCAAAGAGGCACCGCACCGGACTTTTCAGCTTCTCGCTGATTACCACGCTGACCCGGTCAATGGACTCAATCATGGATTTTGTATCTACCGTCAGCTTGATGGGATTTTTCCGGGGAATGGCATTCTTCCAATCCAGGAATTCGCCCTCCAGACGGCGGCAGATCAGCTGGGTGGACCCCACCTCAAAGAGAAGATGGCGATTACCGAGAGTAATCACTGCCGTCTCATCGCTGTCGCTGCAGATTTTTTCCACTTCGCTGAGGGCGGAGCCGGGAGCGACAAACCGGAAGGAGCCTCCCTCCACCTTGGTGATAGCCTCCCGGCGAAGGGCCAGGCGGAAGCCGTCCACTGCCACCACAGTCAGCTGCTCCGGCTCTACTTCGAAAAGAGCGCCGGTGTGGACCGGGCGGCTTTCGTTGGTGGAAACGGCAAAAATTGTTTGTCCAATCATGTCTCGGAGGATATTTTGGGGGATTTGCAGGGCAAATTGGTCCTCCACCTCCGGCAGCTCTGGGAAATCGTCGGGACTGAGACCGGCGATGTCGAATCGGGCGTCGCCGCAGGTCAGGGTGATGACCAGGTTCTTGCCCAGGGAAAAAGTGACGATATCGTCGGGCATCCGGCGGATGATGTCGCCGAATAGCCGTGCATTGACGACAATTGTTCCCTTTGTCTGGACATCGGCGGACAGGGTGGTGCGAATGCCGGTTTGCATATTGTAGCCGCAGACGGTGAGACCGTCTTGGCGGACTTCCAGTAGGAGACCTTCCAGGGCGGGAATGGAGCTTTTGCTGGATACGGCCCGGGAGGCGGTGGCGATGGCGGATTGCAGCAGGACTTTTTCGCAGGAGAACTGCATGGATACACTTCCTTTCAGATGAGGTGGCCGCTTTGAAAAAAAGTGGAATAGGCGGCGGAAGAAAAGAATAAAATATTATCTTTGTAGTATTAGTGGTGATAGGGGCGGCGGGATGTGGAAAAGTGGGGCGAAGCCTTGGTACGTCTTGATTTTTCCATCCACAGAGGGGTGTGGAGGAGTTGCACGGGTTTTCCACAATTCATTTGTCCGACAAGTTTTCCACATTTCCCACATAGTTTTCCACGGGGAAAAGTCGGATAATGTGGATAGGTTGCACAGTGTGCAGGGCGCTTATTTGCGGGAGTTGATGTTGGAGGTGATGGCCTTTACGGTCTCCGCAAAGGAGGCGTCCTTGGCCATTCGCTGCTCCACCTGCTCGATGGAGTGCATGACGGTGGTGTGGTCCCGACCGCCGAACTCCTTGCCGATGTCGGCGTAGGAGTAATTGCTCATGCGGCGGATGAGGTACATGGCTACCTGACGGCTGCGGACGGCGGCCCGATCCCGCTGCTGACCCCGGACCACCTTTTCGTCTACCCGGAAGACCTTGCAGATCTCGGTGATGATAACCTCGGGGGTGGGGATAAATTCGTTTTCCTTTCGGAGCATGTCGGCGATGGCCTCGTTGACGTTTTCGGTGGTGGTGTCGCTCTCCAAAAGGTCCTTGTAAGCCTTGATTTTCTTTACGGTGCCCTCCAGCTGCCGCACATTGGAGGTGACATTCTCCGCAATATAGTTGATGATGTCGTCAGTAAGGACCAGTCCCAGCTGGGCGGCCTTGTTTTTGACGATGGCAATACGGGTTTCCAGGTTGGGGGGCTGGACGTCTACCAGGAGGCCCCATTCAAACCGGGTCCGAAGCCGGTCGTCCAGCTTGCTCATCTCCTGGGGCGGCCGGTCGGAGGTGAGGACGATCTGACGGCCTGCCTCATAGAGGGTATTGAAGGTGTGGAAGAACTCATTCTGCGTTTCCTCTTTGCCGGCTACGAACTGAATATCATCCACCAGCAGGAGGTCGGCCTCCCGGTATTTGGTGCGAAAGTCCTGATTTTTACCGGAGCGGACCATGTCAATGAATTCATTGATAAAGTCGTCGCCCTTGATGTAGACGATTTTGGCGGAGGGCCGCTGGTGGCGGATCTCGTGGGCAATGGCGTAGATGAGGTGGGTTTTGCCCAGGCCGGAGTCGCCATAGATGAAAAGGGGGTTGTAGTGCTCGGCGGGGTGGGAGGCCACGGCCCGGGAGGCGGCAAAAGCCAGCTTGTTGGAGGGACCTACCACGAAGTTATCGAAGGTAAAGTGGTCGCTCTCAAAAAGGCTGACGCACCGGGGCTCCTCCTCCACAGCGGCGGCGCCCTTGGCGTTGTAAGCCTCCAGGCCGGCATCGTCCAGCAGCTGGATGGTGAAGTCGGCGGAAAAGATGTCCTTCAGGGCGGCGGCGATGTTGGGAAGGAAGCGGTCGTTGATGGTGCCGCGCTTGAAATCACTGGGGCAGTGAAGAATCAAGGTATTGTTCTCCAGTGCCACGGGTGTGGTGTCGTTGAACCAGGTGTTGATGGTGGTGGCGTATAGCTCCGTGCCCATCCGCTCCAGCACCATGTTCCAGATATCCTGAATCGAATTCAATGGG
>CALXDC010000075.1 GCA_944386975.1 uncultured Oscillospiraceae bacterium | reverse complement strand
ACAAGCCCTAATCTTCCCCATACACGGCGTTAAGCCCCATAGGTTCACGTTGTGTACCTATGGGGCTTAACCCTTGGTCGTGTCCTTTTTTCTGGGTTTCGGCGGCTGAAGCCGCCTCCACCCTCCTGATTAAAATGCTCGGGCGAAATGAATTCGCCCTCCGCCAAGGTTTTGGGCCGGCGGCCCAAAACGCTTGTACGGCGCATATGCGCCGCCCTGCCGTACGGGGTCCCAAGCTGTGCGCATCCTTTTTACGGCTCCCCTCAGACGCCCAAAATTTCGAACTGGTTTTTTGGGTCTCAGTGAATGGAAATTCCTGCCCCAATCGTATTATAGGTGAACGCCGTCAGGCGGATTTCATATATGGAGGGAACAACAATGAAACGACTGATCTTATTGGCTGCCGCCGCAGCCCTGGTTCTGAGCGTGGGTACGGCAGGCGTCTTCGCGGCCTGCCGCGGCGGATCCCGCACGGACCGGTGCGCCGTCTGCAGCTATGTAGACGGCAATGGGGACGGGATCTGCGACAACTGCACCGGCTGCGGCCTCGGCTATGTGGATGGCAATGGGGACGGCGTCTGTGACAACCGCGCTGATGGGACGTGCGGCGGGCCTTCCGGCCGGGTGCTGAACGGCGGAAGACACGGACGCTGGGGACATCACAGCTGAGGAACAGGGCGGTTGCATGCGCAGTGAGGCGGAGCTGACTCGGGCCATGGAAATGCACGCGGATACCGTCAAACGGATCTGCGTGCTATATCTGAAAAATCATGCCGACACAGAGGATATCTTTCAAACGGTGTTTTTGAAATATACCCTCAGTCCCACTGCGTTTGAAAGCCCCGAGCATGAGAAGGCCTGGCTGATCCGGGTCACCATCAACGCCTGCAAGGACCTGCTGCGCAGCTTTTTCCGCCGCCGCACGGTGCCGCTGCAGGAGGCGGCGGAGCTGCCCGTGGAGGAGGCCCACAGCGAGGTGCTGGAGGCGGTGCTGGCCCTTCCGGAGTCCTACCGGAGCGTGATCTACCTCCACTACTACGAGCAGTACACCGCCCCGCAGATCGCCGACATTCTGGGAAAAAATACCAACACGGTCTACACCCTTCTGACCCGGGGGCGGGACCGGCTGCGGGACGCGCTGGGAGGAGACGGAGATGGAACATAAAATCGCGGAAGCCTTCCGTCCCATCCGGGCGGAGGAGGCGCTGAAGGCCCGCACACTGGAAAACGTTCTGGAGGCCGCGGCCCGCCGACGGCGGCTCCGGGTCAAGCGGCTCTCCCTCTGCGCAGCGGCGGGGTGCTGCTGCCTGCTCCTGGCGGTTCTGTGCGGCATGTACTTCACCCCTACCTCCGTCATCAGCATCGACGTCAACCCCTCCCTGGAGCTGACGGTAAACCGCTTCGACCGGGTCATCGCCGTCAACGGCTACCAGGAGGACGGGGAGGCCCTGGCCGCCTCCCTGGACCTGCTCCACCTGTCCTATTCCCAGGCGGTGGACCGGGTGGTGACCAGCCAGACGGTGACCGAGTGCCTCGCCCGGGGGGAGTGGCTGTCCATCGCCGTGGTGGAAATGGACGAGGCCCAGGGGGAGGAGATTCTGCAGTACGTCTCCCACTGCACCGCCGGAACCCAAAACGTCTCCTGCCATGCCGTGGCCCGGGAGGAGGTGGCCCAGGCCCACGACCACGGCCTCTCCTACGGGAAGTATCAGGTCTATCTGGACATCTGCGCCCAGGGCGGAACCCTGACCGCCCAGGAGGCGGCGGCCATGACCATGCGGGAGCTGCTGGACCAGCTTCAGGAGGACGGCCTCTCCGCCGCCGGTGAGGATCAGAGTGGCTCCCAGGGCGGTCAGAACGGCTGGCAGGGACAGGGTTTCCATGGCCGCGGCCATCACGGCTGCTGACCGGGCAGGGCACAAACGGGGCCGTTTCCCTATATTCCACAAAGAAAGGCGGGGCGCTGAGCGTCCCGCCTCCTTTCTTATTTCCTGTTGAGCTCGCCGAAGCGCTGCACCAGCACCAGGGCGTTCAAAAGCTGCTGGCCGTAGGCCGCCTGGCTGGGCTTGGCCAGCTCCACATACATCCGGAAGCCGTCGTACAACGCTTCCCCCTTCTCCCGGTCTCCCCCCGCCGCCGCGGCGTAGAGATCGCCAAACAGGGTCTGAAGGTCCGCCTCCGGGGACAGGGTCCCCAGCCGCTCCTTGGCCGCCGCCTCAAAGGCGGGGAAGGAGGCGGTGTCCGCGGTGATCTCCTCCGCCTCTCCGATGAGCCCCGCCGTCACCGCCCAGGGCAGCATGGCCTCCATGGCATCCTTGGGGGGCTCCACAGCAGCAAAGGGGTCCTCCTGCCGGTCCGTCCGCTCAAAGTGGTACCGACCGTCCTGGCTGAGATGGAGCTCCTTGATGCGGCCCACGCTGTCCGTCTCTATGAAGCACAGGGCCACATACTGCTCCGGCCCGCCCTGGGCCAGCAACAGGCACTCCTTCCCTTTTGTAAAGCGGGGCGGCGCACCGCCGCCCTCCTCTACCCGGGTGATCCGGGCGGGATAGGCAAAGTACCGGCTCTCGTCGTCCAGGGCGCTCTCCACGTCCCTCAAAAGAGCGATGGTGGCCTCCACCCCCTCCAGGTCCTGGCCGGAGTAGTCGGAGTGGTAGATACAGTCGGAGTGAAGGGCGGGGCGCAGCCGGTCCGCGCCGCCGTTTTCAAAGAAGTTGCGGAGAAGGCACAGGTCCTCCGCCTCGGTGTGCCAGATCCCGCCGGCGTAGTTGCCGATGGCCGGGTCGCCGGAGAGGATGCAGAGGGTGGACAGAATGGACCCCACCTTGACGAGGTCCTTCTGGTCCTCCGCCACCTGCTCGGCCACGTGGCAGACCTCCACATCGCCGAACCGGGTCTCCACCGTGGCCCGGATGAAGGTGGTCATGGGCTCCAGGCCCATGAAGGTCTCCCCCACCTTCACGTCCTTCACCAGACCCCGCAGCAGCACAAAGTTCTCCTCCAGGTCCGTGGGCGGGGCCTGGGGGTCGTTTTTCAGCACGTAGCCGCAGGCAAATACGCCGCCCTGGGCCAGCACCAGATTCTCCCCATCCCGCTTGGTCTTCTGCAGGGCCACGTACCCCGCCTCGTCGGCGGCGTAGTCCACCCACTGGGGAAAGGCGGCCATGTTCAGCCGCAGAGGGGTGCCGGGGTAGAAGGCGGGCAGCACGTCGGCGTTCACCAGATCCACCGCCGCCATGCCGCCGGTGGGGCTCTCCACCAGCAGCCGCCGCTCCAGGGGGTCAAAATCCGCGGGGGTCACGTCCTGAACCAGGGAGCACTCCCACACGCAGTCGGAGACGGCGTGGGTGTCCATGCCCAGCAGCTCCGACTCGTTGGTGCTGTAATCCATGGCGGTGCGGACCACCACCAGGGCGTCGCCCATGCGGTACTGGAAATAGTTGCCGCCGTAGCCCCGGATCTTGGCCCCGTCCACCGCCGCCAGCGTGGCCAGACGCAGGGCGTCCTCCGGCTTGGCCACCAGGTCGGTGAGACCGAAATTTTCAAAAGCCGTCGCCATAGGTCACCTCACACCTGGTAGTCCACCGCCACCCGGTCCTCCCGGATGGCCTTGCACAGCTTGGACACCGCCACGTGGCGGGGGTCGGCCTTGTAGGCCTGCAGGTCCTCCATGGAGTCAAAGAGGGACACCAGCACGGCGCTATAGTTCTCGCCGCCGGCGCAGTCCACCCCCACCTCCTGCTCCTTGATCTGGGGAATGACGCCGTAGAGCCCCCGGAGCTTCTCGATGAACTCCATCATCTCCTTCTCGGTGCCGCTTTTGAACTTCCACATGACAATATGACGGATCATAAAGGGATCCTCCTTTACCACAATAGATGTGGGTCCATTATACCGGACCCCGGGGGAAAAATCAACCGCCCCGTCATGGTCCGCCGGGAGGGACGCATATACTTGTCTCGGTGATGGCATGAGAAAAATTGGTTTGATGCTGCCGGCCGCCCTGCTGGGGACGGCGCTGCTGCTGCGCCCGGAGGAGGCGGCCCAGGCGGTGCGGGAGGGGCTGTCGTTGTGCGCCGCCTCAGTCATTCCCGCCCTGTTCCCCTTTTTTGTGGTGCTGACCCTGCTGCTGAAGCTGGGGGCGGCGGCGCCCCTGCAACGGCTGTGCGGCCCCTTCATGGGCCCCCTGTTCCACCTGCGGGGGATCTGTGCCGGTCCCCTTCTGGCGGGACTGCTGGGGGGATATCCCACCGGGGCCAGAGCCGCCGCACAGCTCTATGAGGAGGGACTCCTCTCCCGAAAGGAGGCGGAGGTCTGCCTGGGGTTCTGCAACAACTGCGGCCCCGCCTTTCTGCTGTCCTTCGCCGGAGTACAGGTGCTCCGCAGCAGCCGGGCAGGGGTATATCTGTGGCTGATCCACCTGCTGTCGGCCCTTCTGACCGGCATGCTTTTGTGCCGTCTGGCAGGGATGAAGAGGACGGCCGCCCCCCTGCCCGCGCTGCCGCAGACGCCGGAGAGCGGCACTCTGGCCTTTCCCCAGGCGGTTACCACCTCCGCCCAGGCCATTTTATCCATCTGCGGCTTTGTGGTGTTCTTTGCCGTGGTGGCGGCGCTGCTGCCGTCCTCCCTGCCCGCCGGAACAGCGGGGGCCCTGGAGATGGTGACAGGCCTGCAGGCCCTGTCCCCGGGGCGGACCGGCTTTGTCCTTGCCTCGGCCCTGACAGGATGGGGCGGGTTGTCGGTCCACTGCCAGACCCTGTCGGTGATCGGCGATCTGAGCCCCCGGTGGCACTGGGTGGGCAAGGGAGTGCAGGCGGCCCTCTCCGCCCTGATGGCGGCGGCAATCACCGCTCCCTGACCCATCTTTCCTCCGTCTATAGGGCCTGAATCATAACCACCGGCCGTGCCGGTGGTTTGCACAAGCCCCCCTTGGGGCATGTCCCGGGCAGAGCCTATAGGCTC
>CALXDC010000074.1 GCA_944386975.1 uncultured Oscillospiraceae bacterium | reverse complement strand
TGAGCCTATAGGCTCTGCCCGGGACATGCCCCAAGGGGGGCTTGTGCAAACCACCGGCACGGCCGGTGGTTATGATTTGTTCTCCCGGCCTTTCCAGACAAACCCAGGGCAGCAATTGCATAGGGAGGAAAAAGCTGCGGATACTATGGGCGGCAAAGAGATCATCCGGCGGCATCCCCGGCGCGGGGAGCCGCTGTGGAAACCGCAGGAGGAGAGGACTATGAAAGCAACGGGCATTGTGCGCCGCATTGACGATTTAGGGCGAGTTGTGATTCCCAAAGAGATCCGCCGGACGATGCGGATTCGCGAAGGCGACCCCCTGGAAATTTATACCAGCCGGGACGGCGAGGTGATTTTCAAGAAATATTCCCTGATGGGAGGGCTGGACGATTTCGCGGCCCAGTTCTGCGAGACCCTCAGCAAGAGCGCCGGGTTTCCTGCCGCCGTTACAGACCGGGATACAGTGATCGCCGTGGCCGGCGGCGGAAAACGGGAGCTGTTGGGCAAGCGGCTGAGCGGAGAGCTGGAGCAGATTATGGAGGACCGGAAGATTTACCAGCATCAGCCGGGGGAACGGGAGATTTTTGTCACCGACACCGGCGACGCCTACCGTGCGGCAGTGGCGGCCCCCATCATTGCCGAGGGAGATGTGCTGGGGCTGGTGCTCTTTGTCACCGACAGCGACAAGGCCACAGGGGAGACGGAGTACAAGCTGGCTCAGGCCATTGCCGCCTTCCTGGGCAAACACATGGAGGGGTAGGGAAACAGAGCCGCCGCGGAGGGCTTGCCTCCGCGGCGGTCTTTTCCGGTTTTTGAGTGTCCTGCCGGGTGGGCAGACCAGCGCCGGTCCCGGCGACCGATTGAGGGGAGGATCCCTCTCATCCCCCCAGGCCGTAGGCGCCGGTGACGGGGTCCAGGAAGAGGGCGATGTGGGGCGGACGGTAGGTAAACCACACAAAAAGAAAGGCCAGCGCCCACAGCCCCAGAAGCGCTCCGATCTGCAATGCCCCGCCGCTGAGCTTACCTCGCTGCAAAAGCCGCAGACCCAGCCAGTGGGACACCGCCAGAGCAATATAAAAGACCGCGATATCCAGATAGGGGCGACTTTGTCCCCAAATCCCCGTGTAGGTGTAGTATAGCGTCGGAATCAGAAGAAGGCCCAATAGAATGGATGCGGCCTTGACCGCCAGAAAATTCCGGTACTGCTCGGTCAGAACGGCCATCTCCGCCAGACTGAAGAGAAACATAGGCATGAACAGCAGCTTCATGTGTTCCCAGGTGGACTCGTTGACGGCGGAAAAAGCCGCCACAATAGGGTTTTCCCCACTCCACTGATAGGTAAAATGGAGCAGGGGACCGGCAATGGCGGCAAAAAGAAAGGACGCCAGTTCCCAGCGGCGCAGCTTTTTGGACATAAGAAATCCCTCCCGCGGCATGATGGTGAAGTATATCCCGCAGGAGGGATGTCCTATACATACAATCGAAATTTTCTTGACAGCTTCAGAGATTTGCAATGGCCAGCACCGCCGTCTGGGCCGGTGTATCCGCCGTTACGGTCAGGGAGGAGATTCCCTCCAGGTCATACCGCCGGATCTCCCCAGCGGGCCGCAGACTGAGAAAATCCTCCACCGGCTGCAGGACCGGCAGCCCGATCTCCCCGCTGCGGTAGTGCATGGGCACCACGATCCGGGGATTCAGCGCCTCTACCACCGCCTCTGCACCGGCGCTGTCTACTGTGTAGGTGCCGCCCACCGGTACCAGCAGCACGTCCAGCGGTCCAAGCTCCGATACCTGCTCCGCCGTCAGCTGATGTCCCAGATCCCCCAGGTGGGCCAGTGTGACCCCACCGGCAGAGAGAATGTGGATCTGATTGGGGCCCCGGAGAGCGCCGCCTTTGTCGTCATGAAATACGTCCATCTTCCGAATGGTAAAGGGGGAGTCCTGCCGCCCACTCAGATGAAGCAGCGCAGTGTAGTTGTGGTCAAAGTGCCCGTGGCTGCAGAGGACGGCATCCGCCGTCCCGGCGGTGTCCGGAAGGCCGGGAATCTGGGTGAAGGGGTCCAGCACAAGGACATAGCCGTCCTGCTCCACACGGAAACAGGAGTGTCCCCAATAGGTGATGGTCATAGCGCGCCTCCTTTTTGTATCCAATGTATCCTGATTCGTCCGGGACAGAGCCCGGTAGTGCTGCTGCAATGATTATAGCACAAATTCTGCACACCTGACAACGGCGGCGGCAGCTTTCCAGTTTGGGGGAGGGAAAAAGAGAAGACAATGGTAAATTTTTGACAAAATCATGAAAAATTTCTTCGGCGGCCGGCATCGAAGAAATTTTTAAAAAACTTGGGGAGATTAGGGGCAAAACTCGGAAAAAATGAGGAATATTCATAGATTTGGCAGGAGACAATTGATCGATCTTTATGAAAACATTAGAACAAAACTCAGAATAATTTTTCTTGGAGCTCCTGGAAATTTCGAGAAAATTGTGCAAAGTGCAAAAGTTTTCTTTGGGTAATCCGCTGATTTGTTGGTGTTTTTTTCTGTAAAAATGCCGTTGATTTTGTCGACCCCTTTTCCTTGACGGTTTCGAGGGACGATAGTATAATTTCATTATATTGAATAATAGTATCTTCCTGTAAACAGGATGGTTGGAGGGCATTTTTCTATGGATCATACAAAAGCAGATCAAGTAAGCAACTACTTTTTCCATGAAGGGACCACCACTACCGCCTATACATATATGGGAGCCCACCCCGCCGAGAAGGACGGGGAGGAGGGCTACGTGTTTCGGGTGTGGGCTCCCAATGCCGCCTCTGTTTCTGTGGTGGGCGATTTCAACAGCTGGGACCGGGAGGAGAATCCCATGGAGAAGATCACCCAGGGCATCTGGGAGACCTTTATCCCCGGCCTCAAGCGCTATGATACCTACAAGTTTGCCGTGGAGGGGCCCGACGGAAAGCTTCGTATGAAGGCCGACCCCTACGCCTTCCACAGCGAGACCCGCCCCGGCACCTGCAGCAAGCTCTATGACATCTCCGGCTACCAGTGGGGCGACGCCGATTGGGTCAACAGCCGGGGTGACCACCAGGTCTATAGTTCCCCCATGAACATCTATGAGGTCCACCTGGGCTCCTGGCGGCAGCGGGAGAACGGCGACTTCATTGACTATCGGGATCTGGCCGACCAGCTCAGCGCCTATGTCAAGGAGATGGGATTTAACTATATTGAGCTGCTGCCCATCACCGAGCATCCCCTGGACGCCTCCTGGGGCTATCAGTGTACCGGATTTTTCTCCCCCACCTCCCGCTACGGTGTGCCCCACGACTTCATGTATTTTGTGGACAAGATGCACCAGAGCGGCATCGGTGTGATTCTGGACTGGGTGCCCGCCCACTTCTGCAAGGACGAGCATGGCCTCTATGAGTTTGACGGCACCTGCTGCTACGAGTATCAGGACCCCAAGCGCCAGGAGCACAAGGGCTGGGGCACCCGGGTTTTCGACTATGCCCGGCCTGAGGTCCGCAGCTTCCTCCTGTCCTCCGCCGCCTTCTGGCTGCGGGAGTACCACGTGGACGGCATCCGGGTGGACGCGGTGGCCTCCATGCTCTACCTCGACTACTCCCGCCAGCAGGGGGAGTGGACCCCCAATATCTACGGCGGCCACGAGCATCTGGAGGCCATCGATTTCCTGCGGGCCCTCAACAAGACCGCCTTCTCCGTGAACCCCAACGTGCTGATGGTGGCCGAGGAGTCCACCGCCTGGCCCATGGTCACCAAGCCTGAAGAGATGGGCGGTCTGGGGTTCAACCTCAAGTGGAACATGGGCTGGATGAACGACATGTGCCACTACCTGAAGATGGATCCCTGGTTCCGCCAGTTCCACCACAAGGACATCACTTTCTCCATGATGTACGCCTTCTCGGAGAACTACGTGCTGCCCCTGAGCCACGACGAGGTGGTCCACATGAAGGGCTCCGTCTTCGGGAAGATGCCCGGTGACCGCTGGCAGAAGTTTGCCGGCGTCCGGGGTTTCTACGCCTACACCCTGGCCCACCCGGGCAAGAAGCTGAGCTTCATGGGCGTGGAGCTGGGCACCGAGGAGGAGTGGGCCTTCTATAAAGAACTCAACTGGAAGCTGCTGGAGAACAAGGACAACCACCAGATCCACGAGTTCTTCAAGGCCATCAACAAATTCTACTTGGAAACCCCCGCCCTGTGGGAGATTGACTTCGACTGGGAGGGCTTCGAGTGGCTGGTCAGCGACGACAACAGCGACAACGTGGTGGTGTTCCTGCGCAGGGACAAGAAGGGCACCAACCTCCTGTGCGCCATCAACTTCTCTCCCAACGTCTATGAGGACTACCGCTTCGGCTGCCCGCCGGTGAAGGAGTGGCGGGAGGTGTTCAACACCGACGATCCTGTCTACGGCGGCAGCGGCGTGTCCAACAGTGCCCCCGTCCAGGTGGAGTGGGTGGAGTCCCACGACAAGGAGAGTTCTGTGTCCATCCGCATCCCGCCTTTGGGCGCGGTGTTTATGGTAGGCGAGGGCAAAATGCGTCCCAAGCCCAAGAAGAAGACGGCGAAGGCCGGGGAGGGCTCCGAAAAGCCCGCCGCCAAGGCCACCGTGCGCAAGGCCAAGAGCGACGACGCCGCCAAGACCGGGACGAAGAAGGCCCCCGCGAAAAAGAAAACCGCGGCGGATGAAACCGCCGCTTCCCCCGCAACCCCTGAAACCCCCGCGGAGAAATCAACAAAGAAGAGAGGCGCGAGCAAATGAAAAAGGAATGTATCGCTATGCTGCTGGCCGGCGGTCAGGGCAGCCGCCTGTACGTGCTGACCAGCAACGTGGCAAAGCCTGCCGTCCCCTTCGGCGGCAAGTATCGCATCATCGACTTCCCCCTGTCCAACTGCACCAACGCCGGTATCGACACCGTAGGCGTGCTGACCCAGTACAAGCCCCTGGAGCTCAACAGCTACATCGGCTCCGGCCAGCCCTGGGACCTGGACCGCTCCAGCGGCGGCGTCCACATCCTGCCCCCCTACATGGTGGA
>CALXDC010000073.1 GCA_944386975.1 uncultured Oscillospiraceae bacterium | reverse complement strand
GCCTTCTCCATGGCGAAGGTGTAGTGGCCGCCCTGGAAGTGGTCGTGGCTGAGGATGGAGCCGCCCACGATGGGCAGGTCCGCGTTGGAGCCCACGAAGTAGTGGGGGAACTGCTTGACGAAGTCCAGGAGCTTCCGGAAGGTGGCCTGCTCGATCTTCATGGGGGTGTGAAGGCTGTTGAAGACGATGCAGTGCTCGTTGTAGTAGACGTAGGGGCTGTACTGGAGGAACCAGTCCTTCTCGTCGATGGTGATGGGAATGATCCGGTGGTTCTGCCGGGCGGGGTGGTTCATCCGGCCGGCGTAGCCCTCGTTCTCCTTGCAGAGCAGGCACTTGGGATAGCCGCTCTGGGGAGCCGCCTTGGCGGCGGCGATGGCCTTGGGGTCCTTCTCCGGCTTGGAGAGGTTGATGGTAATGTCCAGATCGCCGTAGGCCGTGGAGGTGACCCACTTCTGGTCCTTCACAATGCGGTAGCGGCGGATGTAGTCCGTGTCCTGGCTGAGCTTGTAGTACCAGTCGGTGGCCATCCAGGGACTCTCACTATACTTCTCCCAGAAGGTCTTCCGCACCTGGGAGGGCCGGGGCGTCAGGGCCCCCATGAGCTTGGTGTCGAAGAGATCCCGGCTGGTGATGTCGTCGGAGATGACGCCCCGGGCGGCGGCGTCGTCCAGAAGACCCTTCAAAATCTCCTCCAGAGGCAGCTGGGGCACCGCCTCGGGGGCGGTATAGTCGTCCTTTTTCATGACCTCCAGCAGAGCGTTCACCGCCCATACCCGGTCGCACGCCTCAATGAGCCCGGCGGAGAGGGCGTACTCCACCAGAGCGGCAATATACGTATCTGTCATTTCTTCCACCTCACACAAGACGTACTCCGCCCACAGGACGGATGGTCAGCACATGGCAGCTGCCGCTGCCCAGCACCCGCTCCATCTCGGTTTTGAAGCGGTCCAGCAGGTCCAGGGGCACGAAGGCCTGGATGGTACCGGCGAAGCCGCCGCCGTGGACCCGGCAGGCCCCCCTGCCGCCCAGCAGCTTTTCGCACACCGTCAGGGCCACCGCCACCTCCTGGTGGTGGGTGTACCCGGCGGGCACCACATTCTGGAGGAAACGCCAGCTGGAGAGGCCCGACTCCGTGATGAGACGGAGGAATGCGTCAAAGTCCCCCCGGCGCAGGGCGGCCACCTGCTCGGCCACCCGGCGGTTGTCCTCATAGACGTGGATGGCCCGGAGCACCGCCCGGTCCCCGGCCTTCCGCCGGAGGAAGGGCAGGGCCTCGTAGAAATCGGCCTCGTCAATCTCCCGCAGGACGTTTTTGCCGAAGTAGGCGCAGATCTCCTTCAGCTCCCGGGTGACGGCGGCATACTCATCGGTGAGATCCGCGTGGTCGGCGCCGCTGTCCACAATGCACAGGGCGTGGCCGCTGGAGGCGAAGTCGAAATCCACCCGCTCCACCACAGGGCTGGCGTTATCGGCAAAGTCGATGGTGACCATGCTGCCCACCGAGGAGGCCATCTGATCCAGAAGGCCGCTGGGCTTGCCGAAGTACACATTCTCCGCGTACTGACCGATCTGGGCCAGCTGGACGGCGTCGCACTTGCTGTCGTAGAAAAGGTCGTTGATGATGTTGGCCACCAGCACCTCGAAGGCGGCGGAGGAGCTGAGGCCGCTTCCCTTGAGGACGTTGGAGGTGGTGTAGGCGTTGAAGCCCTCGATCTTGCAGCCCCGCTGGGCAAACCAGGCGGCGATGCCCCGGATGATGGCGGCGGAGGTGTTCCGCTCCTCGTCCCGAACCCGCAAATCGCTCAGGTCCACCACGTCCATGGGGAAGCCCTCGCTCTGGATACGGATGCAGTCGTCCCCGTTGGGGGCCACCGCAGCAATCACGTCCAGGTTCACGCTGCCCGCCAGCACCCGGCCGTGCTGGTGGTCGGTGTGGTTGCCGCCGATCTCTGTGCGGCCCGGGGCGGAGAACACCGCCGCCGTCTCCGCCGGGCCGAAGGTCTCCTCCAAACGGCGCAGCAGGGTGCGGTAGCGGAGGGTCTGCTCCTCCGCCTGGGCGCCGTACAAAGCGGTCACCGCCGTCTCCAGCCTGTCAAAATCATTCGCAATGGAAAAGGTATAGCTCATCCGGTTTTTCCCCCATTCTTTCCAGTGTTTTATCGGTTTTCCTGATTCTTATTATAGTAAACGTACCGCAGTGAGAACATGGATTTTTCACGCAGAAATATGGAACTTTGTACAGAAGCGCCCGAGGGGCAAAAAAACGCCCGCCGCCCGGAGGGCGGCGGGCACTCTCAACCTGATCGGATTCCCCCGGTCATCTTATTCCGCCGGCTCCTCGCCGCCGGCCTCCCTCTCCCGCTGATGGGCGGCGGCGTAACGCCGGGGAGAGACGCCCCGGATCTCCTTGAAGACCCGGGAGAAGTAGAAGGGGTCGTCAAAGCCCACGGAGTTGGACACCTCCTGGACCGAGTGGTCTGTATTGGCCAGAAGATAACAGGCCCGGTCAATACGGTATTCCAGCAAAAAGCGCTTGGGGGACATCTGGTAGCGCTTGATGAATTTCCGGTAGAGGCTGCTGTGGCTGACCGAGAAGTGGTCCGCCAGCTGCTCCACAGTCAGCGACTCGGCAAAGTGGTTGACAATGTAGTCGGCGGCAGCCTCGGCGCAGTCCAGGGCGTCCCGCCTCTGTGGCTTTCCCTTCTGGGCCCGCTCCACCAGGTGGGACAGGAGCGCATAGAGCTTTCCCGTCATGGCCAGATTTTCCCAGGCGGAGGTGCCGTAGGCCCGGTAGACCTGCTCCAGCAGTCCCGCAATGGCCTCGCCCCCCTCCCCGGTGAGCACCGGCGACTCCCGGGAAAAATCCGTCAGCTCCACATACCGCTCGGCGTCCATGCCGTTAAAGCCCACCCATATGTATTCCCAGGGCTGGGCGGAGTCGGCATAGTAGTGGATGGTGGTGTCCGGATAGGCCAGGAAGCTGTCGCCAGCCTGGAGAAGATATTTCCGGCTGTCGATGATGCAGGTTCCTTGTCCGGACAGGATGTGGTGGAGCAGGAAATGGTCCCGGACGCCGGGGCCCCAGCCATAGCCTGCGCTGCACTGCTGCCGCCCGGTGTTCTGCACAAAAAATGAGGCGGTCCGACGCTCCAGCTTTCTGGAATACTTGTAGGGACCCTCCATAAGATCACCGCCTTTCCTCTTACTGACGCACCGCCTTCCCGCTGGCGGCGGGGGACGGCCTCCCTCCTTTTGTCAGTATTATACCACAACGGCGGGGACACGACAAGAATCTATCATGCAATTTTACCATGTCACTTTGACGATTTTCCACAGGTCGGAGAGAGAATGGAGGGGCCCCCACGCCGCCGGATTCCGTCAATAGTAGGCCACCAGCAGATCCACCACGGTACCGTAGGACTGGACGCCGTCCTCCTGGCCGTAGCTTTTGAGGAAGGCGTCGTAGACCTTCTGGCTGACGGTGTCCACCGGGGACTCCCACTGCTGCCAGTAGGCGTTGTTGTACTGAATATCCAGCTGCACCTCCGCCGCCAGCTGCTGCCGCATCTCCCGCCACCGCTCCGGGTCGGCCCGATAGAGGGCGTTGGACAGATGGATATACCCCATCAGATACCCGGAGTAGGCGTACACCGCTTCGCCGCAGGAGGTGGCCGCCGCCACCGCCAGGAAGTTGCACTCCTGCTCTGAGGCGATGCCCCGCTGGTGGGCCAGCTCATGGGCGATGGTAGCGGGCAGCAGACAGGCCGGGCTGTCCACATTCACCACCGACTCCCCCGTCATCCCGGCATAGTAGCCCGTAAATCCCATGGCGCTGAGAAGCCGGGAGAAAAGGTCCCGTTTGGGAGTCCGGTCCTCCCGGGCCAGGAAGGGAAATTCCTTCGCCAGATTGCCGTACACCCCTTCGCTGCCGTCGAAGATCTCCTCCCGACTGACGTTGAAAAATCCGTCCTCGTCCCGGGGAATCTCTCCGGCCAGGCGGTTGAGCTCCTCTGTGAACAGGGCCGTCACCCGACACAGCTCCTCCGTGGTCACCGGCTGGGCATAGAGACCGCTGCGCTCCTGAAAGCCGTCGGCGTAGTAGTTGATTCCCCAGGCCAGCCCGAACCACTCCCCCATGGCCAGCACAAAGCAGAGCAGGGAGAGGAACCGGAGGTAGAGGGTCCGCCGCCGGTCCGCAGAGCGCCGGAGGGCAAAGGGCAGACGCACCAGAGCGACGAGAATCACAAGGCCGATGGCGATGTACAGAAGCTCCGCCAGAGGGATGGGCGTCAGATAGGTTACGGCGCTGAGTCCCTGCTTGAAAGGCTGGGTCACATGGTCCACCAGCCAGGTCATGACGGCGGCATTACTCCGAAGCACCAAAAACAACAAAAGCAGCCCCAGCTCCGCCGCCAGAAGAATATGACGCTTGGGGGCCCAATGGAAACGCTTTCTCATAGTCAGCTCCTCTCCGGGGCCAGCAGCCCCAACAGGGGTTCAAAGTCGACGCCCTCCCGGGGCGGCAGGTCCTGGGGGGTGGTATGGAGGGCACAGAGCCGGACGAACTCCGCCGCCCGCTCCGCCGCTTGGCAGAGGGTCTCCCCCCGGACCAGCGCTCCGGTGAGGACGCTGGCAAAGAGGTCCCCGGTGCCGTGGAAAGCCCGGCCGGCGAAATCAGTCTGAATCAGGGCGACCTGTCCGGTCTCCCGGTCGAAGCAGGCGGCGCCGGTCTTCCCAGGCTGAAGGCTCACGCCGGTGAGCACCACACTGCGCCGCCCGCCAAGGCTCAGGGCCTGAACCGTCTCCCCGGCGGCCTCGTCGGGAAGGCTGTCGTAGTCCCGATCCAACAGGCGGGCAGCCTCGGTGCGGTTGGGGACGATCACGTCCGCCTCCGCCGCCAGGTCCGCCATGGCGCGGCACATCTCCGGCGTATACGTGCGGTAGAGGCGGCCGTGGTCCCCCATCACCGGGTCCACTACCACCAGAGGTGGCGTTTTTTCCCGGAGTGCAGTCAGGAAGGACCGGCACAGTGCCATTTGACGGCAGCTGCCCATAAAGCCGGTGTACACAGCCTCAAAAGTAAGGCCCAGTCCCAGCCAATGGTCCATGGCGGCGGCCATCTGGTCGGTAAGGTCCACAAAGGTGTTGCCGGTAAAGCCGCCGGTATGGGTGGAGAGATAGGCGGTGGGCAGAGGGCAGCACTGGACCCCCATGGCGGAGAGTACAGGCATGACGATGGTCAGGGAGCAGCGGCCGAAGCCGGACAGGTCGTGAATGGCCGCCACCCGGGGTGTTGTTCTCATTCTGGTCAACTCCAACAAAAACAAGATGTAATTCTTGTGTATTATACTACGTTTTTCCCACTTGCGCAAGAGGAAAAGAGGTGCTATACTATCGCTTGTACCGAGTTCTCCAACCAGTGTTACGCGGGTATGGTGGAATTGGCAGACACGCCAGATTTAGGTTCTGGTGGGCGACCGTGCAGGTTCAAATCCTGTTACCCGCACCAGAAGCTGAAAAGGTACAAGCAATCGGATGGAGGCTTAGCTCAGCTGGTTAGAGCGCCTGCTTCACACGCAGGAGGTCACTGGTTCGAGTCCAGCAGTCTCCAC
>CALXDC010000072.1 GCA_944386975.1 uncultured Oscillospiraceae bacterium | reverse complement strand
TAACCGCTTCGGCTTTGAGATGGAAAAAGACGCGGCTGGCTGCCGCACCTTGAACCGTAACTTTATTGTAGGAGGTGAACGCCATGAAACGAGCGGTGTGTCTGATCCTGGCGGCGGCCCTGGTGCTGGGCCTGGCTGCCTGTGAGGAGCGGAAGAAGGTCTCCCCCTATGGGGACGACGCCTTTGATACGGACAGCCCGGTGATCCTGACCACGGAGAACCGCAGCTACGACAAAAGTGTGGAGAGCTTTACCTATTGGGTCTCCAATTACGGCGAGGAGCCTGTGACCTTTTCTACCGACTATACCGTCGAGGTGAAGGAGGGGGAGACGTGGTACAGTCTTCCCCAGGCGGAGGAGATGACCGGCAGCAGCGGCGAAACGGAGACGGTGGCGCCGGGAGAGACGGTAACGGGGAAGTTCAGCTTCTGGCAATACGACTACGAGGTAGTGGACGGGGAGTACCGGTTGATCATGAACATCGGCGGGTCCCTCCACCGGGCCTACTTCTCCATCGGCTCCTCCACCGCGCTGGAGGAGGACCCCTACGGCTACGGCACCCTGGAGTCCCTGCCCTCGGAGCTGGATCTGGACAGCCTGACCTACGACATTGCCATCAGCAGCGCCGGGGAGATCATCGGGGGCAGCGAGGAGCATGTGATCACCTTTCTGCGGAAGGTAGCCGACGATACGGACGGAATGCTGCGGATTGTCAGCTACGGCCTGTCCGGCCAGCCGGTGCTCTATGACGTCATCTATGAGGAGGGCTGTTTCCTCTGCCGGAAGGACGCCACCCGGGACAACGGGGAGGCCATCACCCAGCAGCGCTACAGTTATCTGGTTACCGATGGGGACTATATTTATCTCAGCGATCAGGCCTCCCTGGAGGAGAAGGACCTGTCGGGGCGGCGGATCGAGGCCAACCGCTTTGTTATCCTCGCCGGCAGCGATTTCTCCCTGTGGGACGCCATGGTGGAGCTGGTGGAGCAGATGACGGAGGACCGGCTGGAGAAGGACGCCACCCTGGCCCGGTACTGGTCCGAGGATGGGACCTACTGGGTAAATCTGACGGCGGACCCCAAGGATTACACGGTGTCGTCGAAAAAGCACGGCATGAGCCGGACACTGACGGAGTTCCTCCAGCTGGAGGAGGAGCGTGGGGCGGAGATGGAGATTGTCTCTGCGGTCTGGACCGGGGAGACCCAGGTACGTCTCAGCTGCCGCCTCCGGGGGAACGACGAGGAGACGTGGTATGTCACCGTGGACGCCGCCCAGGAGACATAGAATATAGCGCCCTTTTCCGGACCTTTCCCCGGGAAGGGCGCTGTTTTTTGTCTGCTGACACAGAAGGCCCGTTTTGTCGGTTCCCCCGTCAGAAGGGGACAGACAAAAAAACTCCGCTGCAGAAATCTGCAGCGGAGTTTTTTGAAAAATCCTTACTTCAGGTTGTTCTCCAGAGTGGCCAGCTCGTCCAGCAGCTCCTGAGGAACCTTGCCGTCGAACTTGCCGTAGAACTCGTGGATGCCCTTGGCCTCTTCCTGCCACAGAGCCTTGTCCACGCCCAGCAGGCCCTCCAGGGTCTCCAGGGGGAAGTCCAGGCCTTCCAGGTTGATGTCGGTAGCCTTGGGCTGATAGCCGATGGGGGTCTCCACAGCGTCAATCTCGCCGAAGGCGCGCTTCATGATCCACTCGAGGACGCGGAGGTTGTCGCCGAAGCCGGGCCAAATGAAGTGACCCTCGTCATCGGTGCGGAACCAGTTGACGTTGAAGATCTTGGGCAGCTTGTCCTCGCCGACCTTCTTGCCCATATCCAGCCAGTGCTGCCAGTAGTCGGCCATGTGATAGCCGCAGAAGGGCAGCATGGCCATAGGATCACGGCGGACAACACCAACAGCGCCGGCGGCGGCAGCGGTGGTCTCAGAAGCCATGATGGAGCCGATGAACACACCGTGCTGCCAGCTGCGGGCCTGGTAAACCAGGGGAGCGGTCTTGGCACGGCGGCCGCCGAACACGATGGCGCTCAGGGGCACGCCCTTGGGATTCTCAAACTCGGAGGAGATGCAGGGGCAGTTCTTGGCGGGAGCGGTGAAGCGGCTGTTGGGGTGAGCGCCCTTCTCCGTGGAGGTCTTGCCGTTCCAGGGGTTGCCCTTCCAGTCCACAGCGTTCTCGGGAGGATTCTTGTCCAGGCCCTCCCACCACACGGTGTTGTTGTCCAGGTTGTGGGCAACGTTGGTGAAGATGGTGCCCTGCATGGTGGTGTGCAGCGCGTTGGGGTTGGACTTCTCGTTGGTGCCGGGGGCCACGCCGAAGAAGCCGTTCTCGGGGTTCATGGCCCACAGACGGCCGTCCTCGCCCACACGGATCCAGGCGATGTCGTCGCCCACGCACCAGACCTTCCAGCCCTTGGACTTGTAAGCCTCGGGGGGAATCAGCATGGCCAGGTTGGTCTTGCCGCAGGCGGAGGGGAAGGCGGCGGCCAGGTAGCGGATCTCGCCCTGGGGATTCTCAATGCCCAGGATCAGCATATGCTCGGCCATCCAGCCCTGGTTGTGGCCCAGGTAGGAGGCGATACGCAGAGCGAAGCACTTCTTGCCCAGCAGCACGTTCCCGCCGTAGCCGGAGTTGACGGACATGATGGTGTTGTCCTCGGGGAAGTGGACAATGTAGCGGTTCTCCGCATCAATCTGAGCCTTGGCGTGGAGGCCCTTGACGAAGTCGTCGCCGATGACCTCGGCCACGGCGGTGCCCACGCGGGTCATGATGCACATGTTCAGCACCACGTAGATGGAGTCGGTCAGCTCAATGCCGTACTTGGCAAAGGGGGAGCCCACAACACCCATGGAGTAGGGGATGACGTACATGGTGCGGCCCTTCATGGCGCCGTCATACAGCTTGAAGAGTTTGGCATACATCTCCTTGGGGTCCATCCAGTTGTTGGTGGGGCCGGCGTTCTCCTTCTCGCGGCAGCAGATGAAGGTACGGTCCTCCACACGGGCCACGTCGTTGACGGCGGTGCGGTGGAGATAGCACTCAGGCAGCAGGTCCTGATTCAGCTTCTCGATCTCGCCGGTGGAGCAGGCCTCGGCGCGCAGCGCCTCAATCTGCTCATGAGAACCGTCGATCCAGACGATCTGGTCAGGCTGGGTCATCTTGGCCATCTCGTCGATCCAAGACAGGACGGCCTTGTTGTTGGTCAAAGCCATAGTGAATTCCTCCTCAAAAGTGTATTTAGAAAGCCATTGTTTCCTGGTTAGCATGATACTAAAATTTCAGGGAAAAAGCAAGGGCCTCCCGTCAAAAAAGACATGTTTGGGGCGTAATTTATGGAACTTGACAAAGATTTCACAGATTCGCCCCGGTCCCCTTGTGGCCCGCTCCTACGCCATCCATTCCCGGATGGCCTTGGCCACTCCGTCCCGGTCGTTGGTGTCGGTGACAAAGCGGGCGGCAGCCCGGGCGGCATCGGAGCCGTTGCCCATGGCCACCGGCATTCCCACGGCGGAAAACATCTCCAGGTCGTTGCTGCTGTCCCCAAGGGCCATGACCTCCTCCATAGGGATGCCCCAGTCCTCCGCCAGCACCCGCAGTCCTGTTCCCTTGCTGACGCCCCGGGCCATCACCTCCAGGTTGGCTCCATCACAGTTGGTGGTCTCGACCTCCGCAATGGCCTGAAGCCGCTCCACCGCCTCCGTCAGATCCGGACCGGTGGTGGCGGCGAAGATCTTGCAGACGGGGAGGCCGTGGGTTTGCACATAAGCGGCAGGGTCCTCCGTCTCCACCATGAATTGGTGGATGCAGTCGTTTGGCTGGAGAGCGGCGAAAAAGGTCCGGGTAAGGGGAGTCACCAGGTTGTGGGGGCCGGCAAAGGCGTCCAGACACAGAAAGGGGTACTCCCGGATGATGGCCATAGCGGCCTGGGCGGCGTCGGGGGGCATGGGAAACTGGCGCAGGTGCAGTCCGGTGGCGGCGTCGGCAATGGCGCCGCCGCTGAGGCAGACGGCCCGGCCGTCACAGCCGGCCCGGCGGCTGAGCCAGGCGGCCTCCATGGCGCTGCGGCCGGTGCACAACACCACCCGGGCGCCCCGGGACCGGGCCCAGGCGACGGCCTCCACGGTGGAGGGGAGAATGCGTCCATCGGAGGAGAGCAGGGTGCCGTCCACATCCAAAGCGATCAGGCGATACATAGGGTCCTCCTTCTGCCCGGAGATCCGTGGGGGTACATCCCCGGGGCAAAATTTCCTCTCCCATTATACAGATTTCGCCAAGGAATGCAAGGCAGCTTTTGCCTAAAAAGGAAAAGGATTTGATAGAGTGGGAAAACGTATTGCCGTAAGCAAAAACAAGGGGAAGGGGGTAAAAAACCGGGCTCTTGGCAGAAGAAGAGCTTCTGCCAAGAGCCCGGGCTGCAGGATCGACGCTTATTTCTTGACCGTACCGTCGGCGTTGAACACCGGCAGCGGCGCCAGATAGGTGAGGTCCTCCCGCTCCAGGGACTTTCCCTCTGCCAGCACCGCCACCCGACCGGTGATAATGCCGCCGGCCTCCGTCACCAGGGCTTCCATGGCCTTCAGACTGTCGCCGGTGGAGATCACATCGTCCACCACCAGAATCCGCTTCCCACGGATGAGGCTGCACTCCTCCGCGCCCAGGTACAACTCCTGCTGGCGCTGGGTGGTGATGGAGTGGACGGAGACATGGATGGGATCCGTCATGTACACCTTCGTGCTCTTTCGCGCCACAAAATAGCGCTTTGCACCGCTCTGGCGGGCCATCTCATGGATCAGCGGAATACTCTTGGCTTCAGCGGTGAGCATGTAGTCGTAGCTGTCTGCGGGAACCCGCTTCAGCAGCTCCGCTGCGCAGGCCACCGTCAGCTCGGCGTCGCCGAAGAGGATGAAAGCGGCAATGTACAGGTCATCCGCTACCCTGCACAACGGCAGCTGTCGTTCCAGACCGGCCACCTGCATGGAATATGTCATAAAAACTCCTCCTTACGACTGCGTGAACCCTCCTGGAAAGGAGAACGCGATTAAAAAAATTATATCGTTTTCCCATCAAAAGTCAAGAGGAGGCCGGCGGGCCGGCGCCGGTGGTTAGTAGACAGTTTGCACAAAAAATGAAGGAAGAATTCGGAGGAAACAGCTCTTGGTATACGAAAAATACATGTTGAGAAACGGAGGGACGAATGGTACAATAGTGTTAGTGAGAAATGGCTGAAAGGCTAATTTCCCATTGCGATCAAGTCAGGGAAGAACAGACTGCGACAAACAGGAGGAAACAACAAGATGAATGCATACGTGGAAAGAGTCATCGAGTATGTGAAGAAGAAGCACGGGGACGAGCCGGAGTTCGTGCAGACGGTGGAGGAAGTGTTCAGCTCCATCTCGCCCGTGATTGACGCCCATCCCGAGTATGAAAAGGCGGATCTGCTGACGCGCATGGTCGAGCCGGAGCGTATGTTCACCTTCCGGGTGGTGTGGCGCGACGACGAGGGGCAGTGGCACACCAACATCGGCTACCGCTGCCAGTTTAACGGCGCCCTGGGTCCCTACAAGGGGGGCCTGCGGTTCCAGCCCAACGTGTACCCCGGTATCATCAAGTTCCTGGGCTTTGAGCAGACCTTCAAGAACAGCCTGACGGGGCTGCCCATCGGCGGCGGCAAGGGCGGCAGCGACTTCGATCCCGCGGGGAAGAGCGATGCGGAGATCATGCGGTTCTGCCAGAGCTTCATGACGGCGTTGTATCGGTACATCGGGCCTGATGTGGACGTGCCTGCCGGCGACATCGGCGTGGGCGGCCGCGAGATCGGCTATCTGTTCGGCCAGTACCGGCGGCTGAAGGGCGCGTGGGAAAACGGGGTGCTCACCGGCAAGGGGGCTACCTACGGCGGCAGCCTGATCCGTCCCGAGGCCACGGGCTACGGCGCGGTGTACTATCTGTGCGAGGTGCTCAACCACGAGAAGGACACCATCGAGGGGAAGACCATCGCCTGCGCGGGCTTCGGCAATGTGACCTGGGGCATCTGCAAGAAGGCCACGGAGCTGGGGGCCAAGGTGGTGACGCTGTCCGGTCCCGACGGCTACATCTATGATCCCGACGGCGTGGCCACCAAGGAGAAGATCGACTATCTGGTGGAGATGCGTGCCAGCGGCCGGAACAAGGTGAAGGACTACGCGGACAAGTTCGGCGTACAGTTCTTCCCCGGCGAGAAGCCCTGGGGCGTGAAGGTGGATGTGGTGATGCCCTCCGCCATGCAGAACGACGTGCATCTGGAGCATGCCAAGCAGATCGCGGCCAACGGCATCAAGTACTACATCGAGGTGGCGAACATGCCCACCACCAACGACGCGCTGGCCTTCCTGCTGGAGCAGAAGGGCATGATCGTGGCGCCGTCCAAGGCGGTGAATGCGGGCGGCGTGGGCGTGTCCGCACTGGAGATGAGCCAGAACAGCGAGCGCCTGGTGTGGACTGCCGAGGAGGTGGACGCCCAGCTGCACAAGATGATGAAGACCATCCACGAGATGTCCGTGGAGGCGGCGGAGGAGTACGGCCTGGGGTACAACCTGGTGGCGGGCGCCAACATCGCCGGATTCAAGAAGGTGGCCACCGCCATGATGGAGCAGGGCTGCTTCTAAGAAAAAGAGGGACGAAGTCCCCGTATCAGAAAAGCAACAGGAGGACCGGGAGCAGCGCTCCCGGTCCTCTTCTTGTTGTGTAT
>CALXDC010000071.1 GCA_944386975.1 uncultured Oscillospiraceae bacterium | reverse complement strand
GGCTTCGCCCCCTGCACCCCCGCCGCCTGCATGGAGATTCTGGACCACTACGGCATCGACTGCACCGGCAAGAAGGCTGTGGTCATCGGCCGGAGCCTCGTGGTGGGCAAGCCCGCCGCCATCATGCTCATGGGCAAGAACGCCACCGTCACCGTCTGCCACACCCGCACCAAGGACGTGCCCGCCGTGGCTCGGGAGGCCGACATCCTGGTGTCCGCCGCCGGTGTTTTGAAGAGTCTCACCAAGGACTATGTCCGCCCCGGCCAGATCGTCATCGACGTGTCCATCAACTGGGACGAGGCGAAGGGCGGCATCGCCGGCGACGCCGTGTTTGACGAGGTGGAGCCCATCGTGGAGGCCATTACCCCCGTCCCCGGCGGCGTGGGCGCCGTCACCACCAGCGTGCTCATCGGTCACGTGGTGGAGGCCGCCAAGCGGATGAATCCGTAACCAAAAGCGCCGCAGAGCCGGCGCCCCCTCCGGAGCCCGCCGGTTCTGAGATATCCGACAGCAAGAAAGAAGGATCTCACTATGAATCTGTTTACTGCGGCGGAGACTACCGCCAACTACGCCTCCGCGGGGGCCGGAAAGGCCAAGCTGCCCATCTCCAAGATGCTGGTGCTGGGCATTCTGGCCGGCTGCCTCATCGCCTTCCCCTCCTGTGTGACCAACATGGCCACCTATGCCCTGGACAACAACAGCACCGTCCGGGCCATCTCCGGCCTGCTGTTCGCCTTTGGCCTTGGCATGGTGGTGGTGGGCGGCGCGGAGCTGTTCACCGGCAACACCCTCATTACCATCAGCGTGCTGGACAAGAAGGCCACCCTGGCGGGGATGCTGCGCAACTGGGTGTTCGTGTACATCGGCAATTTCCTGGGCTCCATGCTGGTGTCCTTTATCTGCGCCACCTTCGGCTGGCTCAGCGCCGGCGGCAACGCCCTGGCGGCCTACTCCATGAAGGTGGCCGTGGGCAAGATGACCATGGAGTTCCAGAACGCCTTCTTCATGGGCTTCCTCTGCAACGTGCTGGTGACCATGGGCGTGCTGCTGAGCCTCAGCGGCAAGGACGGCATCAGCCGCTTCATCGGCGCCTGGGCTCCGGTGATGTTCTTCGTCACCTGCGGCTTCAACCACTCCATTGCCGACATGACCTACTGCATGCTGGGTCTCTTCGCCAAGGGCAACGCCGCCTATGTGGAGGCGGCTCAGGCCGCCGGTGTGGCGGTGGAGAGCCTCACCTGGGGCAACTACTTCCTGGGCAACATGCTGCCGGTGACCCTCGGCAACATCCTGGGCGGTGTGGCCATCGGCTTCACCTACTGGTTCTCCTTCCTGCGGGGAGCCAAGAAGTAACCATAGTAAAACGAGAGCCGCCGCGGCCCAGCCGCGGCGGCTCTTTCCTTATTCCTTTATTACTGCGGCGTAGAGCTCGTTTTTGTTGACGCCGGTGAGGTCCGCCACCTCCCGGACCGCCTCCTTCATCCGCACGCCCTCCGCCCGGCGACGGCGGACCAGTTCCACCGCCTCCTCCAAGGTCACGGCAGCCTCTTTCCTGGGGGCTGCTCCTGCTACCACCAGCACGAACTCCCCCTTGGGCGGCGTCTCCCGGTACCGCTCCGCCGCCTGGAAGAGCGTGGTGCGGACGGTCTCCTCGTGGAGCTTGGTCAGCTCCCGGCACAGAGAGACGGGCCGGTCTCCGAAGGCCTCGCAGAGATCCTCCAGGGTGGTCAGCAGCTTGTGGGGGGCCTCGTAAAACACCATGGTCCTCTCCTCGGCTTTCAGGGCCTCCAGCCGCTCCCGCCGCTCCTTTCGGTTCACCGAGAGGAAGCCCTCAAAGGTGAAGCGGCCTGTGGGCAGGCCGGAGAGAGCCAGAGCGCACACCAGGGCGCAGCCGCCGGGGATCACCCTCACCTCCACCCCAGCCTCGGCGCACAGGCGTACCAGGTCCTCCCCCGGATCGCTGATGGCGGGCATCCCCGCGTCGGTGACCAGAGCGCAGGTTTCCCCCGCCAGCAGCCGCCGCAGCACCGCCTGGCCGGCGGAGGCCCGGTTGTGCTCATGGTAGCTTACCAGAGGCTTTTTCATGTCGAAGTGATTGAGCAGCTTCACGCTGACCCGGGTGTCCTCGGCGGCGATAAAGTCCGCCGCCTCCAGGGTTTCCAGGGCCCTGGGACTCATGTCCCCCAGGTTGCCGATGGGAGTGGCTACCAAATATAAGATCCCTGCCATAGTAAGGCTCCTTTGTTTCAAATATCTTCCCTTTCGCCCCGGCGGCGGAAGTAAATTTCCTCCAGCTCCTCTGTGTCGCCGCCGTCCTTCCGGTGAAGAATCAGGGGGGGGTCCACGGTAAGCCCCGGCTTTCCACCCCGGCGGCCTTCCGCCAGCACCAGAGAGGGGGCGGAGGAGGCGGTGTGCTGCACCAGCCGCAGGCGCTTGGGCTCCAGGTCCTGGGTCCGCATGGCCTCCAGAAGATCGCACAGCCGGTCCGGCCGGTACACCGCCGCGAAGACGCCCCCCCAGCGGAGAAGCCGGGCCGCCCGGCGGCACACATCCCAAATGGTACACCCCGCCTCGCTGCGGGCCAGGCGTAGAGTCTCCTCCCCGCAGGAAGGTCCCGCCCCCTCCGGGAAGTAGGGGGGATTGGATACCACCAGATCGAACCGTCCTGTCTCCGGCAGGTCCTCCATGGTGCGCAGGTCCCCCAGATGCTGCCGGACGGAGAAGCCGTTGGCGGCGGCGGTGCGCTCCGCCAGGGCAAGAGGGGCCGCCTGGAGCTCCACGTTGTGGAGGCGGAGGCTGGGCTCCCGGGCGAGAAGCAGCAGACCCACCAGACCGGTGCCCGCCCCCAGATCGCACACCAGAGCTCCCCGGCGGAGCTTGGGAAACGCCCCCAGAAGAAAGGCGTCGGTGCCCGGGGGGAAGAGAGCGTCGTCATAGAAAAAGCCGGGCCCGCCGGGCCACAGGACCTCCCACCGCTCCATTCCGTTCCCCCCTCTCCGTGTTGTCAGAGATATTGTATCGAAAAATCCGCCGGGAGGCAAGAGTGGGGGCGAAGACGCCCCTCTGCATCCGGATAAAAAAACACGCCGCAGCGCGGCGTGTTTTTTCGTATGTAGCCGAAATTACTCAGCGACGATGGCGTCAACAGGGCAATTGCTGGCGCAGGCGCCGCAATCCACGCAGGTATCGGCATCGATCACGTACTGGGAATCGCCCTGGGAAATGGCCTCAACGGGGCAGTTCTCAGCGCAGGTACCGCAGCTGACGCAAGCGTCGGTAATCTTGTGAGCCATAGGTGCACCTCCATATTTCATTAGACTGTACCCACATTGTAACATAGATGATGAAAATTGCAAGGCGAAAAATAAAAATTCAAAAAATTGCTGCGGCAGCGGGAGAAGAGGCTTATTCCGCCGCCCTTTGGGGGATAATTTTCCTGTCAAATGAATTTTATCCAAAAGGAGCGATCGTATGACGGACAATCGTTTCACTCCCCGGGCCAGAAGCGTGCTGCAGCTGAGCCACCAGGCGGCCCAGGAGCTGGGACACGGCTACGTAGGCACGGAGCATCTGCTGCTGGGGCTGCTCCAGGAGGAGGCGGGGATGGCCTGCCGCCTGCTGGGGGAGCTGGGTCTCACCTATGACCGGGCCCAGGACCTGCTGGCCCGGGCGGTGGGCAGAGGAGCGCCGGGGGCCTCCCCTACCCAGGGCTTCACCCCCCAGGCCCGCCAATCCATTGAGTATGCCGCCGGAGAGGCCATGCGCCTGTCCGGGGGTATCGTAGGGACAGAACATCTGCTGCTGGGCCTTTTGAAGGAGGGGGGCAATATGGCCCTCACTATGCTGCGCCAGGCGGGAATCGAGCCCAGGCGGCTGCAGTCCATGACCCTCCAGCGCATCAGCCATCCCGGCCGCATGGCCCAGGAGCCGCCGCCGCGGCCGGATGGGCGGCTGAAGACCCTCAATGAATTTGCCACGGACCTCACTGCAGCCGCCCGGTCCGGGCGGCTGGACCCGGTCATTGGCCGGGACCGGGAGATTCGCCGGGTGATTGAAATTCTCTGCCGCCGCAGCAAGAACAATCCCGTGCTCCTGGGGGAGCCGGGGGTGGGAAAGACTGCCGTGGCCGAGGGGCTGGCCCAGCGCATCGCCGCCGGGGATGTGCCGGAGGATCTGATGGACCGGCGGATCCTGGCGCTGGACCTGCCTGCCATGCTGGCGGGTACCAAGTATCGGGGAGAGTTTGAGGAGCGGGTGAAGTCCGCCGTGGCGGAGGTGCGCCGGGCGGGAAACGTGATTCTCTTTTTGGACGAGCTCCACACGGTGGTGGGGGCCGGCAGCGCCGAGGGCTCCATCGACGCGGGAAACATCATCAAGCCCGCCCTGGGGCGGGGAGAGATCCGGGTGCTGGGAGCCACCACCCTGGAGGAGTACCGCCGCCACATTGAGAAGGACGCCGCCCTGGAGCGGCGGTTCCAGCCGGTGCGGGTGGAGGAGCCGGACCGGGAGGGAGCCCTGCGGATTCTCAAGGGCATCCGGGAGAAGTACGAGGCCCACCACCGCCTCACCATCACCGACGCCGCCCTGGAGGCGGCAGTGGATCTTTCCCGCCGGTATCTCCCGGACCGGTTTCTTCCGGACAAGGCCATTGACCTGATGGACGAGGCGGCCTCCCGGGTGCGGATGGGCGAGGGGGAGGCTGCAGCGGAGGAGACGGCCCTTCAGGAGAAGCTGCGCCAGGTGCAGCGGGACCGGAAAGAGGCCCAGTCCAGGGGGGACAGGGCGGCCGTTCAGCGGCTGGACGCCATCCGGCAGAATTTCGAGCAGCAGTGTACGGCCTGCGCCGCCGACCAGGTGGGGGCGGAGGACGTGGCGGGGGTGCTGTCGGCCTGGACGGGCATCCCGGTGACCCGGCTGACCCAGGGGGAGACCCGGCAGCTGCAAAGTCTGGAGGAGGACCTGCGCCGCAGGGTGGTAGGTCAGGAGGAGGCGGTGGCGGCCATGGCCCGGGCCATCCGCCGCAGCCGGGTGGGCATGGGGGACCCCTGCCGTCCGGTGGGCAGCTTTCTGCTGCTGGGCCCCACCGGGGTGGGGAAGACGGAGCTGTGCCGTGCACTGGCGGAGTCCCTCTTCGGCCAGCGGGACGCCCTTATCCGCATTGATATGAGTGAATATCTGGAGGCCCACAGCGTCTCCCGGCTCATCGGCGCCCCGCCGGGCTATGTGGGCCACGAGGAGGGAGGACAGCTGACGGAGCGGGTCCGCCGCCGCCCCTACTCGGTGGTGGTGCTGGATGAGATTGAAAAGGCCCACGCCGATGTGTGGAATTTGCTGCTGCAGGTGCTGGAGGAGGGGACCCTCACCGACGGCCACGGGCGGAAGGTGGATTTCCGCAGCACGGTGGTGGTAATGACCTCCAACATCGGGGCCCGGGCCATCACCGGCGGCGTGCCCCTGGGCTTTGGGGAGAGCCGTCCAGACGACCGCCAGCGGCGGCAGACGGTGCTGGGGGAGCTGAAGCGGACCTTCCGGCCGGAGCTTCTCAACCGTATCGATGAGATTCTGGTCTTCCGGGCCCTGGACCGGGAGGCGCTGGCGGCCATTGCCCGGCGGATGCTGGAGGACACGGCCCGCCGGGCTGCCGCCCTGGGGGTGAAGCTGGAGATTACCGACGACTCGGTGGAGCAGCTGGTCCGGGAGGCGGGAGACACGGCCGACGGGGCCCGGCCCCTCCGCCGGGCCATCCGCCGGAAGGTGGAGGACGTGATTGCCCGCCAGGTGCTGGAGGGAGAGGTGGCCCCAGGGGGGACACTGCGGCTCACCGCCGCCGCCGGCGGAGTGGAAGTGGTGCCCGCCCAGCTGGTATAGGAAAACGGCACGCCGGCAAACAAACATCCCCGCCAAGAGGCGGGGATGTTTCAGTTCAGAGCGCCTGCGGCCTCGTCGAAGAGCTCCGCCATCCGCCGGCGGGTGAGCCGGTGCTGCGGCAGCGCCAGGTCCGGGTCCTCCTCCAAAAGCCGCCGGGCGGCGGCCTGAGCCTCCTGCAAAAGGGCCATGTCGCAGCTGAGGTCCGCCATCTTCATGGCGGGCAGACCGTGCTGCCGCCGGCCGAAGAAGTCGCCGGGCCCCCGGAGGCGCAGGTCCTCCTCCGCAATGCGGAAGCCGTCCCCGGTGCGGGTCATCACCTTCAGCCGCTCCCGGGTCTCCGCGTTCTCGTTGTCGCTGATGAGGATGCAGTAGGATTTGTGGGTGCCCCGGCCCACCCGGCCACGGAGCTGGTGGAGCTGGCTGAGGCCGAATCGCTCGGCGTTTTCAATGACCATCACCGAGGCATTGGGTACGTCCACCCCTACCTCCACCACTGTGGTGGACACCAGAATCTGGCTCTCCCCGGCGGAGAAGGCGGCCATCACCGCCTCCTTCTCCCTGGGTTTCATCTTGCCGTGGACAAAGGCCACCTTCCACTGAGGGAAGATCTCCCGCTGGAGCTGGGCGGCGTATTCCGTCACCGCCTTCCGCTCGTCCCCCGTCCCCTCCTCCTGGTCCACCATGGGGCAGATCACGTAGGCCTGACGGCCTGCCTGAATTTCCTTCCGGAGAAACTCATAGATCCGGGGGCGATAGCTGCCGTCCACAGCGGAGGTGCTGATGTGCCGGCGGCCGGGGGGCAGCTCGTCGATGACGGACACATCCAGGTCTCCGTAGATGATGAGGGCAAGAGTACGGGGAATGGGGGTGGCGGACATGACCAGCAG
>CALXDC010000070.1 GCA_944386975.1 uncultured Oscillospiraceae bacterium | reverse complement strand
CCGTAGCGCCGGACGTCGTCCTTCTCATAGTACTCGTAGGGGATGGCGTAGATGTAGGCCTTGGGGGGCATGGTCATGTGGAAGGCGGTATCGAACACGGCCACCTGGGGGGTGTTGGGCATAATCTTCTGGCAGGCCCGGATGCCCATCAGGTTGGCGGGATTGTGGAGGGGGCCCAGGGGGATGCACTTCTCAATGGCGGCGATGCAGGCGTCGTCAATGATGCAGCTCTCGGTGAAGGCGGCGCCGCCGTGCAGCACCCGGTGACCCACCGCGGCGATCTCGTCGGTGGAGGCGATGACGCCCTTCTCGGGGTCCACCATGATGTCCAGCACAGACTGGATGGCCTCGTTGTGGGTGGGCATGGGGATCTCCATCACCACGTCCTCCCGGCCGGGCACCTTATGGGTCAGACGCCCGTCGATGCCGATACGCTCGCACAGGCCCTTGGCAAATACCTCGCCGCCGTCAGACTCCATGAACTGATACTTCAGGGAAGAGCTGCCGGCATTGATGACCAGAATTTTCATAGGTCCTTTTCTCCTTCGTCCAAATGTTATTGATTTGTCATTTTTCGTTTCCACGCTGTGGTTGCATTCCGGCGGGAAAACGAGTAGAATACATACACGCTCATTGTAGACTATTTTTCTCCAGGAAACAACCACCAATTTCAAAAAATTTTGCAAAATGCGCGGAAGGGAGAGAGGGGTTTGACCACTGCGGGGATCGTGGCTGAATACAACCCCTTTCACCTGGGACACCGCCATCAGCTGACCGCTCTGCGCGCCCTGCTGGGCCAGCACTGCGCCGTGGTGGCGGTGATGAGCGGGAACTTTGTGCAGCGTGGAGACTTTGCCCTGCTGCCCAAGCATCTCAGGGCGGAGATGGCGCTGCGCTGCGGCGTGGACCTGGTGCTGGAGCTGCCCACCGTCTATGCCATGGCCACGGCGGAGACCTTCGCCCGGGGGGCTGTGGGGATTTTGCAGGCTGCGGGGGTGGTGACTCACCTGTGCTTCGGCAGCGAGAGCGGCAATCTGGAGGAGCTGCAGGCGGCGGCCGCCTGCCTGGATGGAGCGGACTACCGGGAGGCGCTGCAGAGGGAACTCCGGCGGGGTCTCTCCTTTGCCTCCGCCCGCCAGCGGGCCGCGGAGGCAGTCTGTGGCCGGCCGCTGCCCTGTCTGGAGGGGCCCAACAACAACCTGGGTATCGAGTATCTCCGGGCCCTGCGCCGGGAAAAGAGCCCCATCCTTCCCATAACCGTGCGGCGCCTGGGCGCGGCCCACGACAGCCGGGAGCCCTCGGCAGAGACGGCCTCCGCCTCCCTGATCCGCCGTCTGGCGCTGGCCGGGAAGAACGCCGGGGTCTGGATGCCGGAAGAGGCGGCGGCGGTGCTGGACCGGGCCGCCGGTGCCGGGCTGGCCCCCGCCTCCCGGGACCGCTGCGAGCGGGCCCTGCTGGCGGTGCTGCGCCGGATGGAGGAGGAGGCCTTCCGCCCCTACGACGGCGGCAGCGAGGGGCTCTACCACCGGTTTTACCAGGCGGTAGGCCGGGCGGAAACCACAGAGGCCCTTCTGGAGAACTGCAAGACCCGGCGGTACGCCATGTCCCGTCTGCGGCGGATGATGATGGCGGCCTACCTGGGGCTGGAGCCGCCGCCCCCCTCGCCCCCCTTCCTGCGGGTGCTGGGAGCCACGGAGCGGGGGCGGGACCTGCTGCGGCAGATGAAGAAGGAGGCGGCCCTGCCGGTGCTCACCAAGGCCGCCGGCGTGCGGAAGCTGGGTCGGGAGGCGGAGGCCTTTCTCCGCCGGGAGAGCCGGTATACGGACCTGTACGCCCTGGCCTGTCCCGTGCCGCCGCCTCCAGGAATGGAATTTGTCACGGATCCCGTGATGCTGTCGTGAGGAAAGAGGGAGGAGATCATGAAACGTCTGTTGTCTGTAATGATGGTGCTGGCATTGTTTCTCCCCATGATCTCCTGCGGCGAGCCTGCCCAGGCCATATGGTCCCCGCCGGCGGACGCCACCAAGGCCTACACCATTGAGTGCAGCGTAACGGGGGACCGGACCACCGACGCCCAGGGGGAGCTGCTGGCGGAGTACCGGTATGAGATTCCCGTCATGGAGGCGGTGGACGGCGCTCCGGATACGGTGCTGGAGGTGGCGGAGACCTTTAACGCGGAGATGCAGGCCCTGCTGGACTCCTGCATGACCACAGGCCGGCAGCTGGGCACCTGGAGCCGGGAGGACCCCAGGGTAGAAGGGGGCAGCGTCTACTACAGCGACCGCCTCACCGCGTCCTGGCGGGAGCAGGGGTCCATCCTCTGCGTCACCTTCCAGCGCTATGAGGACCGGCTGGGTCCCCACCCCAACGTGACCTACAACGCCTATCTCTTTGACCTGGATCGGGCATGCTACGTGGATCCGCTGGAGCTGGCGGACGATCCGGAGGCCTTCCGCGAGGCGGTGGCGGAACAGATCCTGGAGGATCTGCAGAAAGACGCAGACCTACAGCTTGGGCTCTATGGGGACTACGCGGACGCCGTCGCCCGCTGGAACGAAGCCTGCGTCAGCCTGGAGGGGGAGGCTCTGGTAGTCACCTTCTCCGCCTACACTCTGGCGCCCCACGCGGCGGGTCCGCTCTCCTTCCGCATCCCCTATGAGGAGGCGGAATTGGGCGAGGGCGGCTTGGCGCTTCTGGGTTTGACAAAATAACCATGCAAAACGCACGCCTCCGGGCCAACCGGCAGAGGCGTGCGTTTTCTCTGTTTTCCTTCCAGAATAGGCACCTCACCACCCCCGAGGATGGGTTGCGTCGGCGTAGAGCACCCCCGGTTGGGGGTCGGTGCCGAAGCGGTCGAAGAGCTCCGCCACGGTGAGGAATTGATATCCCTTCCCCTGGAGGGCGTCCACCACCTGGAGGGCCGCCTCCACGCTGGTGGGATAGAAGTCGTGGAGGAGGATGATGTCCCCATCCTCCACCTCCCCCAAAATCCGCTCCACCACCTTGGCAGTGTCCAGCACCTTCCAATCCTCCGGATCCAGGCTCCAGTAGATCATAGGGGTCTCCGCCAGGCGGTAGGTCTGGTCGTCCACCAGGCCGTAGGGGGGCCGCAGCCAGTAGTCCCCCTCCCCTAAGAGCTCCGTCAGCAGAACCTCCGTCTTGGCAATCTCCTCAATCACCGTGGATTCCGCCGCCCCCTGGAGCCGGACGTGGGAGTAGGTGTGGGACCCCACCTGGTGACCCTCCGCCGCCATCCGCAGCAGCAGCTCCTCGTTGCCGGGAATCTGCTGGCCGATGACAAAGAAGGTCGCCCTGGCCCCCCGGGCAGCCAGACCGTCCAGCAGCCGCTCGGTGGTATCCGCCCGGGGCCCATCGTCAAAGGTCAGAGCCACGCAGGGGGCTTCGATGGTCCCGGCGGCGGGATAGGCCGCCCGGGGCTGGCAGAGAACCCACAGCAGGGCGGCGGCGCACAGCAGCGCAAACCATTGCTTCATCGTCACATCACCGCTCTATATCGTACCCCGGCGGCCCGGCGGCTATACGCAAAAGCCGCCTGCGTGTCCGCAGACACACAGGCGGCTTTCCGCTTTACTCACATATAAGTGCAGAACCGGAGAAACTGGATCATGACGATGATCCAGATGAACACGCCGATGACGGCGCCTGCAGAGGGACTCTTCTGCTGCCGGGACTGCCGGCTCTGAGGGAAGGGTTGGCCGGATCGGGGAATCTGACGGGGTGGGACGGTCTGGCGAACCGGCGCGGCCTTGGGACGGTCCAGGCCAAAGCGGCGGCGGACCTCCTTCTCTCGGTGGACCTCACTGTGGACAAAGGAACCGGCGTGGCCGGTCTCGTTGACGCCGTCCACCCGCCGGGCGGTACTGCGCTGATCGGGCCGGTTGTAGGCGCCGCAGCGGGGACAGAAATCGTCCACTTCATAGTCATATCGCTTCTTGCAGTCACCGCATACCACAGGCGTCATCGCGATCCCCTCCTTTTCCTGTGGCACCAGTATACACCAAAAAGCCGGGCTTGAAAAGAGGGAGAGTGAAAAGGGCCGCATTGCAAATCCCGCGGGGATGTGTTACACTGTATCCACGAATATCTGAGGAGGTACGGCAGATGAAACTGAGCTTTTACGGCGCGGATCACTGTGTCACCGGCAGCTGCCACTGTCTGGAGGTAAGCGGCAAGCGGCTCTTGGTGGACTGCGGCCTCCAGCAGGGCCGCGATGAGATTGATAACGGCGAACTTCCCTTCGCGCCCAACACCATCGACTATGTCCTGGTCACTCACGCCCACATCGACCACAGCGGCCGGATTCCCATGCTGGTGCGTCAGGGCTTCCGTGGCCGGATCCTCACCACCCGTCTCACCGCCCAGCTGCTGGAGATCATGCTGGCCGACTCCGCCCATATTCAGGAGTCCGACGCGGAATATCAGAACCGGAAGAACCAGCGGGCAGGCCGTCCGGCGGTGGAGCCCATCTACACCATGGCCGACGCCATGGCCACCATGGCCTACATCGACACCTGCGAATACGATGAGACCGTCACGCTGTGGGACGGCGTCACCGCCACCTTTACCGACGCGGGCCATCTGCTGGGCTCCGCCTCCATCACCGTGGAGGCCGAGGAGAACGGAGAGCACCGTACCATCGTCTTCTCCGGCGATATCGGCAACATCGACCAGCCCATCATCCGGGACCCCATTCTTCTGCACAAGGCGGACTATGTGGTGATGGAGAGCACCTACGGCGACCGCAACCACACCGAGGTCTGGTCCTACACCTCGGAGCTGGCGGACGTCATCGACCGGACCCTCCGCCGGGGAGGCAACGTGGTGATCCCCGCCTTCGCTGTGGGCCGCACCCAGGAGATTTTGTACTTTATCCGCCGGATGAAGCAGGAGGGACTGGTGAAGTCGGTACCCAATTTCCCCGTGTACGTGGACAGCCCCCTGGCGGGGAAGGCCACCAACATCTTTGCCGGGGACCTGCGGGGCTATCTGGACGAGGAGGCCCTGGAACTGGTCCACAGTCACCAGGAGATGTTCACCTTCCCCGGCCTCCGGCTGACGGAGTCCCTGGAGGAGTCCAAGATGCTGAACGCCGACAAGACCCCCAAGGTCATCATCTCCGCCTCCGGCATGTGCGACGCGGGCCGCATCCGCCACCATCTGAAGTACAACCTCTGGCGAGAGGAGTCCACCGTGGTCTTCGTGGGCTTCCAGGCCATCGGCTCCCTGGGCCGCACTCTTCTGGAGGGGGCGGCGTCGGTGAAGCTCTTCGGTGAGGAGATCGCCGTCCGGGCGGAGATCGTCAACTTCAAGGGTCTCTCCAGCCACGCTGACCGGGATCATCTTCTCCAGTGGGCCCAGGCCTTCGACCATCCCCAACATATCTTCGTGGTCCACGGCGACCGGGACGTAGCCCCCTACTTCGCCGAGAGCCTCCAGAAGCTGGGCATCTCCGCCCACGCCCCCCAGTACACCGAGGAGGTGGACCTCATCGCCGGCGAGGTGGTGAAGCTGGGCTACCTGCCCGAGCGGAAGAAGGAAACTCCCAGCGGCAAGGTGGCGGCGGCCTACCAGCGGCTGGTGGCCATGGGCAAGCTGCTCCAGGAGGTCATCGCCCGCAGCAAGGGCCGCACCAACCGGGATCTCGGCAATTTCGCCGACCAGATCAAGCAGCTCATCGACAAGTGGGAAAAATAACACACCGAACAAGGCGGCGCGGGGGAGATCCGCTCTCCCCCGCGCCCTTTTTCCGGTCGGAGGGAATACAATCATGCCGAACTTACAGAAAAATCAACGCTGCACCGTGCAGATCGAGGGCTACTCCTCCGAGGGCCTGGGGATCGCCCGGATGGATGGACAGGTTGTCTTCGTCCACGGAGCCGTCCGGGGAGAGACCTGCGCCGTCCAGATTCTGAAGGTACTGAAAAATGCCGCCTTTGCCCGGGTGGAGGAGGTCTTGACTCCCGCCCCAGGACGGGCTGAGCCGGACTGCCCCCACTACCCCGCCTGCGGCGGCTGCCAGCTGCGCCACCTCGCCTATGCAGAGGAGCTGTGGATGAAGCGTCAGAAGGTGGAGGACGCTCTCCGCCGCCTGGGAGGTGCGGATGTCGCCGTGGAGGAGATTTTGGGCAGCGAGACCGCCGATGGCTACCGGAACAAGAGTCAATTCCCTATCGGCTCTGACGGCGTCCCCGGCTTCTACCGCGCCCGGAGCCACCAGGTGATCCCCGCCCTGGACTGCCGTATCCAGCCCCCCCAGGCCAACGCCGCGGCGGCGGCCGCAGCCGCCTGGGCCAGAGAGCGGGGCGTCTCCCCTTACGACGAGAGGACAAGGAAGGGGCTCCTCCGCCACCTCTACGTCCGGGTAAACCGGGCGGGGGAGGCGCTGGTGTGTCTGGTGGCCAACGGGCGGAAGCTGCCCGACGAGGCGGGACTGACGGAAGCCCTTCGCGCCGCCTGCCCGGGCCTTGTGGGGCTGGTGCTGAACACCAACACCCGGGACACCAACGTGATCTTAGGAGACCGCTACCGGACCCTGTGGGGCCGGGACACCCTGGAAGACGAGCTCTGCGGCCTCACCTTCAAGCTGTCGGTACCCTCCTTCTATCAGGTGAACCGCCCCCAGGCGGAGCGGCTCTACGCCAGGGCCCTGGAATACGCCGGCCTCACCGGGGAGGAGCTGGTGTTGGACCTCTACTGCGGCACCGGCACCATCACCCTGTGCCTGGCCCGAAAGGCCCGGCGGGTCATCGGGGCGGAGATCGTACCGGAGGCCATTGCCAACGCCAGAGAAAACGCAGTGCGCAACGGGATAGATCATGCGGAATTTTTCTGCGGCGACGCCTCTGCGGTGGCGGCAAAGCTGGCCGGGGAGGGCCTGAAGCCGGACGTGGTGGTGGTGGATCCGCCCCGGAAGGGCTTGGCGGAGGACGTGGTGGAGACCGTAGCCGCTATGGGACCCAGGCGGGTGGTGTACGTCTCCTGCGACCCGGCCACTTTGGGCCGGGACGTGAAACGGTTCTCCGCCCTGGGATACCAGGCAGTCCGGGCCACGGCGGTGGATATGTTCCCCCGCACCAGCCATGTGGAAACGGTTGTCTTACTTTCCAAGGGAGAAATCGACTCCAAGAAGGTTCGTGTGGAGTTCTCTCTGGAG
>CALXDC010000069.1 GCA_944386975.1 uncultured Oscillospiraceae bacterium | reverse complement strand
TGGTTTGGGGCAATTCACTTGCCCCAAACAGAAATAAAATCCGGGGTCCCCGCGGGATGGCACATCCCGTGGGGCCGGAATGACCCGTGCCCCTGCGGCAGCGGAAAGAAGTATAAGCAGTGCTGCGGCCGGTAAGGAGCAGAGACAAAGGCCGATGCGACCGAAAGGGAGCCGCCGCTTGGCGGCGTCCATTCGGAGCGGAGCGGAGAATTGGTTTGGGGCAATTCACTTGCCCCAAACAGAAATAAAATCCGGGGTCCCCGCGGGATGGCACATCCCGTGGGGCCGCTGCGGCCGGTAAGGACTGCGGAATCGTATAGCAACCATATTGTGGGGCGGATTTTCCGCCCCACGCGTCAAAATAGGGCAGTTATGTTTTGGAAAATATGCACGAGGAAAGGAGCGCCACATGTCCTTTACACAGCATGACAGCAATGGAGTGATCTACCACACCGCCGACGCCCTGTCGGCCCTGCCTGGGATTCGCCACGGCTTTTCCACCCGCCTGGGAGGCGTCAGCGAGGGCCCTCTGACCTCCTTGAATCTCCGAAGCGCCGTGGCCAGCGGCGACAGCCGGGCAAATGTGGAGGAGAATTTCCGCCGTCTGTGCGCCGCTCTGGGGACCGATGTGTCCCGGGTGGTGCTGACGCACCAGGTCCACCGGGATACTATTCGGGTTGTCACCGGCGAGGACGCGGGGAAGGGCCTCTGGCGGCGGCGGGACTATGACGCCGACGCCTTTATCACCGATCAGCCCGGTCTGCCCATCGCCGTCTTTTCCGCCGACTGTATTGTGGTGCTGTTGTGCGATCCGGTGCGCCGGGCGGTGGGGGCCGTCCACGCCGGCTGGAGAGGCACCGCCCTCAACATCACCGGCCAGACCGTGGGGGCCATGATCCGGACCTTCGGCACTGACCCGGCGGACCTGGTGTGCGCCATCGGCGCGGGAATCGGTCCCTGCTGCTTTGAGACCCACGACGACGTGCCAGAGGCCATGCGGGCCGCCTATGGAGAGGAGGCGGAGCCCTTCCTCCGCCCCAAAGGGATGAAGTGGACGGTGGACCTGAAGGGCCTCAACCGCCGCAGCCTGGAGCGCTGCGGGGTTCCTCGAGAGAACATCTCTGTTTCCGCCCTCTGCACCGCCTGCCATCCGGAGCTATACTGGAGCCATCGGGCCATGGGCGATGCCCGGGGGGTCCAGTGCGCCATGATTTCTCTGGTATGAGGCGGCGGATTCTGCCGCTGCTTCTGGCGGCGATGACCCTCCTCCTTACCGCCTGCGGTGGCGGGGAGGAGTTGGTGGAAGAGGAGGAGCCCTGGTACGCCATCGGCCAGGAGGAGGAATCGGAGGCGGCGGAGGAGGGCCGGGAGGGGCTCAGCTTCTTTGCCCTGGCCTGGCATCAGGACCAGACCCTGGACCCCATTACCTGCTCCGACGGGGTCCAGAGCGACGTGGCCTCCCTCCTCTATGAGCCGCTGTTCGCTCTGGACGAGACCTTCCAGGCGGAAAACTGGCTGTGCGACAGCTATACCGTCAGCGAGGACGGTCTGACCTGGATTCTCCACATCCGGGAGGGGGTGGCCTTCAGCGACGGCACCCAGCTGTCGGCGGGAGACGCCGCGGCCTGCCTGCGGCGGGCTATGGCCTCCCAGCGCTATAGCGCCCGGCTCAGCGGCATCCAGACGGTGATCGGGGATAGCCGGGCAGGGGAGGTGACGGTGAAGCTCTCCCAGCCCAACGCCGCCCTGCCCGCCCTGCTGAACATTCCGATCGTGAAGTCCGGCACTGAGGAGGAGCCGGTGCCAGTGGGGACCGGACCCTACCTCTATATCACCGACGGCAGCACCGCCTATCTGGCCGCCAACGGCAGCTGGTGGCGGGGCACCGGGCAGCCGGTGGACCGGATTGAGCTGGTGAACGCCAAGGACGACGACACGGTGCGCTACCTCTTCACCTCCAAGGAGATCCATCTCTATGCCGCCGACCTCACCGGGGACAGTGTCACCCTCACCGGGCGGCTGGACTGCGTGGACGCCCCCACCACCGCCCTGCAGTATCTGGGGATCAACGCCGCCCGGGTCTCCAACGCCGCCGTTCGCCGGGCCCTCAGTGCCGGTATCGACCGGCAGAAGCTGGTGGACGGTTATCTCTCCAGCCACGGCACGGCGGCCTGGGCCCCGATCCATCCCGCTTCCCCCCTGTATCCCGACAGTGCCGGCAGCTATAGCTCCACCCAGTGGTATAGCGCCATGACGGAGGCGGGCCTCACCGACGGGGAGGACCCGGTAACGCTGACGCTGCTGGTGAACCAGGAGAGCAGTGAGAAGGTGGCGATGGCCCAGTCTGTCGCCCGGTCCCTCAGCGCCTGGGACCTGACGGTGACGGTGGAGGTTCTGCCCTGGGAGGAGTATCTGGCGGCGGTTGCGGCGGGGAACTTCGATCTCTACTACGGAGAGACTCGCCTGACCGCGGACTGGGATCTGACTCGGCTGTTGGGTACTGGAGGGGCTATGAATTACGGCGGCTGGAGCAGCCAGACGACGGACAGCTTTCTCACCGCCTTTCGCACGGCGGCCGACCGGCAGCAGGCGGGAGCGTCGCTCTACGGCCATCTGGCTCAGGAGATGCCTCTGGTTCCCCTCTGCTTCAAGAGTCTCTCGGTGCTGACCCATAGCGGCACGGTGGAGGGGCTGCATCCCATCCAGTCCAACCTGTTCCACGCCCTGGAGGACTGGACCATCCACATGGCCTCCTGATAGAAAGCGCCCCCTGCGCAGTGGTTGACCGCGCAGGGGGCGTGCTGTTATTTCCGGGGAAATCAGTAGGCGATGACGATGCCGCCGTCATAGGCGTACACTGTGGAGATGCCGCCGGTGGTGGTAATGAGAATCTCGCCGAAGCGGCATAGCTTCTCCGCCAGCTCCCGCACATACTGAGCCCGCTCCGGGCAGTTGCAGTGGGAGATCACCAGCCGCTTACCCTCATGGGAGGGCTGGTCGGCGCAGCGCTGGATCATCTTGTGAAGGGCCTGCCGTTCGGAAAAGCCCTGGCTCAGCTTCCGGATCTCCCCCTCGGGGGTGGAGCCCATGAGCAGCTTGATCCGCAGGCTGCTGGTGACCAGGGCCTGAACCTTGGTGAGCCGCCCATTTTTCCGCAGGTTGTCCAGGCTCTCCAGAACAAACATGGTGTCCATCTCGTCCAAATACCGCTCCACCTGTTCCACCACCTGGGAAAAGGGGAGGCCCTGCCCGGCCAGCTCCCGGATCAGCAGGGCGGCCTGCACTTGCCCGGCGGAGGCGGAACGGGAGTTGAAGACGTGAACGTTATGGGAGCCGCCCTCCTCCCGGTAGAAGGCCGCCGCCTGGTTGGCGGCGTTGCAGGAGCCGGAGAGCCGCTCGGAGAGGGTGACAATGTAGATGTCCTCGGCATCTTCAAAGTGGTCCATATAGTTGGCCGGAGAGGGACAGGCGGTGCGTGGTGCCTCACGGCTGGCCTTCATGGCATCAATCAGGACTTTTTGAACAATACTTCCGTCGTCCACAAATTCCTGCTGTTCCACAAAGATCCGAAGGGGAATCCTGGCGTAATGAGGATCTGCGGCCATTTCCGGAGTAAAGTCTGTGCAGCTGTCACATAAAATCTTGTATCCCATATCCGGCACCGCCTAATCTAATATTCTAAATTAGATTATAGGGGATCCCCATAGGAAAGTCAATAGGAGGTGGGAGGAAATGCGGCGTGCATAGGAGAAAAATCGACAGCATTCCTCAGGGGAAGACCGGAAAATAGAGCACCGCCCCAAAGTGTCAGGCCTCAGACGCTTTGGGGCGGGCGGAAACGGAGGGCGGAAACAGCAACAGCTGTCCCGACAGCAGGCGGTATAGCTGCTCAGACAGCAGTTCCCGATCCAGCCTGGGCTGGCCGCAGCAGCGCAGCAGCATACCGCCCACGGCGTAGGCGTAAAAGTCCAGAGCGGCGTCCAGATCTGCCAGAGGAATGGACGGCGGCGGGCCGCTGCGGAGCAGCTGGACAAAGGTATCCCGGACGCTCTGGATCAGCAGCGCCTCCATCTGGGCGCGGTGCTGGGAGGCCAGCAGACGAAGGATCAGCGGGTGGTTCTCCGCGGCGGAATTCAGGAACAGGCGGATCGCCGCCTGGGGAGTTTCCGCCTGACGACAGCGGAGGGTGGTTTGCTCCACAGCCTGCTGAAAGCACCACTGGACCACGTCCAGAATGTCCTGAAAGTGGTAGTAAAAGGTCTGGCGGGAGATGCCGCAGGCCTCTACCAGGCTGGTGACGGTAATCCGGTCCACATCGCCGCTGCGGGCCAGCTGCATGTAGGCGGCAGCGATCCGCTGCTTCATGGGAACTGGCATGGTCTAACGGTAGAGGACCCGCTGGGGATCAAAGAATCCTCTGGGAGCGGGGGACTCGTTGGGAACGCCCAGGGCCACGATGGCCACGGGGACGCTGGAGACCTGGAGAATCTCCCGGACCTTCTCCGCTCGGTCCATCACAGGATAGCAGCCGCACCAGCAGGTGCCGTAGCCCAGCTCTGTAGCCTGGAGCAGCAGATTTTCGATGGCGGCGCCGCAGTCCTGGGGCCAGAATTCCTTGCCGGACTGGAGGTCCGGCCGTCCGCATACCACAATAGCGGCGGAGGCGGTGGCCAGCATGCCGGTGTAGGGGTGGGCGGCCATCAACTGGTCCAGCACCTCCCGGCTTTCCACCACCACGAACTCCCAAGGGCGGCTGTTGTTGGCGCTGGGGGCCATCATGGCCGCCTCCAGCATGGTCTGGATGTCCTCCCGAGGAATTTTCTCCCCGGCCATATACTTCCGGATACTCCGTCTTGCCCGAATCAGTTCTGTTCCGTTCATAAAATCCGCTCCTTTCAAGGGATATCTGCTTGATTTCTGTTTATTAGTATACCACGGGGAGGGGGTGGGCTGCAAGAGGTGTGTTCAGACCTGACCCTGGCCAAGGAGCTGTCCCACTTTGGCCATCTGGTCTGCCGTGGGAGTCCAGTCAAAATACACCTCCACAAAGCGGTCGGCATAGCAGAGGAGGTACCGTTCCTTGGGACCGGTGTCCTCCGCCACCACCTGGTAGGCTTCCAGGGCCCCCCAGGGGGCGGCGTCCCGAGGCTCGTAGAAGGTGCGCCAGCCCTCCGGCACGCCAATGTTCTCCGTCTCATTCCAGTATTTCAGCAGCTGATCCTGGCACAGGTCGTAGAGGGCGGGGACCTTCACCAGAGTAATGGTGTACTCCAGCCTGGGAAGGTCTTCCTCCACGTCCAGCCGAGGCCGCTGAGCCATGTCAAACCGGGCCAGCAGAGGGGATTGGGAGGCGGAGCGGCGGCGGATATAGGCATCGGAGGCATCAGCAGAAATGGGCTGCAGGTCCTCCACGGTGAGGGGCAGCTCGTCCAGGTACAGGGCCAGCTCCGAGCCCTGGTAGGTGTAGGTCTCCTGCTCCGGCAGATAGCCGCTGTCGGCGATCCAGAAGATCACCCCCACCATGCAGTAGGCGAGGACCAGGGTAGCCATGATGTAGATGATGCGGCTGAAGTCCTTAGAGACCTTCCACCGCTTGAGAAGCCGGAGGATACCCCACAGCAGAGGGGCCAGGAGGGCAATACTGCCGAAGGTGACAAGGACGGAGGCTTTCATGAAAACGGTCTCCGTCAGCAGGACGGAGAGGAGCCACAGGGCAAAGCCAACCAGGGCGGCGATGAGGATGATCCGCTGGAGGAGGTTGTGGCCCTTGGTGTCCAGAAATTCCCCCCGGGCTGCCGCCTTTTTGGCCCTGCGCCGCCAGCGGAAGTAGCCCCCCAGCTCCGTGGCGCATAGCAGCAGCTCCAGGCACCAGATGTAGCCGGAGAAGAGGTTGGTGGAGCTGGCAAGGAGGCCGATGGGGTCCCCCAGCAGCCGGGAGATGAGGAAGAAGGTGGAGACCAGTCCGATGAACAGCAGCAGGGAGTAGGGGAGGAGAACGGTCTTTCCGGCGTAGCGGCGGATGGTCTCGATCTCCAGGTCGGGGTCCGTCTCGATGGGGATAGGGTCCGGGCGGTCGTTGTAGAAGACCTGGAGCTGGGCGGCGGAGGCCGCCAGCTGCCAGCCGGTGTGGGCGCAGAAGTCCCGGAAGCACAGTTCTCCCTCCGAGGGCTCCGGGTCGAAAGCGGAGGCGTCGGGGTAGTAGGTGACAGTGAAGGCCAGCTTGGCGGGGGAAATGGCCCGGTAGGACCAGAGATTGCCATGGATGCCCTGGAGGAGCCAGCCCTTCTGGGCCATCCGCTCCAGGTGACGGGCAATACCGGTGTGGTCATAGAAGGTGAAAAACTCAAAGCGACGTTTCGTGGTTTTCATGGGGCTCCTCCTTTCCGAAGATGCGGCGGTAATCCTCTGCCTGGGCGGTGAGGCGTTCAAACTCCTGGCGGAGCCGCTGGGCTCCAAGAGGGGTGAGAAGGTAGCTGCGGCGGCGGCCCTCCACCCGGGTTTCCCGGATCATGTCCGCCTCCACGAACTGCTCCAGCAGGTTGTAGAGGGTGCCGGAGCCCACAGTGACCCGACCGCCGGTCATAGCGGGGACCCGGTCCAGAATATCCATGCCGCAGCATTCATCCTTGAGGCACAGGAGGATATAAAACATCTGCTCGGTGAGGGTTTTGAATTTTTCCCGTGGCACGGTGGGCCTCCTTTCTATTCTCGAATATCGAGAATTAGAGAGAAAATAGAAAACTCGATATTCGAGTTTCTGTAGGTTCATTATAAACTCGATATTCGAGAATGTCAAGGGGGGAGGGGGATTTCTGTCCCATCGGTTGCCGGGACCGGCGCTTTTGGTTTCCCTTGACATGGGGAGCGTTTTTCCTGGTGACGCAGTTTTTTCCGCTTGTCGGTACCCGACGGTGTACTGATTGGTGTTTGTGCCTCCGGCGGGTTACTTTTCTCGCCAAAGAAAAGTAACCAAAAGTTGGCTTAGAACCAAAGGTTCTAAGGACTCCTTTGTTTCCTAATACTGTTTATCCTGATGCTCTATTGGGGATAAGATGCCTCTGACGCAGCAGCGGGGTGTCCTGGTTCCCCTGTTTCCGCGCTTCGGCGCGCTGCTCTGGTGGTTGCAGAGGCTTCTGCAATATCCTCAACTGACAGACTTGCCAACGCCGCAGCAGTTCAGATGCGCAAGAAGAGGTAGACGAAGGAAACATCGTCTACTCGCCAAGGCAGCGCGCTGAAGCGCGGTATTAGACTGTACCGGACACGTCCACGGAGCGTCGGAGGCAACAGGGGTAACAACAGCCAGGGGGGATTTTCGTTCCACGTCAGGAAAAGGAGTTCTTAGAACCATTGGTTCTAAGTCAACTTTTGCCTACTTTTCTTTGACGAGAAAAGTAGGCCGCCGGAGGCTTAACACCAGACAGTACACCGTCGGCCAAAAGAGGAGAAAACCAATCGTCAGCAGAAAAACGAGCCCCGCCCCGGCGCATGAGGGGACGAAAAAGACCAGGCATGGCAGAAACGCCATGCCTGGTCGAAAACAAGACGATGTTCGATCCCTCTCCCCGGAGGGGAGAAGAAGCAAGATTACATCATGGGCTCCATGCCCAGAACGGGGTGACCCTTCTCGGTGAGGAAGCTCATCAGAGTCTCGGGATCCTCCGCGATGCTCTCGTCGCCGATCATATCGCAGAAGTTGTCAATGCCGTACAACTCCTTGGCCGTGGCGTTGACACGGTCAGCCACCTGCTCCTTCAGAGCCTTGGGCATCCACACGATACGCTCGATGCCGCCCTCAGCCTTCATGAACTTCTTGGAGGAGATGAAGTGCTTGCCGTGGCCCATGAAGCCGGGGGTCTGCACGCCGCCGCCGGTCATGGAGGCCATCTCGGAGAAGGTCATGCCCAGGGGGGTCATGCC
>CALXDC010000068.1 GCA_944386975.1 uncultured Oscillospiraceae bacterium | reverse complement strand
GCGCAGCAAGACCAACGCCCGCACCCGCAAGGGTCCCAAGAAGACCATTGCCAACAAGAAGAAGTAAGGAGGGAGAATAGAAATGGCTGCACCTAAGACTGGCAAGAAGGTTATCCGCCGCCGGCGTGAAAAGAAGAACATTGAAAAGGGCCAGGTCCATATCCGTTCTTCCTTCAACAACACCATGGTTACCGTGACCGATACCCAGGGCAACGCGATCTCCTGGGCCTCCTCCGGCGGCCAGGGATTCCGCGGAAGCAAGAAGTCCACCCCCTTCGCCGCCCAGACCGCCGCCGAGGTGGCTGCCCGGGCCGCTATGGAGCACGGCCTGAAGACCGTTGAGGTCTTCGTGAAGGGCCCCGGCCAGGGCCGTGAGGCTGCTATCCGCGCGCTGCAGGCCGTGGGCCTGGAGGTGACCATGATCAAGGACGTCACCCCCATTCCCCACAACGGCTGCCGTCCCCCGAAGCGTCGTCGCGTCTAATAATTGAGGAGGTATAAGCATTATGGCAAGATATACCGGAGCAGTTTGCCGCCTGTGCCGCAGAGAGGGCCAGAAGCTCTTTTTGAAGGGCGATCGCTGCTATACGGATAAGTGCGCGCTGGAGCACCGGAGCTACGCCCCCGGCATGCACGGCAACGCCCGCAACAAGAAGCTGTCCGAGTACGGCGTCCAGCTGCGCGAGAAGCAGAAGGCCCGTCGTTACTACGGCGTGTCTGAGAAGCAGTTCTCCCACTACTTCGAGCTGGCTGAGAAGCGCCAGGGCCAGGCCGGTGAGAACCTGCTGGCCATCCTGGAGTCCCGTATGGATAACGTGGCTTACCGCCTGGGCTTTGCTATGAGCCGGGCCGAGGCCCGTCAGCTGGTCCGTCACGGCCACTTCACCGTCAACGGCAAGAAGGTGGACATCCCCTCCTACCAGGTGAAGACCGGCGACGTCATCGAGCTGAAGGAGACCTCCCGCAGCATGGACAAGTTCAAGGGCTCCCTGGAGGCCAACGCCTCCCGCGTGATCCCCAAGTGGCTTGAGTTTGATCAGGCCAACAAGGTTGCCAAAGTCGTTGCAGTTCCCGCCCGCGAGGATATCGACCTGCCCATCGAGGAGCACCTCATCGTTGAGTTGTACTCCAAGTAATAGGGTCACAATGCCCTCACTGCGAAGAGCGATGGAAAGTAGAGTAAGCGCTATGCTTACCGGAAGAAGGAGGGTAACTGCATGATTGAAATTGAAAAGCCCCAGATCGAGTGTATCGAGACCCCCGGTGATGACTCCTACGGCAAGTACGTGATCGAACCCCTGGAGCGCGGTTACGGCACCACCCTGGGCAACGCCCTGCGGCGGATTATGCTCTCCTCTCTGCCCGGCACCGCCGCCACCAGCATCAAGATCGCCGGCGTCCAGCATGAATTCACCACCATTCCCGGTGTGAAGGAGGACGTGACGGAGATCGTGCTGAACATCAAGGGCCTGATCACCAAGCTGCACAGCGAAGGAGTCAAGACCGTGTTCATCGAGGCGGTGGGTCCCTGTGAGGTGACCGCCGGCGATATCAAGAGCGACGGCGAGGTGGAGGTGCTGAACCCGGAGCTCCACATCGCCACTCTGGGCGCCGGGGCCGCGCTGAACATGGAGATCACCCTCAGCCACGGCCGCGGCTATGTGCCGGCGGACCGGAACAAGAACAGCCAGACCGTCATCGGCGTGATCCCCGTGGACTCCATCTACACCCCGGTGTATAAGGTGAATTACACGGTGGAGAACACCCGTGTGGGCAACATGACCGACTTCGACAAGCTGACCCTGGAGGTTTGGACGGACTCCACCATCTCTGCCCGGGACGCGGTGTCCCTGGGCGCCAAGATCCTGTGCGACCACTTTGCACTCTTCACCGACCTCAGCGAGACTGTGGGCAGCAAGTCCACGGTGGTGGAGAAGGCGGAGACCCAGCGGGACAAGGTGCTGGAGCTGACCATCGAGGAGCTGGACCTGAGCGTCCGTTCCTTCAACTGCCTCAAGCGGGCCAACATCAACACGGTGGAGGATCTCATCTCCAAGACCGAGGACGAGATGATGAAGGTGCGCAATCTGGGCCGCAAGTCCCTGGAGGAAGTCATCAACAAGTTGGCCATGATGGGTCTCAGCCTGGCCGACAAGGAAAATAACTGATCCTCTTCTCCGGCCTTACGGCCGGGGGGAGATAGCGATTGTAAACTGCTCCTTTGGTTGGGAGCAGGAGGACAATGAAGGAGGAAACCAACATGCCCGGAACTCGTAAGCTCGGTAAGACTACCGATCAGCGCAGAGCGATGCTCCGTCAGCAGGTGACCGATTTCCTGGACAACGGCAAGATGGAGACCACCATCACCCGCGCCAAGGAGATCCGCCCCCTGGCTGAGAAGATGATCACCCTGGGGAAAAAGGGCGACCTGGCTGCCTATCGTCAGGCCATGACCTTTATCACCCGTGAGGACGTGGTGAAGAAGATCTTCAAGGAGATCGCCCCCAACTACGCCGAGCGCAACGGCGGCTACACCCGCATCACCCGCACCGGCGTGCGCCGCGGCGACGCCGCGGAGACCGCGATGATCGAGCTCGTCTGAACACAGACCGACGAAAGCGGTCGGAGCGGAGCGGACTGCCTGTTCGCAGGCAGGCGTGTCGAAGCGCAACCGCCGCGATAGCGGCGGCTCTTGGCGCGAAGGCGACCGCGATGATCGAGCTGGTCTAAGGACCGATTGATACAAGAGAAAAGCCCATTGTTATGTGGAAGTACTGCACATAACAATGGGCTTTTTTCGCGTTGTGTTCTCAGGGCCGTCTTGAGAGGGAAGGAAGACTGCCGTGTTCCGGAGAGGGAGCGGCAGGGGACGGGGCCGATATCCCAGCCGCTCCGACGCACGGCGGTGGGAGAAGCGGGCGGTGGGAGCGCCTCCGGCATTGCTGCCGGAGGCTTGTAGAAGTTATGCTTTCCCCAATTCGTTGTTGCGGCGCTCGGCGGCAATGACGGCGTCCATGACCGCCCCCCGGACGCCCCGCTCTTCTATAACCCGAACTCCGGCGATGGTGGAGCCCCCTGGGCTGCAAACCTGGTCCTTCAAAACCCCGGGATGGAGACCGGTCTCCAGGGTCAGTCTGCCGGTGCCCTCCACCATCTTGGCGGCGTAGAGCAAAGCCTTCTGCCGGGGCAGACCGCAGGCCACGCCGCCGTCGGCCAGAGCCTCAATGACCTGCCAGATAAAAGCGCCGCCGCAGCCCGCCACAGCGCTGGCGGCGTTGATGAGATGCTCGTCCAGCCGGTCCCAAAGGCCGCTGTCCGCCATGGCAGTCAGGAAGTCCTGAAGTTCCTCCTCCGTCACCAGATCGTTGGCGGTGTAAGTAGTCATGCCCGCTCCCACGGCACAGGGGGTGTTGGGCATGATGCGGATGAGCGGGTAGTACCCGCCGGCCATATCGGAGAGGGTATCCATGGTGAGACCGGCGGCCATGGATACCAGGACAAACCGGTCCTGCCGGAGGGCCAGCGCGGGCCGGAGACTCTCCAGCACCCCGGCCATCATCTGGGGCTTCACCCCAAGGAAGATGTACCGGCACCGGGCGGCTACCTCCTCGTTGGTACCTACCACACAGCCCAGCTCCTCTGCCAGAGCCTCCGCCTTGGCGCGGGTGCGGTTGCTGAGAAGAATCTGCCAGGGGTCCACCTTCTTACAGGCGGCCCGGACCAGAGCCCCGGCCATGTTGCCGGTGCCTACAAAACCGAAAAGATACTGGGACATGCTGTGCTCCTTTCCAAAATCAGCGGATCTGTCCGCTGCCTCGAATCACGTATTTGTAGCTGGTCAATTCCTCCAGACCCATGGGACCCCGGGCATGGAGCTTCTGGGTGGAGATACCCATCTCGCAACCCAAGCCGAACTCTCCGCCGTCGGTGAAGCGGGTGGAGGCGTTGACATAGACGGCGGCGCTGTCCACCAGAGCGGCGAACCGGTCTGCGGCCGCGGCGTCCTCGGTAACGATGGCGTCGCTGTGGCCGGTGGAGTGGGCGGCGATGTGGGCGATGGCGCCCTCCAGGCTATCCACCACGCCGACAGCCAGGATATAGTCCAGAAACTCGGTGTCGAAGTCCTGGGGACCGGCGGGGGCGCCGGGGATGATGGATGCGGCAGCCTCGTCCAGCCGCAGCTCCACCGGCTGCTTCCCGGCAGCTTTCCGGTCCTCCACCAGACATTGGTAGAGGCGGGGCAGGAGGTCCGCCGCTACAGATTTGTGGACCAGCAGCACCTCCTCGGCGTTGCAGACGCTGGGGCGGCTGGTCTTGGCATTTTCAATAATGGAGAGGGCCTTGGTGAGATCGGCGGTTTCGTCCACATAGACGTGGCAGATGCCGGTGCCGGTCTCGATGCAGGGCACCAGGGCATTCTCCACGCAGGAGCGGATGAGCCCCGCGCCCCCTCGGGGGATCAGCAGGTCTACCAATCCCCGGGCCTCCATCAGTACCCGGGCGCTCTCCCGGGTGGTGTCCTCCACCAGCTGCAGGGCATCCCGGGGCAGTCCTGCCGCCTCCAGCCCCTCCCGGAGGGCCGTGACGATGGCGGCTGCGGAACGGTGGGCCTCCTTGCCGCAGCGGAGCACGCAGGCACTGCCCGCCTTCAAGGCCAGGGCAGCGGCGTCGCTGGTGACGTTGGGCCGGGACTCGTAGATGATGGCGATAACCCCCATGGGCACGGAGACGCGGCGGATCTGCAGGCCGTTGGGACGTTCCACCGTCCGCAGCACCTGCCCAACGGGGTCGGGGAGGTCCGCCACCTGGCGCACGCCCTCCGCCATGCCGGCGATCCGGTCCTCGGTGAGGCGGAGGCGGTCCAGCATCACCTCGCCGATGGTCTCTTTTGCGGCCTCCATGTCCGCGGCGTTGGCCTCCAGAATGGCGGCGGCATGGGCGGTGAGAGCCCCCGCCATAGAGCGAAGGGCGGCGTTCTTCTTTTCCGTATCCGCCAAAGCCATGGCGCTTTTGGCCCGGCGGGCGGCTTGCAGCAGTTCCAGTGTGGTCATGGTATCTGTCCTCCTCTGTCGTTACCGCTTCCCCACGAAGCGGGTGCCTACGGCCTCGCCGTCGGCAATGCGGTAGAGATCCTTGGGGCGGACGCCGTTGGTGATGAGCATATCGCAACCGGCGTCCATGCACAGCTGGGCGGCCTTCAGCTTGGTGACCATACCTCCGGTGCCAAGCTCCGAGCCGCTGCCTCCGGCGAGCGCCCAGATTTCCGGGGTCAGCGTCTCCACCCGAGGGATGAGGGTGGCGGTTGGGTCCTTGTGGGGGTCCGCAGTGTAGAGCCCCTCAATGTCGCTCATCAGTACCAGCAGGTCCGCGTGGACGTTCACCGCCACGATGGCCCCCAAGGTGTCGTTGTCGCCCACGGCGATCTCGGCGGTGGCCACAGTGTCATTTTCATTGATTACCGGAAGGGCTCCCAGCTCCAGAAGGCGGAACATGGTGTTCTGGAAGTTTTGGTGGCGCTGGGGGTCCTCCACGTCGGAGCCGGTGAGGAGGATCTGGGCCACGGTGTGGTGATATTCGGAAAAGAGCTTGTCGTAGATATACATGAGCTCACACTGGCCGATGGCGGCGGCGGCCTGCTTGGTGGGCATGTCCGAGGGCTTGTGGAGCAGATTCAGCTTCCCCACGCCCATGGCGATGGCGCCCGAGGACACCAGCACCATCTCGTGTCCCGCGTTTTTCAGATCGCTCATCACCTTGCACAGCTGCTCTACCCGGCGGATGTTCAGCTTGCCGGTGCCGTGGGTCAGGGTGGATGTGCCGATTTTCACGACCATTCGCATCAGTATGGTACCTCCTGTGTTGTTGCATGGGCACAGTATAGCACATCCCCGGGGAAAATACGAGAGAGAAGACCGTAAAATTTAGGGGAAAACCGGGAGTGGGATAAGCAAAAGTCCTAAGAGTATTTCAAAAAAGTTCACAAAATACGCCATTTCTCCCTGTTCTCTTTTGGTTGAAGATGTGCTATACTATGTTCTGCATGGATTTTGTTTGATGACACACAAGAAGGAGTGTTTTGAATATGGGTTTCCTGACGAAGATCTTCGGCACCTATAGCGAGCGGGAGCTGAAGCAGATCGATCCCATCGTGGATAAAATTGAGGCTATGGCCGACGAATATAAGGCCATGAGCGACGCCCAGCTCCAGGCCAAAACCCCCGAGTTCAAGGAGCGGCTCCAGAAGGGGGAGACCCTGGACGACATTCTCCCCGAGGCCTTTGCCACCGTCCGGGAGGCCGCCGACCGGGTGCTGGGTCTCCGGCCCTATCGGGTGCAGCTGGTGGGCGGCATCGTCCTTCACCAGGGCCGCATCGCCGAGATGAAGACCGGTGAAGGCAAGACTCTGGTGGCCACCCTGCCCGCCTACCTCAACGCTCTCACCGGCGAGGGGGTCCACATCGTCACCGTCAACGACTATCTGGCCAAGCGCGACAGCGAGTGGATGGGCAAGGTTCACCGCTTTTTGGGGCTCAGCGTGGGCCTCATCATCCACGGCCTGGACAAGAAGGAGCGCCAGGCCGCCTACGCCGCCGACATCACCTACGGTACCAACAACGAGATGGGCTTTGATTACCTCCGGGACAACATGGCCCTCTACCGCCAGGAGCAGGTTCAGCGGGGCCACCACTTTGCCATCGTGGACGAGGTGGACTCCATCCTCATCGACGAGGCACGGACCCCCCTCATCATCTCCGGTATCGGCGACAAGTCCACCCAGCTCTACGATATGGCGGAGATGCTGGTGGCCCGGTTCAAGAAGCTGGTGGTGAAGGAGACCGACGAGAAGGCGGAAGAGGATGTGGATGTGGACGCCGACTACATTGTGGACGAGAAGGCCCGCACCGCCACCCTCACCGCCCGGGGCGTGCAGAAGGCGGAGGAGTTCTTCCACATCGACAACCTCTCCGATCCGGAGAATTCCACCCTGGCCCACCACGTGAACCAGGCCATCAAGGCCCACGGCGTCATGAAGCGGGACATCGACTACGTGGTGAAGGACGGTCAGGTCATCATTGTGGACGAGTTCACCGGCCGTCTCATGTTCGGCCGCCGGTACAACGAGGGGCTCCACCAGGCCATTGAAGCCAAGGAGCACGTGAAGGTGGAACGGGAGAGCAAGACCTTGGCCACCATCACCTTCCAGAACTATTTCCGCCTCTACGACAAGCTGTCTGGTATGACCGGTACCGCCCGCACCGAGGAGGAGGAGTTTGCCACTATCTACAACCTGGACATTGTAGAGATCCCCACCAACCGGCCTCTTGCCCGTGTGGATGATCCCGACGTGGTGTACAAGACGGAGATGGCCAAGTTCCGGGCTGTCATTGAGCAGATCAAGGAGTGCCACGCCAAGGGCCAGCCTGTGCTGGTGGGCACCGTGTCCATCGAGAAGAATGAATTTCTCTCCAAGCTTCTCCAGCGAGAGGGGATTCCTCACAACCTGCTGAACGCCAAGAACCACGAAAAGGAAGCGGAGATCGTGGCCCAGGCGGGCAAGCTGGGGGCCGTCACCGTGGCCACCAACATGGCTGGCCGTGGTACGGATATCATGCTGGGCGGAAACGCCGAGTATCTGGCCATGAACGACCTGAGAAAAGCGGGCCTCAGCGACGAGCTGATCGCCGAGGCCACCGGCTACGCCGAGACGGACAACCAGGACATTCTGGACGCCCGCCAGCTCTATGCCGACCGGCTCCAGGTCCACAAAAATGAGATCGCCGGAGAGGCGGACAAGGTCCGGGAGGCCGGCGGCCTCTTTATCGTGGGTACCGAGCGCCACGACTCCCGCCGGATCGACAACCAGCTCCGCGGCCGTGCCGGCCGTCAGGGAGACCCCGGTGAGACCCGGTTCTATCTGAGCCTGGAGGACGACCTCATGCGGCTTTTCGGCGGAGACCGGATGACGGGGATGATGGACCGGCTGAATCTGGGGGAGGATGTGCCCATCGAGAGCCGCCAGCTGTCCAAGTCCATTGAGAGCGCCCAGACCAGCGTGGAGAGCCGGAACTTCCAGGCTCGAAAGAACACCCTGGAGTACGACGACGTGATGAACAAGCAGCGTGAGATCATCTATGGCCAGCGTAAGAAGGTGCTGGACGGCCTGGATATGAAGAGTTCCATCCAGAACATGATCTCCACCACCATCCAGCGGGACGTGCACCTGGCCTTCGGCGAGCAGAAGCATCTGGACGGTGAACAGTACGCCGCCATGCTGAACGGCCTGGAGGGCACCTATTTCCATAAGGGCGCCGTGGCCATGACGGAGGACCAGATCGCCTCCGCCTCCGCTGAGGACTGCATCGAGGCCTTCACCAAGGCGGCCATGGAGACCTATGCCCAGAAGGAGCAGGATGTGACGGCGCCCGTTATGCGGGAGCTGGAGCGGGTGATCATGCTGCGGGTGGTGGACGAGTTCTGGATGGACCACATCGACGCCATGACGGAGCTGCGCCAAGGCATCCGCCTTCAGGCCTACGGTCAGAAGAACCCGGTGGACGTGTACAAGGAGGAGAGCCTCCACATGTTCGAGGAGATGATCGACGCCATCCAGGAGGAGACCATCCGGCGGATCTACTCCTTCCGGCTGAAGACCCAGGAGGAGATCAAGCGGGAGCGAGTGGCCACCGGTATTACCGAGGGCTTCGGCGGCGACAAGACCGTGAAGAAGCAGCCGAGAAAGGTCCAGAAAATCGGCCGGAATGACCCGTGTCCCTGCGGCAGCGGAAAGAAGTATAAGCAGTGCTGCGGCCGGTAAGGAGCAGAGACAAAGGCCGATGCGACCGAAAG
>CALXDC010000067.1 GCA_944386975.1 uncultured Oscillospiraceae bacterium | reverse complement strand
AAAAGCCTCGCAGAGTTTGCGCCGGATGGCGCAAATCCAGTCAAATCCATGTTCTCCGGCGACATGTGCGTCGGAGAACATACTTTGCAGCCCGCAAGTGTGGGAATTATCCGCTGCAAGCGGACAATTCCTGCGCGCGGCGGGCTGTGTCTCTGTCGAAAAAGTGGCTTAAGCCACTTTTTCGACAGACTGGACGCGCCGTGGGAGGATATCCCACGGCGCGTTGTTCATTTGGACTGGGTCTTGGCCAGCTCTTCTTCCTCCAGCACCCGGTAGGCCACCTTCCCCACCAGGGTCTTGGGCAGGTTCTCCCGGAACTCGATGTCGTAAGGCATGGCGTACTTGGCGATGTTCTTTCGGGCGTAGGCCAAGAGAATCTGCTTATTCTCCTCCGAGGGGGCCACCCCGGGCTTGAGCATGATGAAGGCCTTCACCTTCTGCATCTTCAGGGGATCCGGTACCCCGATGACGCAGCTCATCTGCACCAGCTCGTGGGCGTCAAACACATTCTCCAGCTGGGAGGGGTACACGTTGTAGCCGCTGGTGACGATCATCCGCTTCAGGCGCTGCTTGAAGTAGATGAAGCCGTCGTCGTCCATGGTCCCAAGATCTCCGGTGTGGACCCAGGTGAGGCCGTCGGGGTGGGTCTGGAGGGTCTGGGCATTCTCCTCCGGGTGGCCGATGTACCCCAGCATCACGGTGGGGCCGGAAAGGCAGATCTCACCCACTTCCCCATAGGGCACCTCCTCCTGGGTGCCGGGCTTTACGATCTTATAATAGGTATCCGGGAAGGGCAGGCCGATGCTCCCCTCCTTGGCCATGTGGCTGGGGGTGAGGCAGGAGGCGGTGACGCACTCGGTGGTGCCGTAGCCCTCCCGGACCTGGACGGTGGCGTGGTGGTCGTAGAGGAACTTGTCAAACCGCTTCTTCAGCTCCACGCTGAGGCTGTCCCCGCCGGAGTAGACCCCCTTGAGACAGCTGAGGTCCGCGTTTTTCATCTTGGGCAGGCGGAGCAGAGCTTCGTACAGGGTGGGCACTCCGGCGATGAGGTTGCAGCGGTACTTGAGCAGCAGCTTGGCGTAGCTCTCGGCGGTGAACCGGGGCACCAGGATACAGGTGCCGCCGTTTGCCAGCATGGAGTGGATGGACACCCCCAGACCAAAGCCGTGGAACATGGGCATCACCGCCAGCATCTTGTCCCCGGGGCGGAAGAAGGGGTTGGTGGCGATGATTTGGCAGGCCAGGGCGTTGAAGTTCCGGTTGGAGAGGAGAATCCCCTTGGTGGTGCCGGTGGTACCGCCGGAATAGAGAATCACCGCCGGGTCGGTTGCCTGGACCTTGGCCCGGTACTTCCAGTGGTAGGTCCGGCCCCGGCGGAGAAACTCGTTCCACCGGAGGATGGGGGCGTCGTTGGGAATCTTCTTCTGCTTGCGCCCCTCGGTGAGCATATACCCCGTCCGCACCGGCTGGCTCAGGGCGTCCTTGATGGAGGCGATGATGATGTTGTCCAGGTCTACATTCTGGCGGATGGCTTCGAACTTGTGGTAGAACTGGTCTAAAGTGATGGCGGAGATGGAGCCGGACTCCTTGATGAAAAATTCGATCTCCTTCTCACTGGACAGGGGGTGGACCATGTTGGCGATGGCCCCCACCAGGTTGATGGCGTAGAACATGATCACCGTCTGAGGGCAGTTGGGCATGGCCACGGTGATCCGGTCCCCGGCCCGGATGCCTACGGATTTGAGAGCCCGGGCACAGAGATGAATTTCCTGCACCAGGGTGCGGTAGGTGGTTTTACGGCCCATGAATACATAGGCTGTCAGATTGGGATACTGCTCCGCCATCCGCTCCACCGCCTCGCACATGGACCAGTCGGGGTAGGTGAGGGTGGCGGGCACGTCCCCCAGGTTCTTCACCCAGGGGGTCTTCACGTCGTTAGCACTCAAAGTCGATTGCCTCCTTTACAGGCCGGTCCAGCAGCTGGGGATGGGCGAAAAGGTACTGGATGATCTTCAGGGACCGGGCGAAATAGAACCCGTCGGCGATGCGCTCGTCCAGGGTGACGCCGAACTCCACCACGTCCCGGATCCGCCGCTCCCCGTCGGGGCCGATCACCTCCGCCTTGTGGATGGTGCCGATGGCCCCCATGATGGAGTTGGTGCCGTAGTTGTTGAGATGGTGGTAGACGCTGGGGCATTTGATGGACCCCAAGTTGGTGAGGAACACCGTGGAATAGTTGGGGTCGTCCCGGGTGAGAGCCAGGGGCATCTTTCCAAAGAAGTCCAAGGTGCGGAAGATCCACATGATAAACATCATGAGGGGCCGGGGCATCTTGGCCAGGAAGTTGAGGGTGTCGTCCAGACCGTAGCCCTTCTCCGTGCGGATCTTGTGGACGGTGCCCACCACCCGGCGGGTTACGTCGGAGAGGGTCCAGTCCTCCGGCACCGTCTCCACCACCAGCGTCTCCTCAGCGTGGTCGGCAAACCGCTTTTTGGCGGCGAAGCCTAACGTGATGCGGTCCCGGTCGTAGAACCGGCGGCCGGAGATGTACCGGTTGAGGAGGGGGCGCAGGTACACCGTCTTGGCCACCGCCATGATGAAGCAGTGGAAGAGGGTGGCCTTGTACTCCGTCTCGCCCTGGTTCTTCTCCGCCAGGTAGGCCAGCACATCGGTGACGTCGAACTCCATGTTGACGAACACCTCCGCGTCGGTGCGCTTGTTCATCAGGTGGGGCATAATGGCGTGGAGGCCGTCCACCTCCCGGACCCAGCGGGCGTCCCGCCGGTCCCCCCACCGCTTTTTGTACTGTTTCTCCATATGTATGAGCTCCTAAAACCTCGGTTCATCATTTTCTGTATGACAACTAAAGTAATATACCACGTTTTTGCTGGAAATACCATCCCCTTTGTCGAAATCTTAAGAAAAACTTCAGTTTGAAAGAGGGGCGCGCCTTGCAAAAGGCGGCCCCATCTGGTATCATACTCCCCGGTGAGTTCGGAACCATCCTCACCCAGCCGCTCCAGGCGGCGAAAAAACAAAACTAAGGAGAACAACAGTATGAATCAAACCATGAACACCCGCGCCCTCACCCAGGGCGCCGTCATCGCCGCGTTGTACGTGGCCCTGACCTACGTCGCGTCCTTCTTCGGCCTGTCCTCCGGCGTGATCCAGGTCCGGTTGAGCGAAGCGCTGTGCGTGCTGCCCCTGTTTCTGCCCGCCGCGGTGCCGGGCCTGTACATCGGGTGCCTCCTGGCCAACATCCTCACCGGCTGCGTGGCCCTGGACATTCTGATGGGCCCCATCGCCACCCTTATCGGCGCCGTGGGCACTTACCTGCTGCGCCGCCATCCCCGGCTGGCCCTTCTGCCCCCCATCCTTGCCAACGCCGTCATCGTCCCCGTGGTGCTGCGCTACGGCTACGGCATGGGGGACGCCATGTGGTATATGGTGGGCACCGTGGGCGCGGGGGAGATCATCTCCGTGGGTATTCTGGGCACTCTGCTCTATGAGGCGCTCCGCCGCCGTCTCCCCGCCTGCTGAGGGACATGAGAGCCGGTTTCGACGGCATTTGAAAAGGATTTCGGTCAAAATGGCCAAAGAATGAAAAGATTTTTCTCTGTTATGCCGCCTTTTCAAAACCATTTTCTTCCCGTATAATGTAAGCGTTGGGGCAAGACCCCAAACAATATACGGCGCGGCGCCGCTCTCCATCTTCAAGCGGTCCGCGACCTGATAAAAAAGGAGGAAGTTCCGTTACGGCTTACGGTGTGGCAGCGTTGGAGACCTGTCACAAAGCGCGATCGCCCGCGCGGCGGCGCGTGAGACAGTACGAGGGGAGCCTGTACTGTTAAAGCCGGTGCAAGATGGCTGGTTTGACCCTGAAGAACATCAAGAAGATCTATCCCCACAGCGGTGATCAGAAGAAGCCCAAGAAGGCCAAGAAGGGCGAGGTCGCCGAGGAGAAGAAGGTCAATCTGCAGGTGACCGACGAGGGCGTTGTGGCTGTGCAGGCCTTTAACCTGGACATTGCCGACAAGGAGTTCATCGTGTTGGTCGGTCCCTCCGGATGCGGCAAATCCACCACCCTGCGCATGGTTGCGGGCCTGGAGGAGATCAGCGCCGGCGAGTTGTACATCGACGGGAAGCTGGTCAACGACGTGGCCCCCAAGGACCGTGATATTGCCATGGTTTTCCAGAACTACGCTCTGTATCCCCACATGACCGTGTATGAGAACATGGCCTTCCCCCTGAAGCTTCGGAAGATGGATAAGGCGGAGATTGACCGCCGGGTTCGCGAGGCTGCGGAGATTCTGGACATCACCCAGTACCTGGAGCGCAAGCCCAAGGCTCTGTCCGGCGGCCAGCGTCAGCGTGTGGCCATCGGCCGCGCCATTGTCCGTGAGCCCAAGGTGCTGCTGATGGACGAGCCTCTTAGTAACCTGGACGCCAAGCTCCGTAACCAGATGCGCGCCGAGATCATCAAGCTGCGCCAGAAGATCAACACCACCTTCATGTACGTGACCCACGATCAGACCGAGGCCATGACCCTGGGCGACCGTATCGTCATCATGAAGGACGGCTTCATCCAGCAGATCGGTACGCCTCAGGAGGTCTTCGATCATCCTGCCAACCTGTTCGTGGCCGGCTTCATCGGCGTGCCCCAGATGAACTTCTTCGATGCCAAGCTGGTGAAAGCCAATGGCAAGTACGCGGTGTCCGTGGGCGACATGACCGTGGAGCTCAGCGAGGAGAAGCAGAAGAATCTGGCCGCCAAGAATGTGGCGGAGCAGGCCATCACTCTGGGCGTCCGTCCCAACCACATTGTTCTGGGCGACGCTGCCAAGTGCATCAAGGCCAAGGTGGACGTCAGCGAGATGATGGGCAGCGAGGTGCATCTCCACGCCAATGCCAATGGTAAGGACGTGGTCATCATCGTCCCCACCATGGATCTGGACAGCGCCCAGTTCGGTTACGGCGCCGAGATCCACTTTACCTTCGGCGGCAATGTCTGCCACGTCTTTGATCTGGACGGCAAGAACCTGGAGTTCTGATTTTTCGTACATAATTGGTTCCGCCCCCTGCCGGGAATCCCCGGCGGGGGGCTTTTTTGTCCCCTCGCCGCCGGGACCGGCTCCGTTTTGCCCTCTGACGAGGGCACGGTGTCTTTTGCCGGTACCCGGCAGTATTTCGTTTGGTGTTATGCCTCCGGCGGGTGACTTTTCTTGCCAAAGAAAAGTCACCAAAAGTTGGCTTAGAACCAAGGTTCTAAGGATTCCTTTGCACCTATTATGGGTAGTCTGTACCGTTTTGCCGCTGGCCTTCCCGGCTGACGGGTGCAAGGGGGTCGGAGTTCCTCTCCTTCCGCGCTTCAGCGCGCTCCCCTGGCGGTTGTTGAAGCCTCTGCAATTTCCGGATACTGACGAACTTACCAACGCCGCAGGTACTCATTTGCGGAAAAAACGGTAGACGAAGGCATGGAGTCTACTCAAAAAGTTAGCGCGGTTAAAGCGCGGCGCAGAAGCAGAGGATCACCCGAACAGGCGTCACTCGGACAAAGCCACCGGCAAAGAGCCTCACTGATTACCCGGTTTCGGTAGGAATAAAGGAATTCTTAGAACCATGGGTTCTAAGCGGACGTTTGCCTACTTTTCTTCCGTGAGAAAAGTAGGCCGCCGGAGGCATAACAAGACAGCAGTACACCGTCGGGTACCGACAAAAAAGAACAACTCCGTCAGCGGCGGGCCCGCCCGGCCAGAGGGCAAAAAAGCGCCCGCCGCAGGAGTGTCTTTCTCCGCGGCGGGCGTAAAATATGATTTTGTTTGTAACAGAAACTCAGAGAATGGCCTCCATGACCCCCTGGAGCCAGTCACCCTGGAAGAACTCAATCTCTCCCTTGTCCACCAGCTCCGCCAGCGCGGGATCAATGGGCATCTTGGCCAGCACCTTCAGGCCGTGGGCCGCGGCGGCCGCCTCAGTCTTGCCCTGGCCGAAGAGGGGGATCTCCTTGCCGCAGTCGGGGCAGACCACATAGCTCATGTTCTCCACCACACCCACGATGGGAATATTCATCATCTCCGCCATCTTTACGGCCTTCTCCACCACCATGCTCACCAGCTCCTGGGGGCTGGCCACGATGATGATGCCGTCCAGGGGAATGGACTGGAACACGCTGAGAGCCACGTCGCCGGTGCCCGGAGGCATGTCCACAAAGAGGCAGTCCACATCCCACACCACGTCGGTCCAGAACTGGGTCACCACGCCGCCGATGACGGGACCCCGCCACAGCACCGGGTCGGTCTCCTTGTCCAGCAGCAGGTTCACGCTCATCATCTGGATGCCTGTCTTGGTCTCCACCGGCAGCATACCCCGGTCGTCGCCCATGGCCCGCTCGTGAACACCAAAAGCCTTGGGGATGGAGGGGCCGGTAATGTCTGCGTCCAGAATACCGGTGGTGAGACCGGCTCGGTTGGCCATCACTGCCAGCTGGCTGGTGACCATGCTCTTGCCGACGCCGCCCTTGCCGGACACCACGCCGTAGACCTTGCCCACCCGGGCCGCCGGGTTGTGCTCCTTCAGCAGGGACTGAGGCTCCGTGCGCTCGCTGCAGTTGGAGCCGCAGGTGCTGCAGTCATGGGTACATTCGCTCATTTCGCTACATCTCCTGTCTTGTATCTCAAATTTTGCTCTCTTGCTTGGAAAAAGAAATGGTGTGATATTGGCCGGGGAAGGCCTGCGCCAGATACTGTCCCTCCCGCTCCTGACAGGTAAACAGCAGAATCTGCCGCTGTCGGGATATCTCCATCAGATACCGGAGGGCTGCCTCCATCCGCTCATCATCAAAGCTGGTGAGAGCGTCGTCCAGAATCAGCGGGTGGTCCGCCGGCAGCACCATATCGCACACCGCCAGCCGCACCGCCAGATACAACTGGTCCGCCGTGCCCTGGCTCAGCTGCAAAACGTCGTGGACCACAGACTCCTCCGCCGTCCCCGCCGACGCTGCCAGCTCCCGGCTCAGCAATACCTTATTATACTTCTCATTGGTGATTTTTGCAAAGATTTTTGCAGATTTTTTCCCCAGCTCCGGAGAAAACCGCCCCTGGAGCTGGCTGTTGGCATCTGCCAGGGCGTCCAGAGCCAGCCGAAGCGCCTCATATTCCCCGGTGAGGCACCGGTGCTGTTCCTCCTTCTCTGCCCGCTCGACCTCCAGCTGGGCCGGATCTCCCAGGGCCTGCATCCGGCCGCTGAGATACTGGAGTGTGCCCTGAGCGGCGTGGAGCCGGTCCGCCACCTCCCGAAGAGCGCCGTCTATGGGGCCTGCCTCCTGCCGGGGGGCTTGCCGGGCCAGGGCCAGCTGCTGCCGGGCCTCAGCGGCCTCCGCCTCCGCCTGGGACAGCTGCTGGTGAAGCGTGAGTCCCGCTCGGGCCGCCCGCTTGACTCCCTCTAAATCCCCCCGGGGAATCTGAGGGAAGAGGGCGAAAACAGACTCGGTGCTTTGACGGAGAGCGCCATCCAGGTCCTCCCACAGCTGCCGTGCCTCCACCAGAGCGGCCTGGGCCTGGTCATAGGCCTGTCTGGCCTGGGAGACCACCTGGGTTTGAGCGGCCTCCGCCTGTTCTCGCTCCTGCCGGCTTGCCTTCCGCCGGCGGAGGGCGAGCGGGACGGCGACGGCGGCGGTCAGGATCAGACCGCCCAAGGCGGCGGGCAAAAGGATGTCCGGGGCCAGAAAATAGGCGGCGGCCCCGGCGAGGACGCCCACCAGAAGCGCCGCCAGCAGGGCGGCCGGAAGCCCGCCGGACCTTTCGGAGACGGGCGGTTCCATCTGGGCCTCGGCCGCCTCCCGCTGTCGCCGCGCCTCCTCTGCTTGCCGCTCCTTGGCGGCCAGGGACTGAGCTGCCCGGTCCGCTGCGGCCTGGGAGGCCGTCAGGGTAGCCAGAGTGCCCAGGGCCTGCTCCAGCGCACTTCTGTCCGGCACCCCGGCGGCGGAGAGCCGCAGGGCGTTCACTGCCTCCTCTGCCGCCCGGACCCGCTCCTCCTGGGCGGCCACGGCGGCGTCAATCTGGGCCTGCCCCTCCTGTGCCTGGAGGGCCCGCTGTCGTTCCAGCTTTCGCTGCTGCTGCTCCAGAGCCTCCACCGCCTCCTGGGCCTCCGTCAACTGCGCCTTCAGCTGGCTGCCGGTGTCCTCAGCAGAGCGCAGCTCCGCCATCTCCCGCTCCAGCTGAGGGAGAAGCCCGGTCTTGTTGTGGCGGCGGCGGTTCAGCTGCTTGCGCAGCCGCTCCTCCGCCTCTATATAAGAGGTGTCCTCCTCACCGGAGGTAATCAGGGCGGCAATCCGCCGTTCCAACTCCGGGTCCTGGTCAATGGCCAGACCGGACTGGCGGATAAAAGCGCTGCGCTCAAAAACTTCACGGGGCACTCCGGTGAGAAACTCCCCGCAGGTGGCGGCGGTAACGCCGGATACCGGGTCGGCAGTGCCGGTGCGGAGAGCGGAAAAGGCCCCCATGGGAGCGTTGGAGCGCTGGGTGGTGCGAGTGACGGTGAGGTCCACGCCGTTGGCGGCGACCTCCAGAACGCCCTGCATAGGTCTGCCGCTCCAGGGGGCATAGCGGTTTTTGTCCGCCGCCGCCCCGCGGGCCCGGGTGGACAGACCATAGAGCATCACCCGCAGCAGGGCACACCAGGTAGATTTTCCCGATTCGTTGGGTGCGTGTATCAAATTGAGGCCGGGAGACAATACTAAGGTATCCTCCTCCAGGACGCCGAAGGTCCCGGTGAGACGTTTGAGTTCCATAGGCCCTCCTTTTATATGGTGTCGTTTTATCTGAAACAGTATACCACGGAGGCGGAAAAATGTCTCCCCCTTGGAGAGAAGAAAAGAAAGTTGAAAAAGATGGAAAAAAGGGATTGACAAGGAGGGGAGAGGGTGGTATAGTAAGCAAGCTGTCCGTGACGCGGCGTTGAGGCTTTTGGAAATCGGTCGTGATTGGAAAAAAGTGCTTGACAAAGCGGATGAGCGGTGGTAAAATACCAAACGTTCGGCTGAGAGGCCAGGCGGGAGTAAGTTCAAAAGAGCTGAAAAAAGTGCTTGACAAACAGCGAACGGTAT
>CALXDC010000066.1 GCA_944386975.1 uncultured Oscillospiraceae bacterium | reverse complement strand
TAGCCCCAGCACTTCACCAGCAGCTGCTCCCGGCTCATGACCATGTTCCTGTTCTGCATCAGGCAGCGGAGGAGGGCGTACTCCTTGGGCGTGAGGGCGACCTCCCTTTTCCCTACCCAGACTTTCTGGGAGGACAGCTCCAGGGCGATGCCCCCCGCCTCCAGCCGGTCCCCGGACCGCATGGTCCCCCGGCTGCGGCGGATGAGGGCCATGGTCTTGGCGTAGAGCACCGACATGGTGAAGGGCTTGGTGATATAGTCGTCGGCCCCCAGCTCGTAGCCCAGGAGCTTGTCCTCCTCGTCGGAGAGGGCGGTGAGGAACAAAATGGGCACGTCGCTGTGCTTTCGGAGGGCCCGGCAGACGGCAAAGCCGTCCAGCTTCGGCATCATGATATCCAGCAGCACTGCGTCAAACACGGCGGTCTCCGCCAGCTCCAGGGCCTCGGCCCCGTCCCGGGCCTCCATGGGGACCTCCCCCTTGCTTCGGAAGTAGTCGCACAACACCTCCCGGAGCTTGGGCTCGTCCTCCACAATCAGAATGCGGTTGTCCATGGGCTTCCCCCTCCTTCTGATGACAGCATACCCGCTTCCTGTGTACTCTCTGTGTCGCCGGAGAAAAGTTTCTCCCTCCGCCGGAACCAAAAGGCCGCCCTGGGGGGAAACCTCCCAAGGCGGTCTGTGGTTTATCTCTCCTGGGCCTGCTGGCCGCCGAAATCTCTGGCGGCGCTGGCGCCGTCCCGGCGGAGCATGCTCTCCATCACCCGGATGTCGCTCTCCACGTCCATCACATCGGTCTTATACAGGCTGTCCAGCTGGCGGACAAAGCCCTCCACGATGCTGTCCATGGTGCTCTCAATGCGCTGCTTGGCTTCCCGCAGGTTCTCCCCCTCCACGCCGGTCTCCTCAAAATCGGCGTAGGTGTCCAGCAGCTTCTGGGTGGTGGGCAGATAGTAATCAAAGAAGGTGTGCATCTTCTCCCCCTTCTCCGGGTGGTCGCTGACCTCCCGGAGAATCTGGGCCGTAATCTGCTCCAGCCGGTCAATCTTGGCGGACAGGGCCTCGTCGTCGATGCGGTCGTTGGCGGCGCGGATATCCTGAAGAATCTTCCCATAGCGCACGTCCGTCCGGACCTGGGCCTCCGCTGCCCGCTCCTCCGGCTTGGCCTCCGCCACCTTGGCTCCGTAGCGGAGGAAATACCCCAGCTCCAGATCCAGATAGGCGTCGTCCCCCAAAAGGCCCCGGTCAATCAGCTTCTGCAGCTCCCGGACCACCTTCTTCCGGCTGCGGCCCACCCGTTTGGAAATCTCATCCAGCTCCATGGCTTCCGCCTCTCCGATAGCCAGAAGATACTTCTTCACCCGGCGCACGTCCCGTGACTTTCTGTGGCCGAAGAGGACCATCACAGCCCCCGCCAGTGCCAACAGAGAAGCGGCCACCAGGTCCTCCAGAAAGAGATATCCGTAGAGCAGGGACTCGATCTCGCTGGCCAGAGCCACCGCTCCGCCGAAGAGGATGCAGGCTCCTGTGATCCACAATGCGGTAGCCCCGCCGGTGGAGAGCTGCGGGGACTTTTTGCCGTCCTTTTTCTCCTTGGCCGCCTTGGGCTGGGGCTTAGGCTGGGGCCGGGGCGGCTGCTGCCAGGTCTGCCGGGGCGGCTGAGGCATCTGCTGGGGGGCGGACTGTGCCTGGGGCTGCTGGGGGGCCTGCCAGTCCCGCCGGGGCGGCTGGGGCTGCTGTTGCTGGGGCTGCTGCCACCGGCGGCGGTCCCACTGCTGCTTTTGGCGCTTGCGGGACTTGCTGCCGCCGAAGAGGTCCTCCACCCACCAGATGAACTCGTTGAGGGCGTTGTCCTCCCCCTTGTCAAAGGCGGCCTTGTAGAGGGCGTAGAGCACCCCCACCGGCCAGACGAAAATCAGCAGCAGGATCAGCAGCAGCACACAAATCTCCCCGCTGCCGGAGGGCCGCCGCCCGCCGGGGTTCTGTCCCCCCTGGCGCTGATCAGCCATGGTGCTCCTCCCCTTTTTTCCGCAGCTTCTTCTTGTGGCCCGCCTCGTCCACAATATAGGTGTGGTCCAGTTGGTTTTGCAGGTTGCCCAGCACCGCGTCGATATACTCCCGCCGCAGTGCCGCCCGCTCCCGCTCCTCCTCCGCCGTCAGGCCAATGGTCTTGGCCTTGTGAGCCAGGTGGTTGATGCGGTCAATCTTTGCCTGTTCCATGGGTAACTCCTTCCTCCAAGGGGAAAATCCGGTCCATTCCGGCATATTTCTCAAGAATATTACAGTTTGTATTTGCCTTCTACAGGTAGCGGTGGAGAACAATCATGGTCCGGCCCTTCTTACTCCGGCCGCCCACCTGGGCCACCAGACACTTGCCAAGTCCCCGGACGGTGATCACGTCTCCCTCCGCCACCAGCCTGTCCCCCTTGCCGCAGTCCAGATGGTTCACCTGGACCCGTCCGGCAGCGATGAGCTCCGCAGCCCTGGTGCGGCTCATGGAGAAGCCGCCGGCGGCCACCGCGTCCAGCCGGAGGCTGGCCACCGTGTCCCGGATCTCCTTCACCTGTTGGACGGGGATCTCCAGGTCACAGAGAGGAATCTCCTCCACCTGGAGCCGGGCCCGGCCGGCGCTGTCCCAGTTCTGGAGGAGAAAGGGGGCGGCGTCCGCTGCGGCGATGAGGTCGCACCGGCCTGGGGATACCAGCAGGTCCCCGAACTTCTCCCGGGTGAGGCCCAGGGCCATGAGGCTGCCCAGAAAGTCCCGGTGATTGGGTTCCTCGTCCCCCCGGCATCTGGCCCGGAGGGCGGTGAGGACGCTGCCGTCCTCCTCGCACCAGTCGGGAAGAAACTGGAGAAGCTTCCGCTCCGCCTGGGGGTAGCCCCCGTTCCAGACATACCCCGACCGGATACCCGCTGCATTCAGCAGGGCCTGGACGGCGGCCTGCTCTGCCTGGGTGAAAAAGGGGGTGGCGGTGGGAATATTCCGCCGGTCCATCTGTTCATATTTGTCCAGTACCCGGGCCAGCAGCAGCCGCTCCTCGGGGGAGGCGGCCCGGTTGAGAAGAGTCGTCTTATCCATCGTCTTATCCGTTCAGATTCTGGGTGTTGTAAAGCTGGGCATAATCCCCGTTCCGGGCCATCAGCGCCTCATGGCTGCCCTCCTCCGTGATCACCCCGTCCCGGACCACCAGGATGCGGTGGGCAGAGCGGACGGTGGAGAGGCGGTGGGCGATGATGAGGGTGGTGCGGCCCCGGGCCAGTTCGTCGAAGGCGTGCTGGATCTTGGACTCGGTGACGCTGTCCAGTGCGGAGGTGGCCTCGTCCAGAATCAGGACCGGGGGATTTTTCAAAAAAATCCGGGCGATGGCGATGCGCTGCTTCTGTCCACCGGAGAGAAGGGCCCCCCGCTCCCCCACGTAGGTCTCGAAGCCCTGGGGCATGGCCATGATGTCGTCGTAAATCTCCGCACGGCGGGCGGCCTCCATCACCTCATCCACCGAAGCATCGGGCCGTCCGTAGCGAATATTTTCCATGATGCTGGCAGCAAAAAGGAACACATCCTGCTGCACCACGCCGATGTTCCGGCGGAGGCTCCGCTGCTGCACATCCCGCACGTCCAGGCCGTCGATGGTAACGCTGCCCTCCGTGACGTCATAGAACCGGGGAATCAGGTTGCACAGAGTGCTCTTACCGCCGCCGGAGGGACCCACCACGGCGATGGTTTCCCCGGGAGCCACGTGGAGATTCACATGGTGGAGGACCTCTGTGTCGTCCCGCTCGTAGGAGAAGCTCACATCCTTCATCTCGATCTCGCCCCGGACGTTCTGGAGCTCCACCGCGTCCTCCTTGTCCTTCAGCTCCGGCTCAATGGACATGAGCTCGATGAACCGGTGGAGGCCGGCAAAGCCGTTGGCAAAGAGCTCGTTGAAGTTGGCCATCTTCCGCATGGGGGTAATGAAGGTACTGATATAGAGGTTGAAGGTGATGAGGTCCATGTAGTTCATGTCCCCGTCCATGATCATCTTGCCGCCCACGGCGATGACCACCAGGGGCAGGAGGCACATGAAGAAATCCAATGTGGCGTTGAAGCGGCCCATGGCCTTGTGGAAGTTCCGCTTGGAGGTCTTGAACTGCTCGTTGGCGGTGTTGAACTTGGAGGCCTCGGCGCCCTCGTTGGAGAAGGCTTTGGCGGTACGCATGCCGGAGAGGCTGGACTCAATGTCGGCGTTGATGCCGGCCATGGTCTGCTTCACCGCCCGGGAGGCGTCCATCATGCTGCGGCGGTTGACCATGGTGACTACTACAAAAATGGGCACCAGAATCAGCACCACCAGGGCCAGCTGCCAGCGGATGGTGAACATGATGGCGATGGCCCCCAGCACGGTAACCAGGGAGGTGAAGAGGTCCTCCGGGCCGTGGTGGGCCAGCTCCGTGATATCGAAGAGCTCGGCAGTCATGCGGCTCATAAGATGGCCGGTGCGGTTTTTGTCGTAGAAGCCGAAGGACAGGGTCTGGATGTGGCTGAACAGGTCCCGGCGGATGTCCGCCTCCACCCGGATGCCGAAGGTGTGGCCCCAGTAGCAGACAATGTACTGGAGCCCCGCCCGCAGCACATAGGCCACAAGGAAGATGGCCATGACGGCGAAAAAGGTGGTGTAGAGGCTGTTGGGCAGCAGATCGTACATGCATTTGCGGGACACGTATGGGAAGGCCAGGTCAATCATGGACATGAGGAACGCGCAGGTGATGTCCATGAGAAAGAGCTTTTTATGGGGTTTGAAGTAGCTGAAAAAGATGGCAAGGGTGCCCTTGGTCTGAAAATCCCGGGTGGTCATAGAATATCTCCCTCTCTCCCTCGTTGTATTTCTAACTTGTTATTGTAGCATGGAAGGGCGTTTGAAGCAACACCCAAAAGCCGGTGGGAACCTTCGCCCCGCCGGGCACATAGGATGTGAGGGACCAAGCGGTCCCTCACCATGATTTTACTTCGGGAGGATTTCCCTATGATGCATCATCACTGTAATCCCTGTGACTGCTGCGAGGGCTGCGATCCCTGCCGCTGCGGCGAAAAGGTGGTCTGCTGTCCCGGCCCCAGAGGGCCCCGGGGGCTGCCCGGTCCCATCGGGCCCCGAGGACCCCAAGGACCTCAGGGACCCCAGGGACCCCAAGGACCTCAGGGACCCCAGGGACCTCAGGGGCCTCAGGGACCCACCGGCGCTACGGGGGCCACCGGCGCTACGGGAGCCACCGGCGCCACTGGAGCCACCGGCGCCACGGGAGCTACCGGACCTCAGGGACCCGCCGGAGAAGCTGCCACCGTCACCGTGGGCACCGTCACCACCGGCCAGCCCGGCACCCAGGCCTCCGTCACCAACTCCGGCACCGACACCAACGCCATTCTCGACTTCGTCATCCCCCAGGGCGCTACCGGCGCCACCGGACCTCAAGGCCCGGAAGGTCCGCAGGGGCCTCAGGGACCTCAGGGGCCCGCCGGTCCCACGGGAGCCACCGGCGCTACGGGAGCCACCGGACCTCAGGGACCCGCCGGGGAAGCTGCCACCGTCACCGTGGGCACCGTCACCACCGGCCAGCCCGGCACCCAGGCCTCCGTCGCCAACTCCGGCACCGACACCAACGCCATTCTCGACTTCGTCATTCCCCAGGGCGCTACCGGCGCCACCGGGCCTCAAGGCCCGGAAGGTCCTCAGGGGCCGGAGGGACCCCAGGGTCCTGCTGGAAAAGCGGCCACCATTACGGTAGGCACCGTCACTACCGGCGCACCCGGTACTCAGGCTTCTGTCACCAATTCCGGCACCGACACTGACGCTATCCTCAACTTCGTCATCCCTCAGGGCGCTACCGGCTCCACCGGTTCCACCGGCGCAACAGGGGCCACCGGCGCCGACGGCAAGGCGGCCACCGTTTCCGTGGGCACTGTCACCACCGGCGACCCCGGTACCGACGCTTCCGTCACCAATTCCGGCACTGAGTCCGCCGCCACCCTGGACTTTGTGATCCCTCAGGGAAACAACGGCGTCAGCTCTTACTGGTCCGGTGTCAACAGTGCTGTCACCTTGTCCCCCAACCAGGCTATGCCGCTGACGCAAGCGGTCAACAGTTCCGGCAGCGGTATCACCCTCAGCGGTTCTACGGTCACCCTTCCGGCAGGCACCTTCCTGGTAAGCTACTCCACCAACGCCGAGTCCGGCGGCTCCGGCAGTGGGTCCGGCAGCGTGGTCACCACCCTGTCCCCCACGGTGAACGGCACCGCCATCCCCACCGCCGTGGCCGTGGCCATTCTGGAGCGGGGGGACATGTCCACCCTGGCCCGCACCTTCTTGCTCAATGCCGCCAACGGCGACAAACTGCAATTGGTCAACGCCACCGGCAACACCTATTCCACCCAGTACAGTAATACCAACCTGGTGCTGCTGCGCCTGGCATAAGGACAAAAAAGTCGCTCCCGCTTTCGCGGGAGCGACTTTTTTGATTGTGGATTATTCGTAGAGCACCTCGTCGTCATAATCGTCACACTCGTGGCAGCACTTGCCGCGGAAATCGGACAGGCAGCCGGTGATCTTGTCCCAAAACGCGACGATCAGGCAGGTGAAAGCGGCGAGGGCCAGGGCGGCGCCGACGATTTTCAGCACTAAGCGGGCAACTCTCATGATGGGGTCCTCCTTTATTGTTCACTGATGGGTATATTGTACACCATTACGTCGGAAAATACAATTGCTTTTTTATGAATTTGTCAAAAGGCAATATAGAGCTCCAGGGAAAGATGGTCCTGCGCCACTTCCACAGAGGCCTGGTCCACGATGTGCCCCACCAGAGCCAGCTCGCTGTCGGTGGTATACCGATCACCGCCGGCCAGGGCCCAGAACTCCTCTACCATGGCGGGACTGCGGACCTCCGGTTGTAAAAATTCCGCCATCCGCTCCATCTCCCGCCGCCGCTCCGGCAGGAAATCACCCCGGGCCTGCAGCCGCAGTCCCTCCTCCTCCCGGCGAATGGACAGGTCCAGCTCCGTCCCTCCCGCCAACAGGAGGGCCGTATAAATCTCGTCCAACACATGGCTCATTTTCCGCCGTGCGGTGTGGATACGTTTGTTTTGCTTCATGGGTCATTCCTCCGGTTCCGGCCGCAGGGCCTGGATAATGGGCAGCATCAGCACGCAGGTAAGACCTGCGGCGAAGCCGTTGTTATAGAGATTCATACCTCCGTGGAGAAAGGCAGTGTGCTGCACAATGGTCATGTGCATGAACCCGGCCAAAAAGCCCCAGAACACACCGAACTGTCCGGCAATGGGAGCCAGACCTGTGCACAGGTAGGTAGCCACCAGCACTGTGGGCGTATCAATGGGGATATTGCCCATCAGCCGGGAGGATGCCACCGCCCCCAGAGCCACCGGGATCACGTTGCGGGGATGCTTGCCGAAGGCGGCGAAGCCCACCAGGGAAAAAATGCAGCACAACATCGGGCCGTTCAGATCCACCCCCATCCACCGCAGATACAAAAGGCCCAGTACCCCCGTCAGTGCCATGTTCACAAAGGTGGGACCCAGGCCGTCCAGTGCGGTAAAATCCGCCACCGCCCGGCCGGAGTGACGCAGGATGGACCGGTACTGCCGCCAGCTGCGGCAGCCCAAAACCGCGCCCAGCACAAGGAAAGCAGCCAGCAGTCCCCAGATCAGCACGTCCAACAGGATGCCGTTGTCCTGGCTCCAGCTGCTGGTGTCCGCGAACTCCACCCCAAAGCCTTTGAGGATGCTGGCCATGCCCAGGCCGATGAAGCCTGCGGCAAAGCCCACGTTGTAGAGATTGTAGCCCTGATGGATCCGGACGGTGTAGGCGGACACCGGCGGCAGGAAAAAGCCGATGGCCACCCCGCACAGCACCATGGTCAGCCCTCGTAGGCCGTAGCGGGCATTGTTCATCACAAAGCTCACCATAGGGGAGAGACAGGTGCCGAAGAAGGAGACGTACAGATATTTGGAAAAGGGCTCCCGGCGGTACAGGGAGTAGATCCAGCCCCCCGCCAGGATAGGCAGGGTGTTCACCAGATTTTTCCCCATGAGGGCGAAGCCCGCCATCATGAACAGGCAGGCCACCGACATCCCGGTGAAGGGCATCTTCAGCCGCCGCACCAGCAGGGTACTGAACATCAGAATAATCCCGGCGTTCAGCAGAGCGCCTCCCTGGCCGCCGGTGACGATGGAGTCGGTGATCAGTCCCGTCTCATCCCCCTGAATCCTCAAGAATCCCTCCAGCAGCATCCTGTCCGGCTGGGCAATCACCGCCGTCAGGAGCAGCGCCCCCGCCGTGGCCATCAGAACACTGAAGATGATCGTGTCCGTCCGCTTGGCTTTTTCCCCCATGTTCCACCTCACTGTCACTTCGTATCCGCGCCCATCCGGGAGGCGGTTTTCATTCCCCCACTTCTCTTTGCTGTCATAGGATGGTACCAGTGTATCGGATTTATGAGGCTTTGGCAAGTGTACCACTGAAATTCGTAAAGAAATTGCAAAGGTTTTTTTCCACAGCGTTTCCAGCCTCCCTTCTCCCCGCTTTCCAGCAGAAACAAAGTGTGGTACAATACCCCCAGCACATTCGAGAGAGGAGGCGGCGGTATGGCGGCGGAGCTGAGCACGGACGTACGGTACATCAAGGGCATCGGAGAGCAAAGGGCCAAGGCTCTCCAGAAGCTGGAGATCCGTACCCTCCGGGACCTCATTTCCTACTTTCCCCGGGCCTACGAGGACCGGAGCGTCCTCCGGGAGATCCGGGACCTTCAGGACGGGGAGGCGGCCTGCGTCAGCGCCATGGTGGCTGCGCCCCCCACCCTCAGCAGGATCCGAAAGGGGCTTGATCTGGTGAAGCTGCGGGCGGTGGACGCCACCGGCGTGCTGGACATCACCTACTTCAACCAGGCCTATCTCAAGGACAACCTCCTCCCCGGGGAGACCTACCTTTTCTACGGCAGGGCCGAGGGAACCGGCCCACGGAAGAAGATGGTAAACCCGGTGGCGGAGCGGGAGGGAAACCGGCTGCTGTGCGGCCGCATTGTCCCCATCTACGCTCTCACCGCCGGGGTGAGCCAGGGGCTTCTCATCAAGTCCATCACCCAGGGGCTGGCCGCCTGCCGGGATCTGCTGCCGGACCCGCTGCCCGACGGAGTGCGGCAGTCCCACGACCTCTGCCACATCGGCTATGCCTATGACCACATCCACTTTCCGGAGAGTGAGGAGACCCTGTCCATCGCCCGGCGGCGGCTGGTGTTTGAGGAGCTGTTCCTGCTGACCCTGGGGCTGGGGAAGCTCCGCAGCCGCCGCTCCCAGGCTGCCGCCCGGCCCTGCACGGCGGACATCGGGGATTTTTACGCGGCCCTGCCCTTCTCCCTCACCGGCGCCCAGCGGCGGGCCATCGGCGAGATTCTGGGGGACATGGCAGCGCCCCGGCCCATGAACCGGCTGGTCCAGGGAGACGTGGGCTCCGGCAAGACCATGGTGGCCGCCGCCGCCCTCCTCACTGCCGCCCGCAGCGGCATGCAGGCCGCCCTCATGGCTCCCACCTCCATTCTGGCGGAGCAGCACTACAGGGGGCTGGGCCAGCTGCTGGAATCTCTGGGGATCCGCTGCGCCCTCCTCACCGGGGCCGTCCCTGCCAGGACCCGGCGGAGCATTCTGGAGCAGCTTCGGGACGGCTCTATTCAGGTGGTCATCGGCACCCACGCCCTTATCAGCGCCGATGTGGTCTATCAAAAGCTTGGGCTGGTGGTCACCGACGAACAGCACCGCTTCGGCGTGGACCAGCGCTCCGCCCTGTCGGAGAAGGGGCGGGAGGGGGATGAACAGCCCCACCTGCTGGTCATGTCCGCCACCCCCATTCCCCGTACTCTTGCCCTCATCATCTACGGAGACCTGGATGTGTCCGTTATCGACGAGCTGCCCCCCGGCCGCCGGCACATCAGCACCTCCGCTGTGGACGGCAGCTATCGCCCCCGGATCTATG
>CALXDC010000065.1 GCA_944386975.1 uncultured Oscillospiraceae bacterium | reverse complement strand
TAACACCAGACAGTACACCGTCGGCCACCGACAAAAAAGAAAAAACCTCGTCAGAGGATAAAAAAAGAGAGAGGTCGTCATCCCATGACAGAAAAACTCTACTACGCTGATTCTTTTATGAAAACCTTCACCGCCGCCGTGCTCTCCTGCCAGGAGAGCAAAACCGGATACGCCGTGACGCTCAACCGTACCGCCTTTTACCCAGAGGGGGGCGGACAGCCCTTTGACACCGGCACCCTTGGGGACGCCCGCGTCACCGACGTACGAGAGAAGGACGGCGTCATCGTCCACACCTGCGACAAGCCGTTTCCCGTGGGGGAAACCGTCACCGGCTCCATCAGCTGGGACCGCCGCTTCGACCACATGCAGCAGCACAGCGGCGAACATATCACCAGCGGCGTCATCTGTGCCCGCTATCACTGCGACAACGTGGGCTTTCATCTGGGAAAAGAACTGGTAACCATTGACTTCAACGCCGACATCCCTGCCAGGGATCTCCCCTCCATCGAGGCCGCTGTCAACCGGTACATCTGGGAGGACCACCCTATCGACATCCGCTTCCTGAGCGGCGAGGCGCTGGAACAGGCCGAGTATCGCAGCAAGAAATTCATCCCCGGAGAGGTGCGGCTGGTGGCCTTCCCCGGCGCGGACTGCTGCGCCTGCTGCGGCACCCATGTCCGCACCAGCGGTCAGGTGGGACTGGTGAAGCTCCTCAGCTGCCAGAAGTTCCGGGAGGGCGTCCGAATTGAAATGGTCTGCGGCAGGCGTGCTCTGGACTACTGCTCTGCCGTACTGGAGCAGAATCACAAGGTGAGCCAGCTCCTGTCCGCCAAGGTGATGGACACCGCCGCCGCCGTGGAGCGGATGCAGAAAGAGCTATACAATCTCCGGGGACGGATCGCCTCCCTGGAGGAAGCCGCCTTCCAGCAGAAGGCAGAGGCTCTCAGCGGCAAGGGGGACGTGCTTCTCCTGGAGGAGGATATGTCCCCGGAATCCCTGCGGAAGCTCTGCGGGGCGGTGGGAGCCGTCTGCGGCGGCCGGTGCGCCGTCTTCGCCGGAACCGACGGCGGCTGGAAGTACGCCGTGGGCGGCGGGACGGAGGACCTCCGCCCTCTGGCCAAGGCGCTGAACGCCGCCCTCCAGGGCCGGGGCGGCGGCAAGCCGGACTTTATCCAGGGCAGCGCCGCCTGCACCCGGGAGGATATCGAAGCTTTTTTTGGAGAAAAAGGCTAAAAAAGCCGCGGTTAAGAAAATTTTTCTCACACAGAGGGCAATTCAGTTCCGCCCCGGCGATTGAAAGGCTAAACAAGCGTCGGTCCCGGCGGCGAGGGGACAACACCCCCTCCCCCCCTTTGACCAATAGGCCTCCAGCGGCTACAATAGTGCTTGTGTAAAATTTTGGAACGAGGGATGTGCAGCTATGGAAAAACTCATCACCGTACTGGAGACCATTCTCCCCATCGCAGCCGCCATGCTGGCGGGCTTTCTCATCCGCAAAAAGAACATTCTCTCCCTGGAGGGCGTCCAGGGGATGCAGAACTTCGCCTGCAAGATCGGTCTGCCCTGCCTCATGTTTCGCTCCTGCTATACTGCCGAGTTCTCCCCCCAGACCCTGGTCTCTATGGCCGTGGTGCTGCCCACCGCCCTCCTTCTTCTCCTCATCAGCCTTCTGCTGGTCCGCCGCCGGGGCGCTACCCCCAGCCTCCCTCTCTACTTAGCCACCAAGGAGGGCGGCATGCTGGGCATGCCTCTCTTCCTCATCCTCTTCGGAGAGGACCAGATCTTCCGCATGGCCAGCCTGGACGTCTCCCAGCTCTTCGTGGCCATTCTCACCATCAGTATCGTCTCCGCCGGGGCCTCCCTCTCCTCCAAGGAGCTGCTCCGCCGGGTCTTTACTTCCCCCCTCATGCTGGCGGCCCTCACCGGCTTGATCTTGAACCTTACCGGCCTCCGGACCCTCCTCACCCCCTCCGGGGTGGACCTCCTCATCACCACCACCGCCGACTTCTTCTGCGCCCCCATCAGCTGCATCATTCTGGTCACCATCGGCTACACCTTCTCCCTGCGCCAGTGTGCCCAAGGCGGGGCCCTGAAGCTCTGTGCCGCCATGTGGGCCGTCTTTGCTGCCCAGTGCCTGTTGATCCAGGGACTCCTCTCCCTGGTGCCCGACACCGTGGCGGAGACCCGCTGGGCCGTGCTGCTGTTCTGCGCTCTGCCCCCCACTTTCATGGCCCCCAGCATCAGCCGGGAGGAGGACCGTGCGGTGGCAGCCGGCGTTTGCTCCATCTGCACCGTGATGACCATGGCCGTCTTCTTTCTTATCACTCTGCTGATCGCCTGAAACAGAGCAACGAAAAGCCCCCACCAATTCGGTGGGGGCTTTTCGCTGTGTGTTGTGTGTGTTTTAGGAGGGAGAAATCGCATCGGGTTTGTACCCTTTGCTTGATGATAGGATACTAAAGATTTACGGCCAAATCATGTACGGGTTGTAAACAAACTATGAACGTTAGGAAATTTTCTCCAGATAACGAAAGACCCCCACCGGATTGGTGGGGGTCTTCCGCTGTGTGTTGTGTGTGTTTTAGGAGGGAGAAATCGCATCGGGTTTTGTACCCTTTGCTTGATGATAGAATACTATAGATTTGCGGCCAAATCATGTACGCAGTATAAACAAATTGTAAACGTCATCCATTTTTCCGCTTCTGCCACTCTGCTACGGCCAGCTCGTCACATCTATTGTTGTACGTATTATCCGCATGGCCTTTGAACCCCCAGTCCGTGTTCCACGGACCGGGGACCCCATGATTTTATTTGCTCCGGGGCAAATGAATTGCCCCTTCGCCAAGGTTTTGCCTTCGGCAAAACGCTTGTACGCCCCACCTGGGGCGATGGGTCAAAGGCCCATTACCCTTTCCGCTTCTGCCACTCCGCCACGGCCATTTCGTCACATCTATTGTTATACGGGTTATCTGCATGGCCTTTGACCCAGTGGGTGTGGACGGTGTGGATGTCGCACAGGCGCAGAAGCTCCTCCCAGAGGTCCGGATTGAGGGCGGGCTTTTTGTCGCTCTTCACCCAGCCCCGCTTCTGCCAGCCTCTGGCCCAGCCCTTTTCCAGTGCGTCGATCACATATTTGGAATCGGAGTACAGCTCCACCTCACAGGGCTCCTTCAAAAGCTTCAGCGCCGAGATCACGCCGGTCAGCTCCATGCGGTTGTTGGTGGTGTGAGCCTCTCCCCCGGAGATCTCCTTCTTATGAGGACCATAACAGAGGATGGCCCCCCAGCCTCCCGGCCCGGGGTTCCCGCTGCAGGCCCCGTCGGTATAAATGGTCACTTGTTTCATGATACTTATTCCTTCCCGTGTAGTTGACGACCCCTCATCCGCCTCCTTCGGAGGCACCTTCCCCCGGAGGGGGAAGGCTCTTTTTTCCTCCTGCAAACAAGCTGGCTCTATCGCCTGAGAAATGGCGATACAAACCCCTTCAAAGTTATCTTTAATATCCAAATTTGTAAATCGCAAAACAGAGAGACCGTATCTTTCCTGCAGGTATGCTGTCCGCTTCTCATCGTTATCTGGTCCATCATCCATGTAATGCTGAGACCCATCCAACTCTATGACCAGTTTTGCTTTCGCACAATAAAAATCTACGATATAGCAATTAAAAACTACCTGCCTGCGAAATTGCAGCGGACACGTTCGCAGAAAATCATACCAAAGATGATTTTCTTCTTTTGTTGCCTCTCTCCTCAGCTCTTTTGCGTAAATACGCATTTTAGATGGCTCTCCCATGTTTTGATTCTCTCTGTCCGTCCCCTCATCCGTCAGCCTTCGGCTGACAGCTTCCCCCGAAGGGGGAAGCCTAAAAAGAGCCTTCCCCCGCTGGGGGAAGGTGCCTCCGAAGGAGGCGAATGAGGGCAAATTTCGCAATGTTTCAAAACAGGCAGTATTATCTTATTCAGATAATACTGCCTGTTTCTCTTTTTACAGCTGTTTCAGAATCTCCTGACGCTTGGCCTCATACTCCTCCTGCGTAATAAGCCGCTGGTCATAGAGGCTGCGCAGCTCCTTCAGCCGCTCCTCAGTGCTGCCTGAGGCATGGGATGGGGCATCCTCCGGAGAGGTCTCTTTCTGGATCACCTCGTCCATCATGCCCACAATGGTTTTCTCCTCCACGCCGGTTTCCAGGTCGTAGCCCACCCGCTGGGCGGGGGCATTTTTGCTCACGGCAGTGACGATGCCCATGACGGTGAACAGACCACCGATAGCCAGGAAGGGCACACCGAAAAAGCCTGCGTTGGGAATGATCTGGGTGAGAGCCACCACCACAAAGGTCAGACCGAAGATGGCCTGCACCACGCCTACGCCCCGGCGAATCCCCCGGGCCGCGCCGGTGGGCTGATACTGGACGGTAAGCCGGCCTCTTCTGCGTCTGCTCATAGCACTGTTCCTCCCTTATTCCCCGGCAGTCTCCCCGGTTTCCTCAGCCTGTTCCTCCAAGACAGCATCACTCTCCTGGGCAATATCTTCTTCCCGCTCGGCAAGGGCCAGGGAGATCACCTGATCTCCCTCCTCCTTGAAGCGCATGACGATGACGCCCTGGGTGGCCCGGTTGGCGGTGACCTTCACATCCTCCACATGGGTACGAATCAAAATGCCCGCCTGCGTGACCAGGAGCAAATCCTCCTCGCCGGTAACCACCTTGATGCCTACCACGCCTCCGGTCTTCTCCGTCACGGCGTAGTTCTTGATACCAAGGCCGCCCCGGTTCGTGATGCGGTATTCCTCCACGGGGGTCCGCTTGCCGTAGCCCTTCTCCGTGATGGACAGAACGCAGCGCCCTGCCCGGGCCCGGGCGGCGCCCACCACATAGTCCCCCTCCCGGAGACGGATGCCCCGAACGCCCACAGCGGTCCGGCCCATAGGCCGCACATCGTTTTCATCGAAGCAGATGGCCATGCCGTCGTGAGTGGCAATGATGATCTTTCGTGTTCCGTCGGTCTCCCGGACGGAGATCAGCTGATCCCCCTCGTCCAGCGTAATGGCACGGATTCCCACAGAGCGAATGTTTTTCAGTGCCGTCACCGGCAGCCGCTTCACAGTGCCGTTTCTCGTCACCATCACCAGATAGAGGTCCGGATTGTCCAGCTCCCGGGTGTGGATCATGGTCTGAATCTTCTCCCCCTGCTCCACCTGAAGAATATTGACGATGTTGGTGCCCTTGGCGGTCTTTCCGCTCTCGGGAATCTGGTAGCCTTTTTTCCGGTAGACCTTGCCGGTGTCGGTGAAGAAGAAGAGGTAGTCGTGGGTGGAGGCGGTGAACACGTCGCTGACCACGTCCTCCTCCCGGGTGGTAATGCCCTTCTTCCCCATGCCGCCCTTGGACTGGGCGGCGTACTCGCTCACCGGAGTCCGCTTGATGTAGCCCGCCTGGGTGAGAGTGAAGACGCACTGCTCCTCTTCGATGAGGTCCTCGATGTCCATGTCGTCTTCCACGAAGGCAATCTCAGTTTTCCGCTCGTCGCCGTACTTGTCCCGGATCTCGATAAGCTCGTCCTTCAGAACGCCCCGGAGCATGGCCTCGTCGCTGAGGAGCTTGTCATAGTAGGCAATCCGCTCCTCCAACTCCTTGTACTCCGCCTCCAGCTTCTCCCTCTCCAGGCCCTGCAGGGCCTTGAGGCGCATGTCCAGAATGGCCTGGGCCTGGACATCATCCAGACCAAAGCGCTCCATCAGCTTCTCCTTGGCGTCGTCATAGCGGGAGCGGATAATCTTGATGACCTCGTCGATGTTGTCCTGGGCGATGAGGAGGCCCTCCAGCAGATGGGCCCGCTCCTGGGCCTTCTTCCGGTCGTAGATGGTCCGGCGGGTAATGACCTGCTCCTGAAAGGCAATGTACTCGTCCAGAATCTCCCGGAGGGTCAAAATCTTGGGCTGCTTCTGGTCGTGGACCAGAGCCAGCATATTGATGGCAAAGGTGGTCTGGAGCTGGGTCTGGGCAATGAGGCGGTTCAGCACCACCTGGGGATTGGCGTCCCGCTTCAGCTCGATGACGATGCGCATACCGTTGCGGTCGGACTCATCCCGGATATCGGAGATGCCCTCCAGCCGCTTGTCCTCCACCTGGTCCGCCATGTTCTTGATAAGCATCCGCTTATTGACCTGATAGGGAATTTCCGTGACAATGATGCGGGTACGGTCCTTGCCGAACTCCTCAAACTCGGTGCGGGCCCGGACCCGGATATGGCCCTTGCCGGTGGCATAGGCCGCCCGGATACCGCTGCGGCCCATAATCATGCCCCGGGTGGGAAAGTCGGGCCCCTTGATGTGCTCCATCAAATCGTCCAGGGTGGCGTGCTCGTTGTCCAGCACACAGACCACGGCGTCGATGACCTCCTTGAGATTGTGGGGCGGGATGTTGGTGGCCATACCCACGGCAATACCGGAGGAGCCGTTCACCAGGAGGTTGGGGAATCGGGAAGGCAGCACCCGGGGCTCCTTCCGGCTCTCATCGAAGTTGGGGTCCCAATCCACAGTGTCCTTCTCGATGTCCCGGAGCATCTCGTTGGAGAGCTTGGACATCCGGGCCTCGGTGTAACGGTAGGCAGCCGGGGGGTCGCCGTCCACGGAGCCGAAGTTTCCGTGGCCGTCCACCAGCATGTACCGCATGGAGAAGTCCTGGGCCAGACGGACCAGAGCGTCATAGACAGACTGGTCTCCGTGGGGGTGGTAGCGGCCCAGCACGTCGCCCACGCAGGTGGCGGACTTCTTGAAGGGCTTGTCGCTGGTAAGGCCGTCTTCGTACATGGCGTAGAGGATGCGCCGGTGGACCGGCTTCAGACCGTCCCGCACGTCAGGCAGGGCCCGGCCCACGATAACGGACATGGCGTATTCAATATAGGAGTCCTCCATCTCCTTGACCAGGGGCGCAGTTTTGATCACCTGGTCGGGAAACCGAATCTCCTCGGGATCGTATTGGGGTTTTTTACTCATATTGGTTTTTCTCCTCGTATGTCATTCTTCGACATCGGAAAACTTTCCACAGGATTGAGAAAGTTGCTTTTCTTGCCGTTTTGCCCGTCGTTCCAGCTTTTTCATATCCTCAGCGGGAGGAAGTTCTTCAGGCCTGATCCCGCGCTGGCCCAGCATATCGCGGACACTTTGATTGTTTTGTACGTGCTCTCTGGTGATGGAGCCTTCTCCATAGAGGTCCTTGGCCTCCACATTGTAATTGGTCATCTCTGTGGCCAGATTTTTTGCCGCGATGGTCAAGGTGGGCAGGTGGTCGGCCAGAGGACCGTTTTTCACCCCATATCTCGCTTTCATGCTCTGGGTGCTGTGACCTCCAAACAGGGCCTGATCGCCTTTGGAGCGGATCCGCCCAAACCCTGGTTCGTCCACTCCCCGCTCATAAATGTTTTTAGAGAGCTGCTTTTCCGAATCTTTCAGCCGTTCTCTGACCTGGACGCGCTCCAAATAGGCGATCCGTTCTTCAATCAGCTCCTGCTTTCTGGTCTGCAGGGCAAAATAACTCTGAGCAAAGGCAATTTCCTGTTTTTTGGGGTCGCCGTTTTGTGCAATCAGGTAACAGGCATAACGGGTGAGCATATAATCCCGAACTTCGCGTTGACCGCCTTTTCCAATTTGGATCATTTTCGTGACTTCACGAAAATGATCTGGAACTGCTTCTCCTGTACTTATCAGAGAATCCATCGCTCTTTTGATGGCTGTCTCAAAATTTTCCCATCTGGAGTATCCCAAGAATTCCTGTAATTCTCTGGCGTACCAGAATTCTACTCCGCTCGTCTGGTTGACAATGGAATTTAATTGATGGGTCAATGCCTCAACTAATCTTTTATCCATTTCTTCACCTGCTTAGAAGTCCAGATTGACGGCCTTCTTGGCGTTCTCCTGAATGTAGTCCCGGCGGGGCTCCACCTTCTCACCCATGAGGAGGGTGAAGATCTGATCCGCCCGGACGGCGTCGTCCAGCTCGATGCGCTTGAGGGTCCGGCGCTCCGGGTCCATGGTGGTCTCCCACAGCTCGTGGGGGTCCATCTCGCCAAGGCCCTTGTACCGGTTGATGACCACCTTGGTATTGGGGTTGTCGCCCCGGAGCTCCGCGGAAATGGCATCCCGCTCCTCGTCGGAGAAGGCCACCCGCACGGTCTTGCCCTTTGTCAGCTTGTAGAGGGGCGGCACAGCGGCATAGACGTAGCCGTTGTCAATCAAAGGCCGCATGAAACGGAAGAAGAAGGTCAGAAGCAGGGTCCGGATGTGAGCGCCGTCCACATCGGCATCGGCCATGATAATGACCTTGTGGTACCGGAGCTTATTGAGGTCGAAGTCCTCCCCGATACCGGCGCCGAGAGCGGTAATGACAGGGGTCAGCTTGTCGTTGCCGTAGACCTTGTCCGCCCGTGCCTTCTCCACGTTCAGCATCTTGCCCCAGAGGGGAAGGATGGCCTGGAACCGGGAGTCACGGCCCTGGGTGGCGGAGCCGCCTGCGGAGTCGCCCTCTACGATGTAGAGCTCGGTGAGCTCGGGATTGGCCTCGTTGCAGTCCCGCAGCTTATCCGGCATAGCCGCGCCGCCCAGGGCAGTTTTCCGGCGAATGGACTCCCGGGCTTTCCGGGCGGCCTCTCTGGCGCGGTTTGCCATCATGGCCTTGTCCAGAATCATCCGGGCCACTTTGGGATTTTCCTCAAAGAACTGCTCCAGCTTGTCGCTGACCACGTTGTCGACCAGGGTACGGATATAGGCGTTGCCAAGCTTGGCCTTGGTCTGGCCCTCAAACTGGGCCTCGGTAAGCTTCACGGACACCACACAGGTGAGGCCCTCCCGGCAGTCCTCACCCTTGAGGCCGGGCTGGTCCGGCTTCAGCTGGCCGGACTTGAGACCGTAGTTGTTGATCACCCGGGTGAGGGCGGACTTGAGGCCGGTCTCATGCATGCCGCCCTCGGGGGTATGGACATTGTTGGCAAAGGAGATGATGTTCTCCTTGAAGTCGTCGTTATATTGTAAGGCGATCTCGGCGATGGCGTCGTCCTTGGCGCCCTCCATATAGATCACCTGGTCGTGGATGGGAGTCTTGTGTCGATTGAGCCAGGTAACGTACTCCCGGAGGCCGCCCTCGTAGTGCATCTCGTCCTGAGCTTCCTGGCCGGGGCGGAGGTCGAAGGTCTTGATCTTCAGACCGGCGTTGAGGAAGGCCTGCTGCTGCATCCGGGTATGGATGATGTCGTAGCTATAGGTGGTGGTGTCGAACATCTCCGGATCCGGCTTGAAGGTGACTACAGTACCATTTTTGTCGGTGGGGCCTACCACCTTCATCTTCTGGGTGATCTCGCCCCGGGCGAACTTCATCTCATAGATCTGGCCGTTCTTGTGGACCTGGACCACCAGCCACTCCGAGAGGGCATTGACCACACTGGCGCCCACGCCGTGGAGGCCGCCGGAGACCTTATAGCCGCCGCCGCCGAACTTGCCGCCGGCGTGGAGGACGGTGAAGACTACCTCCAGGGCGGGCAGTCCCGTCTGGGGCTGGATATCCACGGGGATACCACGGCCATTGTCGGTAACGGTGATGGTGTCGCCATCATTGATGGTGACGGTGATCTCGGTGCAGTAGCCCGCCAGAGCCTCGTCAATGGAGTTGTCCACGATCTCGTACACCAGGTGGTGAAGCCCCGATTCACTGGTGGAGCCGATGTACATGCCGGGCCGCTTGCGGACGGCCTCCAGACCCTCCAGCACCTGGATTTCCGAGCCGCCGTACTCATGGTCCACCTGGGTGGTGGTCAGCTCGTTCAATTCCTTTTGTTCAGACATAGAAACCTCCGAAAATACGTATTGCGCGTGGCCGCGCCTGGCGCCTGATGGCGGAATGGTTGGTTTCGCCCTCACGCGCCGGGCGTGGCGCTTCTTCTTATTTGTCCGCTCACCGCCGGGACCGGCTCTCTCTTTGCCCTTCTGATGAAGGGCGTTGTCCTTTTTATCGGCAGCCGATGGTAGTTTGCTACCTTCTTTACCTCCGGCGGCCTACTTTTGTCGCTGAACAAAAGTAGGCAAAAATCAGCTTAGAACCTACGGTTCTAAGGATTCCCTTATTTCCCAAATCTGAAAATCCTGATGTTTTGGCGTGATT
>CALXDC010000064.1 GCA_944386975.1 uncultured Oscillospiraceae bacterium | reverse complement strand
GGGCGGCATCGGCTGATCACTTTCTTGGGAATAGGGAGCGCCCGCCGCATGACTGTGCGGCGGGCGCTTTTCTGCTTCTGGCAGTCAGTCTGCCTCCCGGCGGAATACATGGATCCGGAAGGCTGCAGTGACGGTGAGGGCCTCCAGAGCCGCCAGCCGCTCCAGCCCTGCCTGGGGGGTCTTCCAGGCGTAGGGGGTCATGCCCAGAAGGTCCCGGATAGCCTGGGAATCCTCCAGCCGGAGAGTCCGCTCCGCCGGTATTACCTCCAGGTAGGAGAAGCCCTCGTAGGCCACCTGCTGGTCCGGGTTCTCGTAGGGGGCCTCGTAGAGCACGTTTTTCATCTCCATCAGGTGGTGGGGAGCGGGGACCACGTAGAGGAACACTCCGCCGGGCTTCACCACCCGCCGGTACTCCTCCGCCGCCAGAGGGGCGAAGCAGTCCAGCAGCAGGTCCGCTGCAGCGTCCGCTATCGGCAGATGGTACACTGAGGCCACGGCGAACTCCGTCTCCGGGCTCCGCCGGGCCGCCTTCTTCAGAGCGAACTTGGACAGGTCCACTCCGGCGCTGCGGACCGTCCGACCTGCCGCCTCCAGGGCTTCCACCACCCCGGCGGTGTAGTACCCCTCGCCGCAGCCCGCATCCAGAAATACTATTTCTTTCCCACCGGCGTACCGGAGGGCCAGCTCCTGGAGAGCATCCAGCAGATGACGATACCACCCACCACCAAGAAAACGGCTGCGGGCTGCCACCATGTCACGGTCATCCCCGGGCTGGCGGGAATGCTTGCGGTTAGCAGGGAGAAGGTGGACGTACCCCTCCCGGGCCACGTCGTAGCTGTGGCCCCCGGCGCAGCGGTAGACGCCGCCCTCCCGGAGAAGGGGAGCGCCGCAGATGGGACAGAGGAAGAGAGACATAGAGAACCTCCCGGCAAGTTTTTTTCTATTATACCTCCTATAGTCCTCCCTGTCGATGGGCGGGAAGGAAAATCCCGGCGGAGGAGGGGGTTGCTTTTTCCCCGCCGCCGTGATACAGTGACCTCAAAGAAAGGAAGGGATTCCATGCACGACGAACTGACCCAGGTGGATATCCAAAAGATGCAGGAGGAGCTGGACCACCGCATCCGGGAGCTGCGCCCCAAGCTCATTGAGGACGTGCAGACGGCCCGGGCCTTCGGGGACCTCAGCGAGAACTATGAATATAAGGTAGCCAAGCAGGAGAAAAACCGCAACGAGAGCCGGATCCGGTATCTTCAGAACATGATCCGCACCGCCCATGTGATCTCCGCCGAGAGCGGAGCGGATGTGGCGGGGCTCTTCGACACCCTTGTGATTTTTAACGAGAAGCTGGGCCGGGAGCAGACCATCCGGTTGGTGACCACTCTGCGCCAGGATGTCCTGAAGGGGCTTATCAGCAAGGAATCCCCGGTGGGGAAGGCGCTGATGGGCCGCCGGGCGGGGGACCGGGTGCTGGTGAAGGTGAACCCGGAGCTGCAATACTATGTGGTGATCCGGTCCATCGAGAAGGGGGAGGACGACGCTTCCCTGGAGATCAGCCGCTACTGAGGCGGCGGGAAAGGCGGGTGAAAAAAAGAATTTTTGGAAATTCCCTTGACTTCCTACCGCGTTGTGATATGATGGCCACAGAACCAAACAAAAAATTAGTATAACAAAAATATTTTGTACGAGGGAGACGACACATGAAAGACGCAATCCGGTGGATCGACAATCACATGCCCGCCAGCGAGGACAAGAACCTGCCCATCATGGCCCTGCATGAGGTGGCCAAGGCCCGGTATTTCCACAGCAGTTTTCCGCAGTATTCCGTCACGCCGCTGGCCCGGCTGGACGGCATGGCCAACTATCTGGGGCTGGGCGGCCTCTATGTGAAGGACGAATCCTTCCGCTTCGGCCTCAACGCCTTCAAGGTGCTGGGCGGTTCCTTTGCCATGGCCCGTTACATCGCCCACCAGATGGACAAGCACGTGGCGGAGATGACCTATGACTACCTCACCAGCAAGGAGCTGGAGGAGGAGTTCGGCCACGCCACCTTCTTCACCGCTACCGACGGTAACCATGGCCGCGGCGTAGCCTGGGCCGCCCACAAGCTGGGGCAGAAGGCTGTGGTCCACATGCCCAAGGGCAGCAGTCAGGCCCGGTTTGAGAACATCGCCAAGGAAGGGGCCAAGGTGACCATCGAGGAGGTCAACTACGACGAATGTGTCCGTATGGCCGCCGCTGAGGCTGCCGAGACCCACCACGGCGTGGTGGTCCAGGACACCGCCTGGGAGGGGTACGAGGAGATCCCCACCTGGATCATGCAGGGCTACGGCACCATGGCCTGCGAGGCCGGGGAGCAGCTGCGGCAGATCGGCGTGAACCGCCCCACCCACGTCTTTGTGCAGGCCGGTGTGGGCAGTCTGGCCGGTGCGGTGGTGGGCTACTTCACCAACCTCTTCCCCAATGATCCCCCCAAGTTTGTGGTGATGGAGGCCCAGGCCGCCGATTGCCTCTATCAGGGGGCCAAGGCCGGCGACGGCAGTCCCCGAATCGTGGACGGCGAGCTGAAAACCATCATGGCGGGCCTCGCCTGCGGCGAGCCCAACATCATCTCCTGGGACATCCTCCGCAACCACGTGTCCGCCTTCGTCTCCTGCCCCGACTGGGTCAGCGCCCGGGGGATGCGGATGCTGGGCGTGCCTGTGAAGGGCGACCCCACGGTGATCTCCGGCGAGTCCGGCGCCGTCGGTATGGGCCTCATCGCCGCCATCATGGAGACCGACGAATACAAGGATCTGCGGGACTATCTGGGCCTGGACCGGTTCAGCCAGGTGCTGCTGTTCTCCACCGAGGGCAACACCGATCCCATGAAGTTCCGCAAAGTGCTGTGGGACGGCGAGTATCCCACGGTCTGAGAAAATGTAAAAAAGGTACCGGAAAAATGCCCGGATGTGCAAAAGCACATCCGGGCATTTTGACTGTGCGAGTTGAATGATGTGCAGGTTGCATAGTATTGACGGATAGTGGAAAGAAAGGTATCATATATTTTGACAAAACACGGCATTCAGGAGAAAGATGGATCGGGCACCTCCCGGCGCACCTGGTGTGCCGGGAGGTCCCTTATCGGGAACCAAGGAGGCGGCGGAAACCATGCAGCATCTCTGCTACAACTGTTTTCAGGAGATTCCGGAGAGGGAGGGCACTTGCCCCTACTGCGGCTTTGACCTGGAGGAAAACATCAAGGACTACCCCAACGCTCTCCGGGCGGGGACCGTCTTAAATCAGCGGTATCTCATCGGACGAGTGCTGGGGCAGGGCGGTTTCGGCATCACCTATCTGGCCTTCGACACCAAGCTGGAGGCCAAGGTGGCGGTGAAGGAGTTCATGCCCAACGACATCGCCACCCGCATCGGCACCACGGTGTCCGTGGCAATGAAGAGCAAGTCCGAGGAGTTTACCTATGGGGCGGAGCGGTTCCAGGAGGAGGCGCGCACCCTGGCGAAGTTCATGGGTCAGCCCAACATTGCCGGGGTGACGGACTACTTCGACGAGAACGACACGTCCTACTTCGTCATGGACTATATCGAGGGCATCTCCTTTAAAACCTACATCGCCAATCACGGTGGGAAGATCACTGTGGAGGATGCGCTCAATGTGATGATTCCGGTGCTGCGGGCCCTGACGGCGGTCCATGCCGAGGGGTTCATTCACCGGGACGTGACGCCGGACAATATTTACATCACGAAAGACGGCATGGTGAAGCTACTGGACTTCGGCTCCGCCCGGTACTCCATCGGCGACAAATCCAAAAGCCTTGACGTAATTTTGAAAGTGGGCTATGCTCCAAAGGAGCAGTACATCCGGCGAAGCCGCCAGGGCCCCTTTACAGACGTGTACTCCTGCGCGGCCTGCTTCTACGCGGCCATCACGGGCTTTCTGCCGCCGGAGAGCCTGGAGCGGATGGACCAGGACACGCTGGTACCCATCTCTCAGCAGGGCATCGAGATTCCGGAGTATCTGGACAAGGCCATTCTGAAGGGCCTGGCCGTCCAGCCGGAGGACCGGTTTCAGAGCGCGGCGGAGTTTCTGGAGGCCATCGAGCGACAGCAGGTGGTGGAGGTGCCCTCCGCCGCCCCTGCCGCCCCTGCAGTCCAGGCAAAGAAGAAGCGCACGCCTCTCCTGATCGCGGGGGCGGCGGTCCTGATTGCGGTGGTATTTGCTCTGGGCGCTCTGTTCGGCGGAGGGGGCGGCAGTTCCGGCGAAAACGGCGGGACAGGCGGCGGCAATCCCATCACCGAGGCTCTGGCCCCCAAGATTACCATTGCCGGGGAGGAGTATTCCACTGCGCTGACGGAGCTGAAGCTGAGGGGCGCTGGCCTGACCAACGAGGACATTGTCCCCCTCAGCCAGATGACGGACCTGGAGGTTTTGTCCCTGGAGGACAATCCGGACATCACCGACCTCTCCCCTCTGGAGGGGCTCACCGGCCTTACGGCTTTGAACCTCATGGGGACCGGAGCCACGGATTTAGGGCCCATTTCCGGACTGACGAATTTGGAGCAGTTAGAACTGGCCAATCCGGATCTGTCCGATCTGACGCCTTTGGCCAGCCTGACCAATCTGAAAACGCTCTATCTTGACGATGGCAGTATGACCTCCAGTTCCATCACCGATCTGTCCCCTCTGGCGGGACTGGTGAACCTGGAGGGGTTGTATCTTCCCTCTGCGCCCAACTACACCGACTTCTCCGCCCTGTCCGGGATGACCCAGCTGAAAGAACTGGTGATGATGGGTACCCGGTACAGCGACAGCAACAGCATCGACAGCCTGGACTTTTTGGCAAATATGCCAAAGCTGGAGCGGTTGCTCCTCTCGGTGCGGGACGTGGATCTGGCACCCATGGCGGGAGCGGTGAGTCTGGTGAATGTGGAACTGACCGGCGGATCCTTCCGGGTAGATGACCTCAGCGTATTCTCCAACTTGACGTCCCTGGAGAGCCTTTTGCTCCACCGTTCCGGGGATACGGTACTGTGTTCCGCCCAGGACCTGACGGCCCTGTCGGGGCTGACGAAGCTGCGGAAACTGGATCTCGGAAGAGTGGATGGATTGACCAGCCTGTCCGGTCTGGAGTCTCTGGTCAATTTGGAGGAGTTGTCTCTGGGGACACGCAGTGAGGACCCCGCCCGCACGATTACCGATTTGAACCCGCTGGCGGGGCTTTCCAAGCTGCGACATCTGTATTTGTTCGCCGGAACGTCGGCCAATGTGAACAGTCCGGCCCTCGATATCAGCGCTCTGGCCGGGCTTGGGAATCTGGAGTATGTCAACCTGTTCCCCTCGACGCGCATTGTGGACCAGTCGCCGTTGGAAAATATTCCGCAGGTGGTATTGGATTGACAAAACGGAGGAGATCTTATGTCCGCACGAGCGATTTCCCATCTCTGCTACAACTGCTTCCGGGAGATTCCAGAGGGCGGGAGCCCCTGTCCCTACTGCGGGTTTGACCTGGAGGAGAATGTCAAAAAGTACCCGGTAGCTCTCCGGGCGGGAACGTTATTGAACAACCGGTACATCGTGGGCCGGGTGCTGGGCCAGGGCGGCTTCGGCATCACCTATCTGGCTTGGGACACCAAGCTGGAGGCCAAAATGGCCATCAAGGAGTTCATGCCGGGAGAGTTGGCCACCCGTGTGGACGGCACCACGGTGTCCGTCATGGCGGAGAGCAAGACGGAGGCTTTCACTTACGGGGCGGAGCGGTTCCAGGAGGAGGCCCGGACCCTGGCGAAGTTCATCGGTAACCCCAACATTGCCGGTGTGTCGGACTGCTTTGATGAGAACGACACGTCCTACTTTGTGATGGACTACATCGAGGGCATCTCCTTCAAGACCTACATTGCCAATCACGGCGGGAAGGTCGGCGTGGAGGACGCCCTCAATGTGATGATCCCGGTGCTGCGGGCTCTGACGGCAGTCCACCAGGAGGGGTTCATCCACCGTGACGTGACCCCGGACAACATCTATATTACCAAAGACGGTGTGGTAAAGCTGCTGGACTTCGGCTCCGCCCGGTACTCTATCGGCGACAAGTCCAAGAGCCTGGATGTGATCCTGAAGGTGGGATACGCACCCAAGGAGCAGTACATCCGGCGAAGCCGCCAGGGCCCCTTTACGGACGTGTACTCCTGTGCGGCCTGCTTCTATGCGGCCATCACGGGCTATCTGCCGCCGGAGAGCCTGGAGCGGATGGACCAGGATACCTTAGTGCCCATCTCCCAGCAGGGCATCGAGATCCCGGAGTATCTGGACAAGGCCATTCTGAAGGGTCTGGCTGTCCAGCCGGAGGACCGGTTCCAGAGTGCGGCAGAGTTTTTAGAGGCCATCGAGAACCAGCAGGTGGTGGAGGTGCCCTCCGCCGCATCTGCAGTCCCGGCAAAGAAGAAGCGCACGCCTCTCCTGATCGCGGGGATCGCGGCAGGCATAGCTGTGGTGCTGGGTATCGGCATTGTCATCGGCGGGGGAGGGCGGCAGGTACAGATTTCCGACAACGGCGGCGATGAATTTCCACTGCTTGAGGCGGAGGTGCCGTCTATCACCATCGCCGGGCAGGAATATAGCACCGATCTGACGGAATTGGACTTGGGTTCCATGTATCTGACAGATGCAGATATAGAACCACTGCAATACATGGTCAATCTCAGAAGCTTGGATCTGCGGCAGAACCAGCTGACGGATTTGACCCCATTGGCTGGTTTAACACAGCTGGAAAGCTTGGAACTGCGGGGCAACAACCTGACGGATCTAACTCCTCTGGTCGGCCTGACGAATTTAAAGACACTTCGTCTGGGTGGGACTGATTCCGGTGTCAACAATCCCAATATCCAAGATATTACTCCTTTGAGCGGCCTGAAAAAGTTGGAAACGCTGGTGCTCCCTGCAAACAGTCAGATTCGGGATTTGACGCCTATTTCCGGCTTGACGGAACTGAGAGAATTTTCCATGTCCGGAGATTCCTCTGCGGGGGCTTATCAGATCGACGATCTATCCCCATTATCCAATCTGACGAAACTGGAGCGGCTTGGCGTTACGATCAGCGGCGTAGATTCCCTGGAGCCGCTGCGGAACTTAAAAAATCTGACCTACCTGTACATTAACGGCGAAGGTGCCTATACAGATTTTTCCCCTCTCTCTGAACTGGCGGAATTGCAGACGCTTCGGTTGATCGGAAAGGGAAGCAGCCAGATGGCCCCGGGTGATTTGCAGTTCATCAGCGGCATGACCAAATTGAAGACGCTGGAGCTATACTTTGACGACACGCTCAGTCTCCAGGGAATTGAGGGGCTGACTGGGTTGGAGACCGTAACCCTGATGTACCACAATGGAGACGACGCTTTCTGTGTGGACATCGAAGCGCTATCCGGGCTGACAAATCTGAAGGAACTCACTCTGTGTGTCGATCACCGCGTCCTGGATCTCTCACCGCTGACACCGCTGCAGAATCTGCGGGCGCTGACGCTTTTCTGTGAGGGAAGTGACTGGTCAAAACCGTCTCTCACGGATCTGACCCCCATCGGACAGCTGAGCAATCTGCAGTCTCTGGCGTTGTATGAGAGAAATATCACCAATATTGCACCTCTTCAGAATCTATCCCATTTACAGAATCTTTTGATTGCGGAGTATGGAGATCAGAAGATCACCGACTGGTCCCCGGTGGACCATGTACCCAATGTAACCAAGGAATAACGAAGAAAACGAGGCATTCGTATGGAAATGACGACCAGCCATCTCTGCTATAACTGTTTCCAGGAGATCCCGGAGGGCGGGGGCCCCTGCCCCTACTGTGGGTTTGACCTTGCGGAAAATCAGGCGGATTACCCCACGGCACTTCCGGCGGGGACAGTACTGAACGACCGGTATATTATCGGTCGTGTACTGGGGCAGGGCGGCTTCGGCATTACCTATCTGGCCCTGGACACCCAGCTGAACGCCAAGGTGGCAGTGAAGGAGTTCATGCCCAGTGACATCGCCACCCGCGTTGGGACCACCGTATCCGTGGCCATGAAGAGCCGGTCGGAGGATTTCACCTACGGGGCAGAGCGGTTTCAGGAGGAGGCCCGGACTTTGGCCAAGTTCATGGGCCACCCCAACATCGCTGGAGTCAGCAGCTACTTCGATGAAAATGACACATCCTACTTTGTCATGGACTACATCGAGGGCATCTCTTTCAAGACCTACATCGCCAATCATGGCGGGAAGGTCAGCGTGGAGGACGCCCTCAATGTGATGATTCCGGTGCTGCGGGCTCTGACGGCGGTCCACGCGGAGGGCTTCATCCACCGGGACGTGACCCCGGACAACATCTATATCACCAAGGACGGCATGGTGAAGCTGCTGGACTTCGGCTCCGCCCGGTACTCCATCGGCGACAAATCCAAAAGCCTTGACGTGATTTTGAAGGTGGGGTATGCTCCAAAGGAGCAGTATATCCGCCGCAGCCGCCAGGGCCCTTACACCGACGTGTACTCCTGCGCGGCCTGCTTCTACGCGGCCATCACGGGCTACCTGCCGCCGGAGAGCCTGGAGCGGCTGGACAAGGACGAGCTCCAACCCATCTCCCAGCTGGGCATCGAGATCCCGGAGTACCTGGACAAGGCCATTCTGAAGGGCCTTGCCGTCCAGCCGGAGGACCGGTTCCAAAGCGCGGCGGAGTTTTTGGAGGCCATCGAATCCCAGCAGGTGGTGGAGCTGCCCGCAGCCGCCACCGAGACTGCGCCCGCCCAGCCTGCCAAGAAGAAGATCAAGCCCGCCCTCATCGCGGGCATCGCCGCGGCGGTGGTGCTGGTGGCCGGGATCGGCTACCTTGCCGGAGGCGGAGGAAATGCATCCCGGGAAACGTCCGGTTCGGGCGAAGAAAGCGACCGGCTGATTCAGGCTGAAGTGCCGTCTATTACCATTCAGGGGCAAGAATACAGCACGGATTTGACAGAATTGGATTTGAGCGGAATGGGGCTGACAGACACAGATATCGAACCGCTGCGGTATATGGTCAATCTCGAAATTCTGAACTTAAACGACAATAATCTCAGTGATCTTTCTCCTCTGGCAGACCTCCATCGACTGATTGGGCTCCGGATTGGCGGTTACAATTCAGACATTGCAGATCTCTCACCCTTGGAGGGCCTGACATCACTAGAAGATCTGGCACTCCCTCCAAATTCCAAGATTCAGGATCTTTCCCCACTGTCTGGGCTCACCTCCTTACAGTACCTCTTTATGGAGGGAACATGGGGGAGCGATCCCGTCAGTTATATTCAGGACCTCTCCCCACTATCCAATCTGACACAATTGACTGAAATAAGCTTGGTTGTCGCAGATGGTACGGATATTTCTCCCTTAAAAAAGCTGACCAATTTACAGAGATTAGCTCTGAACGGAAAGTTGACGACACCCAGCAGGGATTTGTCCGTTCTTTTCGACATGACCCGGCTACAATCGGTAAGCCTCCACTCTCTTGATATTGATACGTTGGATGGGGTAGAAGGGGCCGTCCATCTGCGAAATCTGTTTTTATCCAATTACAGTGGAGTAAAGGATTTAACTCCTCTGTCCGAACTGACGGACATGCAATCTCTGAACCTGTGGGTAGATGGCGATGTAGACTTATCACCACTGGAGAATATGAAAAATTTACAGGAGCTAAATCTCTATGGAGGCGAAAATATTACAGACCGGTCCCCGATTGCGCACGTGCCAAAAGTGACGTTGACGTACTGAGGAGTGAATTTATGCCGACTTTTGATATTCAGCATTTCTGCTACAACTGCTTCCAGGAGATTCCGGAGGGGGAGGGCCCCTGCCCCTACTGCGGCTTTGACCTGGAGGAGAACGTCAAAAAATTCCCCGTGGCTCTCCGGGCGGGAACGGTTTTGAATGACCGGTACATCGTGGGCCGGGTGCTGGGTCAGGGCGGCTTCGGTATTACTTATCTGGCTTGGGACACCAAGCTGGAGGCCAAAATGGCCATCAAGGAGTTCATGCCGGGAGAACTTGCCACCCGTGTGGACGGTACCACCGTGTCCGTGATGGCGGAGAGCAAAACGGAGGCCTTTTCCTATGGAGCGGAGCGGTTCCAGGAGGAGGCCCGGACCCTGGCAAAATTCATCGGCAATCCCAACATTGCCGGTGTATCGGACTGCTTCGACGAGAACGACACGTCCTACTTTGTGATGGACTACATCGAGGGCATCTCCTTCAAAACCTATATCGCCAATCACGGCGGGAAGGTCAGCGTGGAGGACGCCCTCAACGTGATGATCCCGGTGCTGCGGGCCTTGACGGCGGTCCATGCTGAGGGGTTCATTCACCGCGATGTGACTCCGGACAACATCTATATCACAAAAGACGGCATCGTGAAGCTCTTAGACTTTGGTTCCGCCCGGTACAGCATCGGCGACAAGTCCAAGAGCCTGGACGTGATCCTGAAAGTGGGTTACGCCCCCAAGGAGCAGTACATCCGGAGAAGCCGTCAGGGCCCCTTTACAGACGT
>CALXDC010000063.1 GCA_944386975.1 uncultured Oscillospiraceae bacterium | reverse complement strand
GCCTCCGTCCAGCGGACCTGGGCCTTCCTTCTGAAGATCCTGGAGCGGCTGTGAGCCCCTTCCCCCGCCTGTAGGAAAAATCCCGCGTTTCCGGTTGGAAACGCGGGATTTTTTTGTGAAAGAAACACTGTAAAGGAAATTTCCTTATCAGCCGCACTTGGAGTATCCGCAGTTGCGGCAGGTGACGCAGCCCCCCTCATGCTCCAGCTTGCTGCCGCACTCGGGGCAGAACTTGGCCAGCTTGGCCTCCGCCGGGGAGAGATCCCGCTTGGCGGCGGGCGTGGGGATTACAGGGATGGCGGCGGGAATGGTGCAGCCCTGGGTGGCCTTGATCACCTTCTCCAGGCTCTTGGCAATAGCGTCGGGGCAGCTCATCACCGGCACACCGGGCTGCCGCAGGCAGGAGGGGCAACGGATGCCCTTGAGCTGTTGAATGATCTCCTTGGGGTCCATGCCGCTGCGGATGGCAACGGACACCAGGCGGGCCGTAGCCTCGCTCTGGCTGGGACAGCCGCCGGCGCGGCCGGTGTTGGTGAACACCTCACAGATGCCCTGCTCGTCGTAATTGACGGTGATATACAGGTTGCCGCAGCCGATGCGGACCTTCTCTGTAAAGCCGGTGGTAACCTCCGGACGGGGCCGGGGCAGCAGGCGGCCGTAGTCCCCCTCAATGTGGCCGGGACAGACCTCTCTGGCCTTGGGGGGCTCCGCGGCCTTGGGCTTGGCAGCAGGGACCTCCGGTTTGCCGTCGTTGACCTTTTTGATGTTCAGTACCTGCTCATTGCGGCTTCCGTCTCTGTAAATGGTAGTTCCTTTACACCCGAGTGTATAGGCCAGCTGGTACACCTCCGCCACGTCGTCCTTGGTGGCGCTATTGGGGAAATTCACCGTCTTGCTGACAGCGTTGTCCGTGTGCTCCTGGAAGGCGGCCTGCATCCGCACATGCCACACCGGGGACACGTCGTGGGCACAGACGAAGACCCGCTTGATCTCCTCGGGGATGCCCTCCACGTGGGCCAGGGTACCGTGGTCCACGATCTGCTGCATCAGCTCCTCGGAGTAGAGTCCCGCCTCTGCCAGCTTGTCCTTGAGGATCTGGTTGGTCTCGATGAGGTGGGTGTGGTCCATGACGTTGCGGATATAGGCGTAGGCAAACACCGGCTCCACGCCGCTGGATACCCCCGCGATGATGGACAGGGTGCCTGTGGGGGCAATGGTGGTAACGGTGGCGTTGCGGATAGGCTCCTCATTGCGGAAGGTGCTCTCCTCAAAGAGGGGAAAAGCCCCACGGGTCTTGGCCAGCTGCCGGCTGGCTTCATGGCCTCGGATGTTAATCCGTTCCATGATCTGGCGGCCCAGTTCCACACCCCGGCTGCTGTTGTAGGGCACGCCCAGATACAACAGCATATCGGCAAAGCCCATAACGCCAAGGCCGATCTTCCGGGTGGCCCGGGTCATCTTGTCGATCTCCGGCAGGGGGTACTGGTTGACCTCAATGACGTTGTCCAGGAAGTGGACCGCCATGTCCACCGTCCGGTCCAGCTTCTCCCAGTCAATGGCGTAGCCATTCTCCGTCTTCTTCAGGTGCTGTACCAGGTTGATGGAGCCTAAGTTACAGGCTTCATAGGGCAGCAGGGGCTGTTCGCCGCAGGGGTTGGTGGACTCGATCTCCCCCACCTGTGGCACCATATTGTCCCGGTTGAGGCGGTCCAGGAAGATGATGCCCGGCTCGCCGGTCTGCCAGGCGGATTGGACAATGGTGTCGAAAACCTCTTTGGCCTTCAGGCGACCGGTGACCTGACGGGTGGCAGGGTCCACCAGGTCATACTCCTGGTTCCGCTCCACGGCGGTCATAAAGGCCTCGGTGATGCCAACGGAGATGTTGAAGTTGGTGATTTCCTTGGTGTCGTTCTTGCAGGTGATGAACTCCATAATATCGGGATGGTCCACCCGGAGGATACCCATGTTGGCCCCCCGGCGGGTGCCGCCCTGCTTCACCGCCTCAGTGGCGGCGTTGAACACCTTCATAAAGGAGATGGGGCCGCTGGCCACTCCGCCGGTGGAATTTACCGTGGACCCCTTGGGCCGCAGGCGGGAGAAGGAGAAGCCGGTGCCGCCGCCGCTCTTGTGAATGAGGGCCGCGTGCTTGATGGCGTCGAAGATCTCCTCCATGGAGTCTCCCACCGGCAGAACGAAGCAGGCGGACAGCTGCCCCAGGGGACGGCCCGCGTTCATCAGGGTGGGAGAGTTGGGCAGGAACTCCAGCTCCGTCATCATCCGGTAGAAGTCGGCTGCCGTGGCATCCACGGCCGCCTTCTCGTCAAAAACCCGGTCCGCCGCTGCAATGGCCCCGGCCACCCGGTGGAAGAGATCGTCCACCGTCTCTGTGGGGTTCCCCTTCTCATCCCGAATCAGATAGCGCCGCTCCAGCACCGCCTGGGCATTTTTGGAAATGGGCATGTTCTTCTTCCTCTCTGCTTTCCTTTGTATTTGCGTATTCCAACACCGCTTGAAAGCGGTGGAAAGTCAACACAAGATATTGTAGCAGGTATTTTTCTCCTGTCAATATCTTGACACGTAGAAAATCCTGGGTACCCATTTTTTCCACTTGGGGCTTTCCAATCAAAAAGTACCCCCGCAGAGCGGTGAAGGGCGCTCTGCGGGGGATTCCGGGAAAAAAGGGACATCACAGCTGGACCGGCGCCCGGAGGAGATAAGCCACGCTGGCCCCTACCAGCGCCAGCACTACCACAGCGCCAGCGATGACACCGCCTATGCCATAGAGGAAGCCGCCCAGTCGGATGAGCCCCTCTCCCAGCATGGCCATCAGGGAGCCGGGGTTCCCCCGCACCGCGTTGAGGGCGGGACTGATGATCAGGGTCATGACCCATACGGGCACTAGGAAGACGAACATCCCCTTCCGCCCGAACCGGAGCATCAGGGCGGTGAGCAGCAGGTCCAGGCATACAAAGGCGGCGCAGGCAATCAGAACGATCCAGGGGGCGTAGCGGTACTGGGAGAAGACCCGGATGAAGTCCAGCACGTCCTCCTCCTCCGGGCAGAGGGCGAGATAGAGGGCCCGCTCTGCTATCCCTAAGAGGAGCACCCCGCCGGTGAACACCAGGCACTCCAAAAAGCTGGCCAGGGAGTCCCACAGGAGGTAGGCCCGGCGGGTCTGGCCCATGGAGATGGCCAGGGCGTAACGGGTAGAGCTGTTCTGATTGCCCCGGGACAGGAGACCCACGGCGATGGCGAAGAAGGCGAAGAGGGCGCCGATGGTGACGAACCCCTCCCCCGGCTCCATGAGAAAGCGCAGGCAGAGAAGGGCGGTGACTACCCCGATCCCCCAGCCCACGGCCACGCAGGCCGCCAGGAAGGAAAAGTCCTTCTGGTGGATGCGCCAGGTGATGCAAATATCTCTCATACCATTCCCTCCTTTATAGCTTCACTTCCCTGCGGCGCAGGGTATTTCGGGTGAGGAGCAGGTCCGCCGCCCCCAGCAGCAGCCACAGGACAGTACCCACCGCGATCCATGTGCCAAGGGGGCCCATCCACTGGGAGAGCAGGGCCGTTCCCCGGGAGCTGGTCATCACCGTGACGGAGGCCCCGGCCCCCGCCGCGCCGCAGAGGACCGCCAGGATGCAGATGCCAAGCCCCTTCCACTTCTGGTAGAGAAGGCCCATGAGGCTCCCAAGGTGGGAGGAGAGCAGCATCAGCAGGGCCAGCAGGGGCAGCAGCGTCAGCCCGTCCCGAGCCACGTCCCCCGGCAGGAGGAGCCACACCAGGAGGGACACCACAGCCGCCGCGGCTACCACTGCCAGGCGGCACAGGAGAAAGCCCCAGAAGGCCTCCCGCCGGGTGCTCCCCATGGCAAGGATCAGAGGCAGATAGGAGATATGGATGGAGAAGCAGCACAGGATCAAGCCGAAGGCGCAGCCCATGGACAGGTAGTAGGGCGTGCACATCAGTACCCCCGGCAGGGCCTCCGGCTTCGCCCCCATGGCGGAGACCACCAGGCAGAAGAAAGCCGCCCCCAGCCCGATCCCCAGCAGCTCCAGGGCGTAGCGCCGCCAAAATCGAAGGTTTCTCCCTCTCATGCCCGCTCCTCCTCTCCGCAGAGCGCCACAAAGATCTTCTGAAGGCTCAGAGGCTGGACGGTAACATCCCGGCTTTCCTCCACCGCCTGGCCCGGTTTCAGCAGTACCGTGACGCCCTTGCTGCGACCCATGGACTCGGCGTGGTGGACCTCCAGGCCCCGGACGGCGGCGTCCACCTCCTCGGTCTTGCCGCTGACATACCGGGCGCTGTCCAGAAGGTCCTGGACATTCTCCGTCATCAAAAGCTTCCCATCCCGAAGAATAATGACCTCCTCCAGCACGTCGGCGGCCTCCTCGATGATGTGGGTGGAGATCACAAAGGTGCGGCCGGTGGCGCTATACTCCTCCAAAAGGAGCTTGTAGAATTGGTCCCGGGCCACCACGTCCAGGCCCGCCACCGGCTCGTCCAGGAAGGTGAAATCCGCCTTGCTGGCCAGGGCCACAATGATGGTCACCATGGACAGCATGCCCTTGCTCAGCTTCTGGAGCTTTTTCTTCACCGGCAGACGGAACAGCTCCACCAGCTCCTTGGCCATGGCGTCGTCCCAGTGGGGGTAGTAGATGGAGGCAATGCGGAGGTATTCCTTTACCTTCAGATTCCCCAGCCCCGTCTCCGGGCTGATATTCAGCTCCCGACTGAAGCAGAGGTGGGCTAAAGCCTCCCGGTTCTCCCACACCGGCTCCCCATCCAGGGATACTTCTCCGGCTGTGGCGGGGTTCTGAGCGGTGAGGAGGGACAGCAGGGTGGTCTTCCCTGCCCCGTTGCGGCCAATGAGGCCGTAGATCTTTCCCTGCTCCAAAGTCAGGTCAATGTGGTCCACGGCGTGAAGGGTTCCGTAGGCTTTGACAAGATCAGTACACTGCAGTTTCATCATAGTTCTCCTTTATTTCTCACGGATCATGGCGATCAGTTCCTCTCTGGTGATGCCCAAACTCTCCGCCTCCCGCAGAAGAGGGGCCAGATGGGTCTCCTCAAAGGATTTTCGCCGCTTCTTCAAAATGGCCTCCCGGGCTCCGGCGGCCACGAACATGCCGATGCCTCGCTTCTTGTAGAGGATCCCCTCCTCCACCAGCAGGTTGACGCCCTTTCCTGCGGTGGCGGGGTTGATGGTATATAGCCGGGCCAGCTCATTGGTGCTGGGCACCTGCTCCTCCTCCAGAAGAATCCCCCGGAGGATGTCCGTCTCGATCATCTCACTGATCTGGAGGTAGATGGACTTGCTCTCGGTCAGTTGCTCCTTCACGTCGCGCCTCCCTTCGTTGGTTCATTACTTGTGTAATGAACTATATACCCTATTGGCCGATGTGTCAAGCCCCTCTTCAGCTCCTCTCTTCCCCAGAACGCAAAAAAAGCCCGCGCTCCAAGGGATTCAGGGCGCGAACTTTTTTTGCAAGGGGGGTCAGCTCATCCGCAGAATCTCCCGCTTGAGCCGGGTGATGATCCGCTTTTCCAGCCGGGAAATGTAGGACTGGGAGATGCCCAGCCGGTCCGCCACCTCCTTCTGGGTCTGCTCCCGGGTTCCGTAGAGGCCGAACCGGGAGACGATGATCTCCCGCTCCCGGTCGTCCAGCCGGTCGATGGCCTGGCTGAGGAGAGTCCGGTCCACGTCCTCCTCGATGGGGCGCATCACCGTATCCCCATCGGTGCCCAGCACGTCGCTGAGGAGGAGCTCGTTGCCGTCCCAGTCGGTATTCAGGGGCTCGTCTAAGCTCACCTCTCCCCGCTGGGCGGCATTTTTCCGCAGATACATCAAAATTTCGTTCTCAATACACCGGGAGGCGTAGGTAGCCAGTTTGATATTTTTGTCGGACTTATAGGTGTTTACCGCTTTGATGAGACCGATGGTGCCGATAGAGATCAGGTCCTCGATGTGGATGCCGGTGTTCTCAAAGCGGCGGGCAATGTACACCACCAGACGCAGGTTCCGCTCAATGAGCGTCTGCCGGGCTTCCAGATCCCCCTGGTCCAGGCGCTCCAGCAGCGCCGCCTCTTCTTCCCGCGGCAGGGGCGGGGGCAGGGAGTCGCTGCCCCCGATATAGTGAACGTTGCCGGGCAGAAGAAGGCCCAGCCGCTCCAGCAGTCTTTGGAGAAATGTATGTACCTTATGAAGCCAGTCCAGCGCCGTTTCCTCCTTTCTCTCCGCCCCACAGTCCCACATAGCCGCCCCCGTCAGTAAGGGGATGGTCCGCCAATCCCACAGGATAAGCGCCCAATGCCGCATTTTCAATGCTCAAGTTCTCACAAGTAAAGCAAAGGAGCTCTCCCCTACTCTGCCCCAACGACTGAAAAGGAATTTTCCTATACAGAATATTGCATTCCGAGAGCAGAGGCTCCAGAGCTTTTTCCTCCACCACGCAAACCACCCTGCCTGTTTCCGGATCCAGGAGAGTATTGCCTGTATCCCGGAGGAGGCGGATCTGGACGCTTTTGCCTCCATGGGTCACTACCGCCCGGATCACCTTCCCCTCCACCGCCGCCTTGGCAGAGGCACGGAACACCACTGTCATAGCAAAAGCGCAGAGGAGTCCGGAGGTGAGAAAGATCACCAGGGGATGGTCGGCGGTGCGGAAGAGAGCACTTACCGCCGTGACAGCCCCGGACAGGGCCCCGGACACCATAAAAAACAGTACGCAGCACCGGAGGTACAGGGGCCCCCTCCCGTAGACCAGGGCCACCATAGCCAGGGCCGCCAGAATTTTTCCCGGGAAGGAAGCCAGAAGCCACAGGGGCGGCAGAACCGCCAGCGCCCCGTATAGTCCTCCCAGGGCTGCCGCCAGAAGAATCCTACGCCGCCGGGCGGGGTGGCCCATGAGAACCATAGTGCATCGCAGCACCAAGCCATCCAACAGGGCGTTGAGGGCAAAAGCCACATCGGGATAGATGACGGTCATCCGCTCCCCTCCTCTCTGCCCCTCAGTATAGGACAACACCGGCGGCAAAAGCGTCGCAATCCGCCTTGGGACGGAAAAAAGAGGAGGCGTATGCCTCCTCTTGTGGTTCTTTCCAGGAACATTCTGTAAAGGATATTCCCCTTTCACATATGCTTTTCCAGTCGATTCAGCCCACAAAGGGCAGTACCAGACTCAGCAGCATGGACACCACCAGCAGTCCCACGATGACGCTGGCAAAAATCCGAGTCAGCTTCTTGTTCACGACGGCTCCTCCTCTGTCAGAATTCGTTTGATGGCCTTCTCGGCCTTGCTGCGGGGCAGCATCAGCTCATGTCCGCAGCCCTCGCAGCGCAGCTTGATGTCCATACCTACCCGGTGGATGGTCCAGATTCTGCTGCCGCAGGGGTGCTGCTTCTTCAACTCCACCCGCTGATGTAACTTGAGATCCATACACGCCCTCCCTGTGCCGCCAGATGGCGGCACTGCATATAGTATACCATCCCAAACTGAAAACAGGATGGTGAATGTATGAGGAATCTGCCTATTTTTTATCCTGAGGGCTGCGCCCCCATATCGGAGGCTCCTGCCTCCCTGGAGGAGATCCAGGAACTGGTAGAGGCCGGGGAGATTGTGGAGGGTCAGGCCCTCCGCTGCGACCAGCGCCACGACCTCCACGTGTCCTATCGGGGCTTTGACGGCCTCCTCCCCCGCCATTTGGCGGTCCATCCCGCCGTCAGCGGGGCCGGGCGGGAGATCTCCGTTCTCTCCCGGGTGGGACGGCCCGTCCAGTTCGTCATCACCGGCGTCACCGTGGATGGCGGCGGGAAGCCTCTGCTCCACCTCTCCCGCCGGGCGGCTCAGGAAAAGCTGCTGGTTCATCTGGCGGAAGACTGTCCCCCGGGGACGGTACTCCGGGGACGGGTGACCCATTTGGCCTCCTTTGGTGCTTTTGTGGACGTGGGCTGCGGAGTGGTTGCCCTGCTGCCCAAAGTAGGCCTCTCCGCGGTCCGGGTTCACCACCCCGCCTGCCGCCTCTCCGAGGGCCAGCGAATCCTGGCGGCAGTCCAATCCTTTGACCGGGATACCGGCCGCCTCACCCTCACCCACAAGGAGCTCCTCGGTACCTGGCTGGAAAATGCCGCCGCCTTTGCTCCCGGGGAGACCGTCACCGGTGTGGTCCGGAGCGTCCGGGACTACGGCGTTTTTGTGGAGCTGACCCCTAATCTGGTGGGCCTCGCGGAGCCGAAGGACGGCATTCAGGAGGACGACGGGGTAGCCGTCTATATCAAGAGCATTCTCCCCCAGCAAAAAAAGATCAAGCTTCAGATCCTCCAGCGGCTGGAGGAAAACGCACCGCCGCCCCCCATCCGCTACTTTCTCACCGGCGAGGTGCCTGCCAACTGGTCCTATGACCCGCCGCAGGCCCCTACCGCCCCTTGATCTTTTCCCAATAGGCCCTGGCGGCCTGCTCGGTTTTGTTCTCGCCGTAGTGGTAATACTGGACGTCCTTCACCGCGTCAGGGAGATATTGCTGTTCCACCCAGCGGTTGGGGAACACGTGGGGGTACTTGTACTTAGGGGCCGGAGCGCTGCCTGCGGAGTCGGCGTGGACGTTCTGGAGGTGCCGGGGCACGTCCCCGGTCCTCCCCTTCCGCACGTCCTCCATGGCCTCTATGATGGCGTTGTGGGCGGTGTTGGACTTGGGAGAGGTGGCCAGCAGCACGGCGGCCTCCGCCAGGGGGAGCCGGGCTTCCGGGAGGCCGATCTGCAGCGCCGCGTCCACGCAGGCCTTGGTGATGGCCATGGCCTGGGGATAGGCGAGGCCGATGTCCTCCGCCGCGATCACCAGGAGGCGGCGGCAGGGGCTCAGAAGGTCCCCCGCCACCAGGAGTTTGGCAAGGTAATGGATGGCGGCGTCGGGATCACTGCCCCGGATGGACTTCTGAAGGGCGGAGAGGAGGTCGTAATGGGCGTCCCCCTCCCGGTCATAGCGCATGGCGCTGCGCTGAGTGGCCTCCGCTGCGTCGGCGGCGGTGATGTGCAGCTGTCCATCCTGAATCTTGGCGGCTTCATAGAGAAACTCCACGGCGTTGAGGGCCTTTCGTACATCGCCGCCGCATGCGGTGGAGATGACCTTGGGTACCTCCGCCTCCCAGGTGAGGGGCAAAGTGCTCTCCTCCGCCACAATCTGGAGTCCCCGCTCCACCGCCGGTTCCACGTCGGCGGCGGTGAGGGCCTTGAACTCAAAGACCGTGCTGCGGCTCAAAAGGGCATTGAACACACAGAAGTAGGGGTTCTCCGTGGTGGAGGCGATGAGGGTGATCTTCCCATTCTCCATGAACTCCAGCAGGCTCTGCTGCTGGCGCTTGTTGAAATACTGGATCTCGTCCAGATACAACAGCACCCCGTTGGGAGCCACCATGGTGCCGATGTCCGCCATAATGTCCCGGATATCCTGGGTGCTGGCGGTGGTGGCGTTGAGGCGGTAGAGGGGGCGGCTGGTGCGCTGGGCGATGATGTTGGCCACGGTGGTCTTCCCCACCCCGGAGGGGCCGTAGAAGATCATATTGGCGTTGGCGCCCTTCTCGATGAAGCGGCGCAGCAGGGCGTCGGGCCCTAAAAGGTGCCGCTGCCCCACCACCTCGTCTAAGGTCTTGGGCCGAATCCGGTCGGCAAGAGGCTGTTCCATACAGTTTCCTCGATTCCGTTCAGTTGCGGGAGCACTTCTCCGCGTCGATGGCCAGCGCCACCATCAGCACCCCCAATGCATCGTCAGGGTCCTGGACGTCCAATACATAGGCGTCGGTAAGGCGGAAGGGCTCCTTGGAGAGTCTGGCAATGCGTCCACGGCTGGCGCTGTGGATCTCATAGTCCCATTCCAGCCACTCCCCCTCCACGGTCCAGTCGTTGCAGTCGATGGAGAAGCTGGGGCGGAAGAAGGTGAACTCCTTTGTGATGCAGCCCACATACTGCTCCCCTATGTACAACTCAAACCGGGGCAGGAAGGAGAAAACCTTCTCCTGAAGAGTGGCGATGTGGTTCCCGGCAGCATCTGAAATATGAAGGCAGTGCCCCCAGCTCAGCTTTCCCTCCACGGTGAAGACCACCCGGTCCTGCTCGTCGTAGATGTCGTAGCTGTCCAGCCAGGAGAAAAACCGCTGTTTGAAGTATAGGCGCATACATAGAGACCTCCTTGTGCGATTGCACCATTGTACCACAAATTTTCTGGTTTGCCCATATTTTTTCCTCGAATTTTGGCCCATCCTGTGGTATGATGGGGGCGAGGTGATGGGATTGAAAAACAAGGAGACCATTGACGCGATCATCGCGGAACTGAAGGTCCTCTACCCCGGGGCGGAGTGCTCCCTGGAATATGACAGCAAGAAAGCCTATGAGCTGCTGTTCTCCGTGCGTCTGGCCGCTCAGTGCACCGACGCCCGGGTGAATATGGTGACGCCCGCTCTCTTTGCCCGCTACCCCACTCTGGAGGATTTTGCAGAGGCGGATGTGGACGAGGTGGGCCAGTACATCCACTCCACCGGCTTCTGGCGGGCCAAGGCCCGGGATATTGTGGGCGCGGCCAGGATGCTCCTCACCGAGTACGGCGGGAGGGTTCCGGACAACATGGAGGATCTCCTCCGTCTGCCCGGCGTGGGCCGAAAGACGGCGAACCTTATTTTAGGGGACATCTACGGCAAGGAGGGGTATGTCTGCGACACCCACTGCATCCGCATTACCGGGCTGCTGGGGATCACCGACGGCAGCAAGGATCCCCTGAAGGTGGAGATGCAGCTGAGAAAATGTATCCCTCCTGAGGAGAGCAACGCCTTCTGCCACCGGATGGTACTCCACGGCCGGGCGGTGTGCGTGGCCCGGCGGCCGGACTGTGAGCACTGCACCCTGCGGCCCTTCTGTGACCACTGGGCGGCCCAGGAATGAGTGTGAAAGCGCCCCCTGCGGGGGCGTTTTCTTTTTGCCCTGCTGACGAGGGAAGTTTCCTTTTTGTCGGTAGCCGACGGTATTTCGTTTGGTGTTCTGCCTCCGGCGGGTGACTTTTCTCGCGGAAGAAAAGTCACCAAAAGTCCGCTTAGAACCAAG
>CALXDC010000062.1 GCA_944386975.1 uncultured Oscillospiraceae bacterium | reverse complement strand
CCCCTTTACATTCACAGTTTCCGGCTTGTCCAGCCCCACACGCTGGTGGAGGCGGAGAAGTTCAATCTCCACTACACCGATCCATCTCAGATCGACAAGATTGCGGACAAGCTGCGGTGGTACCGATACCAGCATGGTCTGCTGCAAAGAGATGTGGCAGACTATGCCGGTCTGGACCGCAGCACATATGCCGGATACGAGAACACCCAGCGGGACTACTACCCCATCGAGAAGATGCAGAAGATCGCGGAGCTGTTCGCCGTGCCGGTCACGGACTGCTGGACGAGTTTCATTTGTTCCTCTACAATGGTCAGGGACAACAGATCAGAGAAATGCGCCGGCGCCGTCAGATGACCCAGGCAGAATATGCCAGGCGGCTTGGGGTTCCCCTTGATACATTGAAAGCATGGGAACGAGACAGGGTACAGATCTGCAAGCAGACATGGCGCAGACTGAAAAACAGAGGGTAGCACAAAGGGATGGGGTCAACCCCCATCCCTTTGCTGATGTATCCGTTTGATGGCCTCGATCAACTCCGCCTTCTGCTCCACAGGACAGGGCATGGACTTGATGTTCTCTATCACCGTCTGCGCATGGACGGCAGCAACTTTCTTAGAAAGTTCTTCCTGCTTTTCCGGAGTTGTCGGACCATGCATGATAACGCCCAACACACATCCCCTCTTCCTTGGTAAGGCAGTATATGTGTCAATGCTTGTCCTTCATGCCCTTTGTGGACAGGGAAGCCAGGTAGACATTGGTCACATCCGCCCGCTCATGGCCCAGCAGCCGGGATACCGTGAAGTGGGCGTCCAGGGCGCCCATGCCGCTGTCCATCAGTTCCTTATACTTCTCCGCCGCGAAGGTGTGGCGAAGCCCGTGAAAGGTCAGGGGAGGATCGGATTTTGCCTGAATACTGCTTCGGTGCGAAGCAATGAACACCTGCAGGCGGTGGATGGCCTGATCGGTGGGCATTTCGTCCGGCACCAACAGCTTGTGGCCCCGCTGGGTGCGCGCCAGCTGACGCCTTAGGGCAATGGAGATCTGCTCATTGATGGGGACCGTGCGGATCTTGCCGCCTTTGCCCTTGACGGTGACGGCATTCTCGCGAAGGGCCTGCTCCGCCGCGGCGGTGTCCATGCGGAAGCACTCGTGGATGCGGAGTCCGGCGTAACGGGCCAGGTAGAGAGCCAGAATATAGTCATAGCGATCTTCCGCTAAGGCCTTACCCAACATCCGGTTGAACTCCTCTGTGCTCCAGGTGCGGTCTACACCGCCAAAGCGTCGGCGTTCCAGTTTGACGGCCAGCTCCTCGTTGGAAGGCAGTTGATACTTGGGCCGGCTCATTTTGTCATGGAAGAACCGGATGGCTGCCAGGTCGGTCTTAATGGTGGAGGCGGACTTACTACTCTCCTGCATCCAAAGGACGTAGCTGGTCAGGTGCTTGCCGCTGATGTTCTCCAGTTTCTGAAGGTGGTACTCGTCAGCCAGGTAGGCGCAGAATCGCTTGCACGCCTCGTAGTAGCGTTCCTTGGTGCGGTAACTGCCCTGGCGGTTGTGGCGGGCCAGTTTGTCTAACTGGCTCACCAGGGCCAGATAGAGACCCTTGTTTTGAATGGTTTTTGCCATATCGAAAATCTCCTTGTCGATCATAGATAGTCCCAATGGGCGCAGTCCGCCCATTGGCAGATGAGACCGTTTCCGCCGGATTTCCGGAGAAATCCTCCCTTTTGGCTTGGCCCAAAGGGTCCTGAAACGCCTGGGCAGAGGCACTTTTAGGGATGAGGCGCTCTGTCATCGGAAACCTGTCTCTCTTTGGCTTTGCACTCGGTCAGTACGAATGCGGCATGGAGGAGATGCTCTCCCCTGTTCCAACCATGGAGCGCCGCTGACACCACCGCTGAACTCGGCTGTAACTGCTGACAATTTGGAAGCAGTTGCATGTGTCGTGTGATCCGCCCGGCCGCGGATCGGGGATGTGCGTACCTGCACTGCCGGGGCCATGCTCTCACCATGGCGTGCAGGTCGGGAGGCTGCCAGACTCCCTGGACGGTTTTCCTGCCGTACCGCTCTGACGGCTCTCCTTGGTCCAACTTCTTCTATTTCTATGATCGACAAAGTTCTCCTTTCCGGCATTTCTGCCACAGACCGCGGCTGGCAAATACCTCGGTCGTCCTGGGAGTCCATACACAAAAAGACACAAAAAGCAGCTGGGTGCCCTATGGGCCGCAGTCAGACTTTTTGTGCCTTTATTTTTGTGCCTATTCCATTTTCGCAAGTAATTGCGTCTTTACGATCCTATTCCCGCCATTATTGTTTCCCTAAAATGGCCCCTCCTGTCATGGTTCTCAGTCTTCCTGCGGACAGCGCGGGGCAGACTGCCCCCTTGCTGCTTTCCTTCCGCCCTACAATGCTCCACCCTCAAATGCTCCGCCCTAAATACAGGTTCAGTTTACCATGTGGCGCGGTTCCCGTAAACTTGCGCTTTCCGCAAGGGCAAGAACAGGAGCATACAACAGGCGATTGTGAGGACGCGGCTGCAAATTTGATGCTTTGCGACTCAGCCGCCGCTGCTGGCGCAATAAAACTGAATTGTTTTTAGAAATCAAACGGAATACAGTTGTAAAATTTGACTGAATGAAATATAATAATTTTACTGAATCGTTGAGGTGACTGCTATGGACAAACAGAGCTACAAGCCCCGCATCATCGACCGACAGGTGGAGGAATACCTGTCCGCCTTTGGCGCCGTCTGCATCGAGGGGCCGAAATGGTGCGGCAAGACCTGGACTTCCTCCTATCACAGCAAGAGTGAGATCTACATCGGCGACCCCGCCGGCAACTTCCAGAATCGCCAGCTGGCGGAACTGTCCCCCGCCCTGGTGCTGGAGGGAGAGACGCCCCGGCTGATCGACGAGTGGCAGGAGGTGCCGCCCCTCTGGGACGCCGTGCGCTATAAAGTGGATCAAACGGCACAAAAGGGGCAGTTCATCCTCACCGGCTCTGCCACCCCTAACCACAAGGGGATTCTCCACAGCGGCGCGGGACGGATCGCCCGACTGCGGATGCGCCCCATGTCCCTGTGGGAATCCGGGGACTCCAGCGGCAAGGTGTCCCTGGAGCAGCTATGCCACGGGAAACTGACGCCCGCCATGACCGGCGAGGTGGACTTGAAGAGACTGATCGAACTGATTATTCGGGGTGGCTGGCCGGGAAGCCTGGGCCTGACCTTGGAGCAGGCGGCGCTGCTTCCCGCCCAATACCTGGACGCTGTCATCGACGATGATGTGTACCGGATGGACGGCGTGAAGCGGGACACCCAGAAAATGCGCCTACTGCTGCGCTCCCTGGCCCGGAATGAGAGCACCACCGCCACCAACAAGACGCTGATGCGGGACATCAAGGCGGTGGACGATGAAGATATTGACGGTAACACGGTGGCGGCCTATCTGGACATCTTCAAGCGGCTGTTCATCACGGACAATCAGCCGCCTTTTTCCTCCGGTATCCGTTCCTCCGTGCGGGTAAAGCAGGCGGAGAAGCGGCACTTTGCGGACCCGTCTTTGGCTTGCGCCCTGCTGAAGGCCACACCTGCCAGCCTGCTGGGGGATCTGGAGACCCTGGGCTTTCTCTTTGAGGCTTTGTGCGAGCGGGATCTGCGGATTTACGCCGAATCCTTCGGGGGGCGGCTCTACCACTATCAGGACTACAAAGACCAGGAGATCGACGCGGTTGTCGAGTTGCCGGACGGCCGGTGGTGCGCCTTCGAGATCAAACTGGGAGCCAATCAGATTGACGCCGCTGCGGAAAATCTGCTGGAGATCAAAAAGCAGATCGAGGCCGACCCCAAAGGCAAGCCGCCCGCAGTCCTGTGTGTCCTGTGCGGCATGGCCAACGCGGCGTATCAAAGGCCGGACGGGGTGTTCGTGGTGCCGGTGACAGCCTTGAGGGAATAGGGAAAAAATCCAGAACAGAATGGAGGCGCTCCGATGAGACAATATCTGGCGCATATCGCGGAGGACGGACGGGAACAAACTGTGCTGGAACACCTGCAGGGGACTGCCGGTTTGGCCGAAGAATTTGCCGCACCCTTTGGCGGTGAAGATCAGGCGAAACTGGTGGGGCTGGCCCACGACCTGGGGAAGTACACTGCCGGCTTTCGGCGTCGGCTGACGGGGGGACCCAAGGTGGATCACGCCACGGCGGGAGCCTATGCCTGCTTCCAGAAAAAACAGTACCCCGCCGCCTTTGCGGTGATGGGACACCATGGCGGCCTGCCGGACGGAGGCGGCAAGGGGGACAGCGACGAGCGCGGCACCTTTCAGGGCCGGATCCGCAGGGCGAGATCAGGCGGGGTGGTTCCAGACCCGGTGTGGCAGCAGGAACTCGTCCTCCCGCCGGCCCCCTGCCCCGGCTGGGCTAACCATCCCTTGGACGGGATGTTCTTTACCCGGATGCTCTACTCCTGTCTGGTGGACGCCGATTTTCTGGATACCGAGGCCTTTATGGAGGGACATCCGCGCTCCCTCGGAGAGAGGCCCGGTATGGACAAACTCTGGACCCGGCTCCAGGATCATGTTTCCAAGTGGTTCCCGCCAAAGGGGGAACTGAATGGCCAGCGATGTGCCATTTTGAAGCGGTGCATGACGGAGGGAGAAAGCCGTAAAGCCGGCCTGTTTACCCTCACAGTCCCCACAGGGGGCGGCAAAACCGTGGCCTCCCTGGCGTTTGCCCTGGCCCATGCCCAGGCCAACGGCCTGCGCCGGGTGATCTATGTGATCCCTTACACCTCGATCATTGAACAGACCGCCGCCGTCTTTCGGGATATTCTGGGGGAGGAAGCGGTGTTGGAGCACCACTCCAATGTGCAGTACGACACAGGGGAGCAGGAGGAGATCACCTCGGAGAACTTCCGCATGCTCCAGGCCACGGAGAACTGGGACGCACCGGTGGTGGTGACCACAGCGGTGCAGTTTTTTGAATCTCTGTTCGCCTGCAAGCCCTCCAGGTGCCGCAAGCTCCACAGCATCGCCGGCAGTGTGGTGGTTTTTGACGAGGCGCAGATGCTGCCGCTGCCCTACCTGCGCCCCTGCGTGTGGGCCATCTCCCAGTTGGTCGCCCGCTACCGGGTCTCCGCGGTGCTGTGTACCGCCACCCAGCCTGCCCTCAATCCCCTCTTTCAGGAGTTCCTGCCCGGTCAGGTCCCGGTGGAGCTGTGCCCGGAGGGTGTTCTGGAGAGCGAGGTGTTTCGCCGGGTCACCTTCCGCCGGGCAGGAAAGCTGACCTGGGACGATTTGGCGGAACAATTGAACAGCCAGACACAGGTCCTGTGTATCGTCAATGCCCGGAAGAGCGCCCAGGCGGTCTTTTCCAAGCTGACCGGCGAGGGGCGCTTCCATCTGTCCACTCTCATGTATCCGGCCCACCGGCAGGTCCAGCTGGAGGAGATCCGACGCCGTCTGAAGGACGGTCTCCCCTGCCGTGTGGTGTCCACCTCTCTCATCGAGGCGGGGGTGGACGTGGACTTTCCTGCCATCTACCGGGAGGAGGCCGGTCTGGACTCCATCCTCCAGGCCGCTGGGCGCTGCAACCGGGAGGGAAAGCGATCCCCGGCGGAGAGCGTCGTCACCATCTTTCAGGGGGAGGACAGGCCTCCGAAGCTCTTTGACACCCAGATTGAAGTGGGGCGGAAGGTCCTGGAGCGGCAGGAGGACCCGGCTTCCCGCCAGGCGGTCCACGACTACTTCCACGAACTGCTGGAGGTCAAGGGCGAGGCGGCGCAGGACCAGAAGGGGATTCTGGAGACGATGCATCGGGACTTATTCCCCTTCCGCACCGTGGCGGAGAAGTTCCGCCTCATTGAGCAGGATACCCGCACCGTGTATATCCCCGCAGGGGAAGGCGCAGCGTTGATCGAGCGGCTGCGGTCGGGGGAACGAAGCCGTTCCCTGTTCCGCAAGTTGGGGCGGTACGGGGTCTCCGTCTACGAAACCCACTTTCAGGCTCTGGACCGGGCGGGCGTACTGGAACCACTGGAGGATGGTTCTGCCGTATTGGTGGACAGCGATTTATATGACCAGTGGACAGGACTCCCCATGGAAGTGGAAGAAGGCCAGGGCTTTTTGTTGTAAAATAGAAGAAACAGGGGATTTCCCTGTTTCTTCTACACGTAATCCATTATATTTCAATCCGCAAGCATAGCTTGACCCCATTAAGTTATCGCATGATTCCACTTATGTCAAGCAAAATTTTTTACACATAATCAATTATGAATTGACAGAAGGAACGGTACTTGCTATAATCCTACTATCCAAAGCCTAAGGGGGTGAGCGGTGTGGCATGGATTCCTCATCGGAGGATCTTGCCTGTTTCGGGAGCGGCGTGCCGCTCCTCTCTGGATATTTCCTTGCGGAAACGATCAAAGGAAGGAGTGAATACCTATGTCGATCTCTCTGGAGGTCTGGGGAGACTATGCCCTCTTTACCCGGCCGGAGATGAAGGTGGAGCGGGTGAGCTATGACATGATGACCCCTTCGGCGGCCCGGGGGCTGATCGAGGCGATCTACTGGCACCCCGGAATGAAGTGGGTCATTGACCGCATCCATGTCTGCGCCCCCATCCGCTTTACCAATCTCCGGCGCAATGAGGTCAAATCCACCGTCTCCGCCCGTATAGCCCGCACGGTCATGGAGCGCGGAGCCGGGGAACTGTATCTGTGCACCTCGGAGGATATTCAGCAGCGTGCCGCCCTGCTGCTGCGGGATGTGCGCTATGTTATCGAAGCCCACTTTGAGATGACGGACAGGGCCGCCCCGGGGGACAACCCCGGAAAGTTTCAGGACATTGTGAAGCGCCGCATTCAGAAGGGACAGTTCTACCACCAGCCCTGTTTTGGCTGCCGGGAGTTCCCCGCTCAATTCAAACTGTGTGAACAGCTTCCGCCCTGTCCCGCGGGATTGGAGGGGGAGCAGGATCTCGGCTGGATGCTGTATGACATGGACTACACCGACCCGGAGGACATCCGCCCCCTGTTCTTCCGGGCGGCCCTCCGGGACGGCGTACTGGAGGTGCCTTCGCGGAACAGCGGGGAGGTGCGGGGATGATCTTACAGGCGCTGGCCTCCTACTATGAGGCCCTGCTGCGGCAGAAAAAGGTGGCGGCCCCGGGCTGGGGGCCGGTGAAGGTGTCCTTCGCCCTGTGCATTCGGGAAGACGGAACGCTGGAGCGGGTGCTGCCCCTCCAGACGGAACAGCAGCGAGGGAATAAGACCGTGCTGGCGCCCCAGATCCTGTCCCTACCAGCACCGGTGAAGCGCACGGTGGGCGTGGCCGCTAATTTTCTGTGCGACAATTCCGGCTACCTGCTGGGCGTCGATCAAAAAGGAAAGCCCCAGCGGACGGCAGAGTGCTTTGCAGCCTGCAAGGCACTCCATGAGGAACTCTTTTCCGATGTGGATACGCCGGCGGCCCGGGCGGTGCTGGCCTTTTTCCGCACCTGGCAGCCGGAGCAGGCCCGGGAGCACCCCGCTCTGGCGGAGCGCTGGGAGGAAATCCTTTCCGGCGGCAACCTGGTTTTCCGATATGAGGATCGATATGTCTTGGAAGACCCGGAGATCCGCCGGGCCTGGGAGCGGCACTACAGTGGCACCCCGGTGGAGGACAGCCCTCCTATGGTCTGCCTGGTGACCGGCGAGGTAGGTCCGGCGGAGGCAGTACACCCTGCCATCAAGGGTGTTCCCGGGGCCCAGTCCAGCGGGGCGGCCCTGGTGTCCTTCAACGCCCCGGCCTTCTGCTCCTATGGCAAGGAGCAGAATCTCAACGCCCCCACCAGCAAATACGCAGCCTTTGCCTACACCACCGCCCTGAATCATCTGCTTGCCGATCGGGACCACACTTTTTTCGCGGGTGACGCCACGGTGGTGTTCTGGGCCCAAAGCGGCGAGACGGCCTACCAGGACTTCTTCGGCGGTGCCTTTGGCGATCTCTATGAGGAAAGAGATCTGCGGGACATGGCCCGGGAGCTGTGCCGGGGGCACAAGGTAGAATTTGACGAGACCATGTTGGACCCCAATATGGATTTTTACATCCTGGGCCTGTCCCCCAATGCCGCCCGACTCTCGGTACGGTTTTTCCTGCGGAACACCTTCGGCGGGTTTCTGGAACACATCCAGGCCCATCGGGAGCGGCTGCGCATCGCCCGGCCCGCCTATGAGAAATTCGAGGTGCCGTCCCTGAAAGCGCTTTTGGACGCTACCGTCAATCAAAAGAGCAAGGACAAGCAGGCATCCCCGGAACTGACCGGGGAGATGCTCCGGGCGATCCTCAACGATACCCCTTATCCCGCCACCCTCCTCAACGGCGTAGTGCTTCGTATCCGGGCGGAACACGCCGTCACCTGGGCCCGGGCGGCCATTCTGAAAGCCTACTATCTGAAAAAGCCCTACAAAGAAATTCCGGAAAAGGAGGTCCTCACTGTGTCCCTGAATGAAGCAAGTACCAATATCCCATACAACCTGGGGCGGCTGTTCTCTGTCCTGGAGGCCATTCAGCAGAGCGCCAACCCCGGCATCAACGCCACCATCAAGGATAAATACTTCAACTCCGCCTCCGCTACTCCCGCGGTGGTATTCCCGGTGCTGATCAACCTGGCACAGAAGCACCTGAAAAAGCTGGCAGAGGGACAGCGCATCTATTTTGAAAAGCAGCTTCAGGCAATTTTGGACAAGCTGGGGGAAGATTTCCCCAACCGGCTGAACCTGCCCCAGCAGGGGGCCTTCCAGCTGGGCTACTACCACCAGACCCAGGCCCGCTATCAGAAAAAGGAGGAGAACTGACATGTCTGAGCCCATCAAAAACCGCTATGAATTCGTCATCCTGTTCGATGTGGAGAACGGCAATCCCAACGGCGACCCCGACGCCGGCAATATGCCCCGGGTGGATCCGGAGACCGGCCTGGGCATCGTCACCGACGTATGTCTCAAGCGGAAGATCCGCAACTATGTGGAGACGGTCAAGGAGGATGCCACCGGCTGGCGCATCTATGTGAAGGACGGGGTGCCCCTGAACCGCAGCGACGCCGAGGCCTATGCTGCTCTGGATGTGGACGAGAAGACGGTGAAGGAAAAGAAGAAGCAGGACCCCCAACTGGACATGAAGATCCGGGACTGGATGTGCAGGAACTTCTATGACATCCGTACCTTCGGCGCCGTGATGACCACCTTTGTCAAGGCTGCCCTCAACTGCGGCCAGGTCCGGGGCCCGGTGCAGCTTGGCTTTGCCCGCAGCGTGGAGCCGGTGGTCCCCCAGGAGGTGACGATTACCCGGGTGGCCATCACCACCGAGGCCGACGCCGAGAAAAAGGGGACCGAGATGGGGCGGAAGTATATCGTTCCCTACGGCCTCTACCGCTGCGAGGGCTACATCTCCGCCAACCTGGCCCGCAAGACCACCGGCTTTTCCGAGGAGGACCTGGCTCTGCTTTGGGAGGCCATCCTCAACATGTTTGAGAACGACCGCTCTGCCGCCCGGGGCAAGATGGCGGTCCGGGAGCTAATCGTCTTCCGGCACGACAGTGAGCTGGGCTGCGCTCCGGCCTGGAAGCTCTTTGAGGCGGTGAAAGTGGAGCGGAAAGCGGCCGACGGTTCTCCTGCCCGGGCCTACTCCGACTACACCGTCACAGTGGACGAAGCCACTCTCCCCGCCGGCGTTACGGTGACACGCATGGGGTGACCTACTCCGAGGAGGACTTCCTCCAGCTCTCCGGCATTCAGCACTTTGCGTTCTGCCGGCGACAGTGGGCGCTGATCCACTTGGAAGACCAGTGGGCGGAGAATCTGCGTACCGTTGAAGGAGGTCTGCTGCACAAGAGGGCTCACGACGAGAAGCAGCGGGAGCGGCGAGGAGACACTTTGATCCTGCGGGACTTGCCGGTATTTTCTGCCATCCTGGGAGTATCCGGAAAGTGCGATGTGGTGGAGTTCCGAACGGATCCATCGGGCATCTCCCTGCGGGGAGAAGAGGGAATGTGGAGACCCTATCCGGTGGAGTACAAACGAGGCAGGCCAAAGGAGCACAAGGCGGACGAACTTCAGCTGTGCTGTCAGGCAATGTGCCTGGAAGAGATGCTGTGCTGTCCCATCGCGGAGGGGGCTCTCTTTTATGGAGAGACACGGCACCGGTCAGCGGTTCCTTTTACCGATTCTCTCCGTGGGCAGGTGGCCGATATGCTGGAGGAAATGCACCAATTAGCCAGGCGGGGCCACACCCCGAAAGTCAAGCCCTCCAAAAGCTGTCAGGCCTGTTCCTTGAAAGAATTATGCCTGCCGACTCTGCTGCGGAACAAAAGCGGAGCGGCCTATCTGCGTCAGGCCATGGAGGTGGAACCGTGAGACATCTGCTCAACACGCTGTTTGTGACCTCGGAGGATATCTATCTCTCTCTGGACGGCGAAAACGTGGTGGCCAACCGGGAGAAAGAAGTGATAGCCCGCTACCCACTCCACACCCTGTCCGGTATTCTCTCCTTCGCCTATCCCGGCGCGTCTCCGGCTCTCATGGGCGCCTGCGCCCAACGTGGGATCTCCATGACTTTCTGCACACCCAGAGGGAGGTTTCTGGCCCGGGTGTGCGGCGAGTCCAGCGGAAATGTTCTTCTCCGGCGGGCGCAATACCGGGCTGCGGATGACCCGGCGCAGAGCTGCCGGATCGCCCGTTCCATGGTGTTTGGCAAGATCTATAACGCGCGCTGGTCCATCGAACGTACCCGGCGTGACCACGGACTGCGAGTGGATGAGGAGCGCCTTTCCATTGTATCTGCCCAGCTGAAAGGATTGCTGCCTCAGGTGGCGGCGGAGACATCGCTGGATAGCCTTCGGGGGCTGGAGGGAGCGGGAGCTACCGCATACTTCGGCGTCTTTGACCAACTGATTTTGGGGGAAAAGCCTCTGTTTTCCTTTCAGTCTCGAAGCCGCCGTCCCCCTCTGGACCCCATCAACGCTCTATTATCCTTTGCATACAGTATGCTGGCCCACGACTGCGCCTCGGCATTGGAGAGTGCCGGATTGGACAGTTACGTGGGGGTTCTCCACCGGGATCGCCCTGGCCGCAGTTCTTTGGCGTTAGATTTGATGGAGGAACTGCGCCCCTGTCTGGCTGACCGGTTCGTACTTACTCTGGTCAACAACCGAGTATTCAAAGAATCGGATTTCTCAATTCGGGAGAGCGGCGGTGTTTTTTTGAGTGACGAGGGACGGCGCACTTTCCTGCGTCGCTGGCAAGAGCGCAAACGGGAAACGTTGACACACCCTTTTCTGGGGGAAAAAATTCCTTGGGGACTGGTGTGCTATCTCCAGTCTCTGCTCCTGGCCCGCTATCTCCGGGGTGATTTGGATGAGTATCCACCTTTTTTGTGGAAGTGAGTCCTGCAAATAAAAGTCAATAGTTAAAATGAAAAAAGCCCCTCAAAATTTGTGTGACTGAAAAAGAGCA
>CALXDC010000061.1 GCA_944386975.1 uncultured Oscillospiraceae bacterium | reverse complement strand
ACCTGTAATCTGTTCAAGCAGGAGGTAAAGTAAGATGCCGAATATGAGCCTGAAGAAGAACCCCATGCCCCACCAGGACCCTGTGGTCCGCGCCGGCAATTTCCAGGAAGTGGCCCTGGGCTACACCAAGGAGCAGGCCATCGACGAGGCCCAGCGGTGCCTCCACTGCAAGAACATGCCCTGCGTGTCCGGCTGCCCCGTGATGATCCACATCCCCGAGTTCATCGCCAAGGTGGCGGAGGGGGACTTTGAGGCGGCCTATCAGATCATCTCCGCCGACAGCGCCCTGCCCGCCGTGTGCGGCCGCGTCTGCCCCCAGGAGACCCAGTGCGAGAGCAAGTGCGTTCGGGGCATCAAGGGCGAGCCGGTGGGCATCGGCCGTCTGGAGCGGTTTGTGGCCGACTGGCACAACGCCAACGCCACCGAGCAGCCGGTGAAGCCCGCCTCCAACGGCCACAGAGTGGCCATCATCGGTTCCGGCCCTGCCGGCCTCACCTGCGCCGGCGACCTGGCCCGGAAGGGGTATGAGGTCACCGTGTTCGAGGCCCTGCACCTGGCCGGCGGCGTGCTGGTGTACGGCATTCCTGAGTTCCGTCTGCCCAAGGCCATCGTCCAGAAGGAAGTGGACGGTCTGAAGGCCCTGGGCGTGAAGATTGAGACCAACGTGGTCATCGGCCGGTCCATCACCATCGACGAGCTGATGGAGGAGATGGGCTTTGAGGCCGTGTTCATCGGCTCCGGCGCGGGCCTGCCCATGTTCATGCACATCCCCGGCGAGAACCTGAAGGGTGTGTACTCCGCCAACGAGTTCCTCACCCGCATCAACCTGATGAAGGCCTACCGGGAGGGCTCCGATACCCCCATCATGCCTTTGAAGGGCAAGAAGGTGGCCGTGGTGGGCGGCGGCAACGTGGCTATGGACGCCGCCCGCTGCTCCAAGCGCCTGGGCGCCGAGGTGTACATCGTCTACCGCCGCAGTGAGGCGGAGCTGCCCGCCCGTGCTGAGGAGGTGGAGCACGCCAAGGAGGAGGGCATCATCTTCAAGACCCTCACCAACCCCACCGAGATCCTGGGCTACCACAACCCCGAGGACAAGCGGGATCCCAAGAACGGCTCTGTCTGCGGTATCAAGTGCGTGGAGATGGAGCTGGGCGAGCCCGACGCCTCCGGCCGCCGCCGTCCCATCGTCAAGGAGGGCAGCGAGTTTGAGATGGAGATGGACTGCGTGATCATGTCCCTGGGCACCAGCCCCAATCCCCTGATCAAGTCTACCACCAAGGGCCTGGAGATCAACAAGAAGGGCGGCATTATCGTCAACGAGGACGGTCTCACCAGCCGGGAGAGTGTCTATGCCGGCGGCGACGCCGTTACCGGTGCGGCTACGGTGATCCTGGCCATGGGCGCCGGCAAGACCGCCGCCAAGGCCATTGATGAACAGCTGAGCAAGTAACTCCTATTGTAAAGTGAAATGCCTCCGCGGAGAGATTTGTCTCCGCGGAGGCATTTTGTCTGCCCCATGGCAGCTGCTGCTCTTTTGCCGGCGTCCAGCGGCGTGCGAATAGGAGGTATGCCTCCGGCGGCCTGCGTCTTGCCGCGGCTATGCAAGAGATCCCTTCACAAGAAAAGCAAGCGGTTCCCAAATTTTTCATGAAAACGGAAAAATTTGGAAAAAAGGAAGAAATTCCCCGTTTGGCGGCTTGTAATCCCGGGACCGCCGTGATAGACTAAGGCATAACCTTACTGTGTGGTGGAATGGTTGATGAGAGAGGAAGGAAAAGCGTATGGGGCAGATGTATCGCATCTCTGAGGTAGGCGGGCTGATGGGGGTCAATCCCAAGACCCTTCGCTATTACGAGGAGGAGGGGGTCCTGGCCCCCACCTGTGTGGACGAGCGCACCGGCTACCGCTACTATGACCAACAGTCGATTTTGTGCCTGTGGCAGACCCTGATCATGCGGGATGCCGGGATGTCTATCCGGGATTTGAAGGATGTATGGGAGGGCAGGGACATTGAGGGGCAGATTGCCGCGCTGAAGCGGCGGATGACCGCCATCCGCACCACGATTTCCCTGCTCAAGCAGCTGGAACAGCAGACGCAGGGCTACCGGGTGGTGGAAAATAGTCTTCCCGGAGGGCTCTACCTCCGCCACAGGCTGGTGGCCAAGGGACCCGACGAAATTTTCTCCGCCTTTATGACCCTCTTTGACATGGCGTTGGAGCAGGGGCTGGAGGTGGATCGCCGCCGTCCGCCCTTTGCCCGGTTCACCGACATTGTCTTTCAGCATGAGAATATTCATTGCGAAGTGTATATGCCGGTGGTCAGCGGCCTGCTCAGCGGAGATGTGGTCTGGGTGGAGATTCCTCGGGCTGTGTCCACCGTTCACCACGGGGATTACGGCACGGTGGAAGCCGCCTACGACGTGCTCCAGGACTATGTGGATACCCATGATCTGGATATTGTGGACTGTCCTATGGAGTTTTATGTCTTTGGTCTGCGAGATCCCCAGCGGAAAAAGCTGACCACTACCGTATTTTTCCCCGTAGCCTGAGAGAAGAGAAAAAGGCCCCGCGAGCCGGCATTACCGGTTGGCGGGGCCTTTGCTGCGTCACTTTTTTCCCAGAACTTCCCGGCGGAGATAGGCAAAGGTAGCCTCCTCCCCCTTGTCCCGCAGCATCTGCAGCAGCTCCTCCAGCAGCGCGGCGGTGTTGGGATGGATGAGATAGTGGTCCTGAGAGTGGGCGTAATACTCCCAGGGGGAGGCGTCGGTGTACTTATCCTTCTGGTAAATCCGACTGGCCGCCACCCGGTCGCAGAACATCTCCGCCACATACCGCACCGGCATCTCCATGCCTCCCATATGGTAGCCCAGGGCCGGGTCATAGTCAATCCAGTACTCCAAATGGTGCTTGTTGCGGCCCTTGTGGTGGAGCCATGCGGAGGAGACTCCTGTCTCCAATCGCTCCATCTCGTTGGGGCTGCGGTTGCCCTGGAAATATTTGGCTCCCACTCGAAACTCCGTGGGGGAGTATTTGGAGAGATCGTGGAGCAGGCCCTGGCGGTATAGCCCCAGACGAAAGCAGTATTTCCGCACCAGCCGCTTGTGGGCGGTAATGGTTCTCAGGTGTCCCCACCACTTCATGGACAGTATGCCTCCCGTGTTCCGGCGCCGGAGGGAAAAAGGCCGCCGGCGCGTATTCTTTGTATCCCAGTATAGCACAAAAATTTGCCGGTGGCTATGGGGAGAACGATGCAGAGGACAAAAAAGTCCCAGTGTGGGCGCTGACGGGAGACGCTCAGGAATCAGAGAGCAGAGAGGAGATAGACGGCAGTCAATGTATGCCTGCGAATTTTATCCATTTCTCCAAAAACCCTTGCAAAAAAGAGAAAGGTAATATATGATAGCATATAGTGGTGAAATTCCCGGTAAGGGGTGGAGAAATGGAAAAAAGTATTGTTGATATTATGCTGCTGCAGTATGAAACATTCACAGCGGCAGAGAAAAAAATCGTCGACTATGTATTGGCGCACCAGCGGGAGAGCCAGTATATCAGCATTACGGAGCTCAGCGCCGCCTGCAGCGTGGCCATTTCCACGGTGTCTGTTTTCTGCAGAAAACTGAAGCTGGCCGGCTTCAACGACTTCAAGATCGAGTTGGCCCGCGCCAACACCATCAATACGCCCTCCCGGGTTTTTGGGGTGGGCGACACGGAGATTCAGGAGGGGGACACCACCGCAGAGGTGATGAGCAAGGTGTTTACCCGCAGCCAGGAGACCCTTCACCGCACCGCCCATATGCTGGACGAGCAGGCGGTGGATAAGGCGGTGGATATGATCAGCCGGGCCAGAAAAGTGGTGGTGCTGGGACAGGGCAATCACAGCTTTGTGGCGGAGATTGCCTGTGCCCAGTTCTCCATTCTCACCTCCAAGTTCCAGACGGTGGCCGACGACCACCTCCAGGTGATGACCCTCTCTACCTTGTCGGCGGGAGATGTGGTACTCTACTTCTCCTATACTGGCGCCACCCATGAGATCATGGACGCGGTGGAGGTGATCCGGGAGGTGGGGGCCAGGATGATTCTGGTAACCCGGTTCCTTCACTCTCCGGCGGCGGAGTATGCCGACGTAATCCTTCTCTGCGGGGCGGAGGAAAAGCCCTTGGAGTACGGTTCCGTGGATGCCCTGCTGTCCCAGATGTACATTATCGAGGTCCTCATCAACCGTTATATGCTGCTTCATACAGAGGAGGCGGCCCGGTATCGGGACTTTATCGGCAAGGTTCTGGCAAAAAAACACCTATAAAAAAGCGACATGCTACAAGCTGCAGCCGCCCCTGGGACGCCGGGGCGGCTGCTTTTTACTTGTCATACACCGAAAAGATTTTTGTAACGGAAGGGCAAAAATTCGAAATCCGGCGATGTTCTTGAGAATTTCACAAAAAACCTGAGGAAACGCCGGAAAATCCTGCCTCTATTACCCAGAAGCGAACCCGGAAAGCAAAAAAAGCTTCCTGTACGTTTGCACGAAAGCTGTGCATTAAAACTGTGAACAGTCACGAAAGGCTTATCTGTTTTGCACAAATTGACATGAGGAAAAATGGAAGTTCTCTCAATTGAAAAAAATTTCGACAGATGGTAGTATATACCTATGAGGTGACGCAATGAGACGAAGCCGCATATTTGATCCAGAGAATGTGGTATTCCGCAATCTGGCCCGGCTGGCGGACGTGATCGGGCTGAGCCTGCTATGGCTCCTTTTCAGTCTGCCGGTGCTCACCATCGGACCTGCCAGTGCGGCGCTATACCATGCAGTCCGCCGGGGAATTGTGACCCGGGAGGACAGCACCTACGCTTGCTTTTGGCGCAGCTTTCGGGAGAACCTGAAAGTGGGACTGGCCGCCACGGTTCTGGCGCTGGTCGGGGCGGGGCTTCTGGCGATTGGACGTCAGGTGATGTACACTGCCGCCACGGCCATAGGGCAGCAGGCGGTGGTGCTCTACTACGCCTATCTGGTGCTGCTGGCGGTGCCTGCCGGCATTTTGTGCTGGATGTTTCCCCTCCTCTCCCGCTACCGGGTGACGCTGGGGCAGCTGTTGGTCCGTTCGGCCTACCTGACGGTGCGGTTTCTGCCCTCCACGGTGATTCTGGTGCTCCTGCTGCTGGAGGCGATTCAGAGCTGCATTGCCGTTTTTCCGTTGATTTTGTTTGTTCCCGTTCTGGAATGCCTGCTGGCCTCCCTGTTTGTTGAACGGGCTTTTTTGCGCCTTTCCCCCACCCAGGAGGACGGGAGCGGAGACGCTCCTTGAATCATAGAGTTCCATGTTCCTATGGAAAAATTGTAAGGAGGATTATGAAATGAAGAAAGTTCTTGCGCTGCTTCTGACCCTTGCCATGCTGGCCACTCTGGCCGCCTGCTCGGTGCAGAAGGAAGGCAACAACGGCGGCGGGACCACCGACAACGGCGGTGGGACTGAGGGCGGCGGCACCGCCACCACCGCCATCACCATGTGGACCTACCCCATCGGTAACTGGGGCAACGCCGAGACGGTGGACGCCATCCTGGCCGAGTTCAACAAGGTTCACCCTGAGATCTCCGTCAAGGTGGAGTATCTGGACTACTCCAACGGTGACGGCATGGTGAACACCGCTCTGGAGGGCGGCACCGCTCCCGACATCATCATGGAAGGTCCCGACCGTCTGGTGGCCAACTGGGGCGCTGCCGGCAAGATGGTGGACCTGAGCGACATGTGGACCGATGAGGTCAAGGCCGACATTGCCGCCACCAGCGAGGTGGTGGAGAGCGCCTGCAAGTGGACCGACGGCGCCTACTACGAGTATCCCCTGTGCATGACCACCCACTGCATGGCCATCAACTATGAGGCCTTTGAGGCGGCGGGCGCTCTGCAGTACATCGACGAGGAGACCCACACCTGGACCACCGAGAACTTTGTCAAGGCCTGCGAGGCGCTCCGTGACGCCGGCTATCAGGTGCCCGGCATCGTCTACTGCGGCGGCACCGGCGGCGACCAGGGCACCCGCGCTCTGGTGCGCAACCTCTATAGCGCTGACTTCACCAACCCCGAGCACACCCAGTACACCATGAACAGTGAGGAGGGCATCAAGGGCCTGCAGCTGCTCATCGACATGGTGGCCGACGGCTCCATGACCTATGACGCCGGTATCGTGGCCTCCGACGAGCTGACCCTCTTCGCCAACGGCACCGCCTGCATGAGCTTCTGCTGGAACGCCTCCAACGCTTCCAACTATGCCTCTCAGGTGACCTTCACCGCCTTCCCCATGGCCTTCCCCTCTGACGACGGCGTGCCCGAGCTGGACGGCGGTATCTGGGGCTTCGGTATCTTCGACAACGGTGATCAGGCTCGCATCGACGCTGCCAAGGTCTTCATCGACTGGGTCTGCAACGGCGACCAGGCTGCCAGCAACGTGTACAACACCACCTTCTTCCCCGTCCGCTCTTCTCTGGGTGATGTGTATGCCGGCACCGAGAAGGCTTCCTTCTCCGACTTCCTGATCTTCATGCCTTACCTGGGCGACTACTACAACGTTACCACCAAGTGGGCTGAGCAGCGCACCGCGTGGTTCGAGATGCTGCAGAGCGCTTTCACCAGCGGTGACGCCGCTGCCGCTCTGGAGGCTTACGTCGCCACTGCCAACGCGTAACCTTGTGCCAATGGGAGGGCGCCCGCTCATCGGGGTGGGCGCCCTTCTCCCCATCTGTGGGACTGTGCTCCGCGGCGATGGGGGATGAGTAAGATTAGAGGAGGGCGAATCATTTGGCAAAGACGAACCAAGCCGGCATGAGCCGGGCGCTGGTACGGCGGGAGACCACTGCGGCCTATCTCTTCCTGCTGCCGTGCCTCATCTTTTTCCTGGGATTTGTGGTCTATCCCATGGTGACCTGCTTCATCAACAGCTTTACCATTTATAATACTTACGGCCACACCTTCTCCGTGGCCACTATGTTCGACAACTACAAGCGGATGTTTCAGGACGACGTGTTCTGGCAGGGCTTCTGGAACACCATCCTCATCGTGGTGGTGTCTGTGCCTACCGTCACCGCCTTCTCCCTGTGGGTGGGCACCGCCATCTACCAGATGGGTCCCAAGCTCCGCTCCTTCTTCCGCTGCATCTTCTACCTCCCCGTGGTCACCGGTACTGTGGCCGTGACTGTGGTGTGGAAGTGGATGTTCAACAACTACTACGGACTGTTCAACGCCGTGGGCAAGGGCCTGGGCATCCTGGACCAGAACATCAACTGGCTGGGTGACGAGCGCTTTGCCATCTGGTGTATCATTCTGATCCTCTTCACCACCTCCATCGGCCAGCCCATCGTGTTGTACGTGGCGGCTCTGGGCAATGTGGATCAGGCCCTCATCGAGGCCAGCGAGGTGGACGGCGCCACCAAGTTCCAGGTGTTCTGGAAGATCAAGTGGCCCCAGATCATGCCCACCACCCTGTACATCCTGGTCATCACCACCATCAACAGCTTCCAGTGCTTCGCCCTGATCCAGCTGCTGACCTCCGGCGGACCCAACGGCTCCACCCAGACCATTATGTACTACATCTACTACCAGGCCATCAAGCTGGGCGAGTACGGCTACGGAAACGCCATGGGTATCATCCTGGCTATCATCATCGCGCTGTTCTCCGCCCTGCAGTTCAAAGTGGCCGGTAAGGACAACACCTGAGAGGAGGGGTGACAATGTCGACTGTGAAAGAAAAGAAGGGCGCGTATGCCATTACCTGCCTGGTGATTCTGTTCATCCTGGCGGTGCTGTTTACCTTCCCCCTCTACTGGATCCTCACCGGTTCTCTGAAGACCCAGATTGAGATCAACTCCGCTACCCCCACCCTGTGGCCCCAGGTGTTCACCCTGGAGAACTATCAGAAGCTGCTGGCCTCCAAGATGAACCTCTTTGAGATCAACGCCTTCGGCTACACCATTACCGGTCCCGCCATCGCCTCCGCCATCAAGTGGCTTTTGAACACGGTGATCATGGCGGTGGCCGCCATGCTGCTGACCTGTCTCACCGCCGCCATGGCCGGCTATGTGCTGGCCAAGAAGCGGTTCTACGGCCGGGACTTCATCTTCGGCCTGATGGTCTGCGCCATGGCCCTGCCCAAGCAGGTGATCCTGATTCCCCTGGTCCAGCAGATGGCCGCTCTTGGGATCCATAACACCCTCCTGGCCGTGATCTTTCCCATCGTCGGCTGGCCCTTCGGCGTGTTCCTTATGAAGCAGTTCTCCGAGAACGTGCCCGGCGAGGTGCTGGAGTCCGCCCGCATCGACGGCGCGGGCCAGTGGCGGACCTTCTACCAGATCGTCTACCCCCTTATCAAGCCCGGCGTGGGCGCTCTGGCCATCTTCACCTTCATCAGCTCCTGGAACGACTACTTTATGCAGTTGATCATGCTGAACTCCAACGAGGTGCAGACCATCTCCCTGGGTATCGCCAAGATGCAGGCCGGTCCTGAGGCCAACGATTTCGGCCTCATCATGGCCGGTGCCGCCGTGGCCGCGGTACCCATCCTGATCGTCTTTATCGCCTTCCAGAAGTACTTCACCCAGGGCATCACCATGGGTGCTGTGAAGGGCTGATTCCCTCCGACAGCCGGAGATTCATTCCTTATGGAAGAGACGCGGCGGTCGTGGCCGTCACGGCCGCCGCGTTTCCACTTTTTCGTTAAGAGGAGAGGTATATTGCTATGAGAGATTTAACAAAATATCAGGGCGTGTTTCCCGCGTTCTATGCCTGCTATGACGCCGAGGGCGCCATCAACCCCGAAGCGGTCCGGGGTCTGACCCAGTATCTGATGGACAAGGGCGTGAAGGGCCTCTATGTGGGCGGCTCCTCCGGCGAGTGCATCTATCAGAGCGTGGCCGAGCGGAAGCTGGTGCTGGAGAACGTGATGGCCGTGGCCAAGGGCAAGCTGACCATCATCGCCCACGTGGCCTGCAACAACACCGCTGACAGCCGGGAGCTGGCCGCTCATGCGGAGAGCCTGGGCGTGGACGCGATTGCCGCCATTCCTCCCATCTACTTCCACCTGCCTGAGTATGCCATCGCCCAGTATTGGAACGACATCTCCGACGCTGCTCCCAACACCGATTTTGTGATCTACAACATCCCCCAGCTGGCCGGCGTGGCTCTGACCATGTCCCTGTTGAAGGAGATGAAGAAGAATCCCCGGGTCATTGGCGTGAAGAACTCCTCCATGCCTGTTCAGGACATCCAGATGTTCACCGACGAGGGCGTTATTGCGTTCAACGGCCCCGACGAGCAGTTTGTGTCCGGCCTGGCTGCCGGCGCCATCGGCGGCATCGGCGGCACCTACGGCGCTATGCCCGAGCTGTACATCAAGGCCCGGGAGCTGTTCTACGCCGGCAAGTATGAGGAGGCCCGCCAGATTCAGAACGAGTGCTGCCGCATCATCTACAAGATGTGCTCCGCCAAGGGCAACATGTACGCTGTGATCAAGGCCATCATCCGTCTCCAGGGCGGCCCCGACTGCGGCGGCGTCCGCAAGCCCCTGGCCAACCTCTTCGAGGGCGACGAGGCCATTGTGAAGGAGTCCGCCGATATGATCGCCGCGGCCAAGGCCAAGTACTGCTGAAAACTCGGAAGGAGATACTATCATGAGAGTTTACGTTGCGGAAGATTATACCGGCATGAGCCGGAAGGCGGCCAACATCCTGTCCGCTCATGTCATCCTGAACCCCAGCTGTGTGCTGGGCCTTGCCACCGGTTCCACCCCCATCGGCACTTACAAGCAGCTGATCGACTGGTACAACAAGGGGGACCTGGATTTTGCCGAAGTCCATACCGTGAATCTGGACGAGTATGTGGGCCTGTCTCCTGAGCACGACCAGAGCTATCGCTACTTCATGCAGACCAACCTCTTCGACCACATCAACATCAAGCGGGAGAACACCAACGTTCCCAACGGCTTGGCGGAGGATCTGGAGGCCGAGTGCGCCCGCTACAACCAGGTGATCCGGGATCTGGGCGGCATTGACATCCAGGTGCTGGGCATGGGCCACAACGGCCACATCGGCTTCAACGAGCCTGGTCACGCCTTTGAGCTGGAGACCCACGCCGTGGATCTGACTCAGACCACCATTGACGCCAACGCCCGCTTCTTCGCCTCCAAGGACGAGGTGCCCCGCCGGGCGGTGACCATGGGCATCAAGAGCATCATGCAGGCCAAGCAGATTCTGGTGGTAGTCAGCGGCGCAGACAAGGCCGACATCGTGAAGGCCGCCTTCACCGGTCCCGTGACCCCCGCCGTCCCCGCCTCCATCCTGCAGATGCACCCCAATGTGGTCCTGGTGGGCGACAAGGCTGCTCTCAGCAAACTGTAAGAGACTAAGGCAACACAAATACAACCGGCGCTGTCCATTGGGCGGCGCCGGTTTTTCTCCCCTGTTGACCGATGTGCTACAATAAAAGAAATCAGCGGGGAGGCGGATGCGTATGGAAAAGCATGCGGAAGGGCGTCAGGTGGTGCTGGTGACAGGAGCCACCTCCGGCTTCGGCCGGGCCACGGCTCTGGCACTGGCGGCGGTGGGCCACCGGGTCTACGGGGTGGGCCGCCGGGCGTTGGAGGACCCGACCCTGGAGGCCGCTCTCGCGGGCTATATCCGGGGAGATCTCTGCCTTCCCGACACGGCGGAGCGGGCGGTGGCGGAGGTGCTGGCGGTGGAGGGACGGCTGGACGTCCTCATCAACGACGCCGGCAGCGGCATCGGCGGAGCCCTGGAGGACACGGACGACGAAGCCCTCCGCCGGCTGATGGAGCTGAATTTCTTTGCCGTGGCCCGGTTGTGTCGGGCGGCGCTGCCGGTGATGCGGCGGCAGAGAGGAGGGAAGATTCTCAATCTCAGTTCCCTGGGCGGACTGGCGGGCCTGCCCTTCCAGGGGGCCTATAGCGCCTCCAAGTATGCGGTGGAAGGCTATAGTGAGGCCCTGCGCTGCGAGGCGGCCCCCTTCGGCGTCCAAGTGGGGCTGGTGGAGCCCGGGGATTTCCGCACCGGATTTACCGCCAGCCGCCGGATTGTGGGGGAGGGGTCCGACTACGACGCTCTGCGCAGGCGGGCCATGGCCCGTATTGAGAAGGACGAGGGCAGCGGCAGCGACCCGGAGCGGCTGGCGGCGCTGATGGTGAAGCTGGTGGCTCGGAAACGGCTGCCGGTGCGCCGGGCCGCCGGTGGGCTGGGGCAGCGAATTTTGGTGAAGGGCCGCCGTCTCATGGGGGACCGGCTGTTCCTTTTCCTTCTGCGGCGGTACTATATGGGCTGCTGACCGGGCAAAATTGTGAGAAGCTGCTGAGCGGGAATTTGAACGGTCTGTACGCCGCAAAAGCGGCGGGGGCTGGTTCCCGGCCCTGCAATGTGAGAAACTACGGAGAACGAACTATGCCGAAATTTGAAGTCATTTCCGAATATAAACCCGCCGGGGAACCCCAAAAGGCCGAGGACCTTTTGGGGACCCCATGAAAATTTTTATCCTCGGGGCAAATGAATTGCCCCTGCGGCAAGATTTTGCTGCGCAAAATGCTTGTACGCCGCAAAAGCGGCGGGGGCTGGTCCCCGGCCCTGCGATGTGAGATACTACGGAGAACGAACTATGCCGAAATTTGAAGTCATTTCCGAATATAAACCCGCCGGGGAACCCCAAAAGGCCGAG
>CALXDC010000060.1 GCA_944386975.1 uncultured Oscillospiraceae bacterium | reverse complement strand
TTCTGCCGACAATACTTGTCTGGAGACGGACCGGGAAGATAGGTAACGCCAACACGAAGCGCTCAGCCATATGGCTGAGCGCTTTTCTTTTTTTATTGCTGCAGCACTTCGCTGCGGTTTTTTTTATTTTCTAAGTTTGGCCTAAGGTAGATTCGGTATAACTGTCCCCAGACCGAACTGAGAGGAGGAGTGACATGAATTTTCGGCATGAGTGGAAGCATGAAATTGAATATGGCGATCTGCTGGCCCTCCGAACCAGGTTGTCGGCCCTGATGGTCCGGGACCCCCACGCCGTAAACGGCCGCTATCAGATTCGCAGCCTCTACTTCGACAATCTGGCGGATAAGGCTCTGCGGGAGAAGATCGACGGGGTGAACTGCCGGGAGAAGTTCCGAATCCGTCTGTACAACGGAAATCTGACCTATATCCTTCTGGAGAAGAAGAGCAAGATCCAGGGGCTGTGCAGCAAGGAGCAGGCAGTGATGACCATGGAGGAAACCCGGGCCGCCCTGGCGGGAGATGCAGCCCTTCTGTCCCACAGCCGGAGTCCCCTGGTGCGGGAGCTGGGCCGGAAGATGTGCAACCAGGGCCTGCGGCCCAGGACCATTGTGGACTATACCCGGGAGCCCTTCATCTGTGAGGCAGGGAACGTACGGGTTACGCTGGACTACGACATCCGCACCGGCATGGGCAGCACGGAACTGCTGAATCCGGACTGCATTACTGTACCCGCCCGGGACGCCCCCGCCATACTGGAGGTGAAGTGGGACAATTTTCTTCCCTCTCTGATCCGGGATGCGGTCCAGGTGCCGCGGACCCATACCTCCGCCTTCTCCAAATATGCCGCCTGCCGCGTCTACGGCTGAGCAAATCTTACATCATAAAGGAGCAATCCCAATGACATTTCAGGACATTTTCAAATCCAGCTTTTTAGAGAATATCAACAGCATTTCTCTCTTCGATATGGTTCTCTCACTGGCCCTGGCCTTCGGTATCGGCATGCTGATCTTCCTCATTTACAAGAAGACCTTCGCCGGGGTGATGTATTCCTCCAGCTTCGATGTCACCCTGGTGGCCCTGACCATGATTACCACTCTGGTGATTCTGGCGGTAACCTCCAACGTGGTGCTGTCTCTGGGCATGGTGGGCGCATTGTCCATCGTCCGTTTCCGCACCGCCATCAAGGAGCCTTTGGATATCGCGTTCCTCTTCTGGGCCATCGCCGCGGGCATCGTGCTGGCGGCGGGGATGATTCCTCTGGCGGTGTTCGGCAGTGTAGTCATCGGTTTGCTGCTGCTGATCTTTGCCAACCGGAAGGCCCATGTGAACCCCTACATCGTGGTGCTCCGCTGCGAGGACCACAATAGCGAGACAGCGGCTGTGGATTTTCTCAAGACGCAGGTCCAGAAATGCGTAGTCAAGAGCAAAACCGCGCAGCCAGGGTCTGTGGAGTTGAATGTGGAGGTGCGGATGAAGGACGATAACACCGACTTTGTCAACACACTGGCGGAGATGCAGGGTGTGGCCAGCGCCGTTTTGGTCAGCTATAACGGCGACTACATGGGCTGACGGAGGGTTCCTTATGGCAGCACGCAAGCACATTGAGGTCGTCTGCTGGGTGGTCGTGGCGCTGACCCTGGCGGTGACTGTAATTTTCCTGAATGGGCAGAGCCTGGGGCTGGAGGCGGCGGCTGCATCTCTGGGATATGAAGAGCGCCTCTTCGATACCGGCACCGTCCACGCCATCGACATTGCCATGGACGACTGGGAGGGCTTTTTGGAGGGGAGTACTGACGAGGAGTATGTCCTCTGCTCCCTGACCATCGACGGCGAGACCTATGCGAATGTAGCCATCCGTGCCAAAGGAAACACCTCGCTTACCCAGGTGGCCAGCTACGGCAACGATCGCTATAGCTTCAAGGTGGAGTTCGACCACTACGACAGCGGTATGACCTATCACGGCCTGGATAAGCTGTGTCTGAACAATATCATTCAAGACAATACCTATATGAAGGACTATCTCACCTACCAGATGATGGACTTTTTTGGCGCAGACGCGCCACTCAGCAGCTTTGTGTATCTCACTGTCAACGGAGAGGACTGGGGACTTTATCTGGCGGTAGAGGGGGTGGAGGAGTCCTTCCTGGAGCGCAATTACGGCAGTAGCTATGGGGAGCTCTACAAGCCCGACAGCCAGAGCATGGGCGGCGGCCGGGGAAACGGGGCGGACTTTGACATGGAGGACTGGCAGCAGCTCCGGGAGGACCTGGAGGAGCAGACGCCTGATCTGGAGAATGTTGCACCGCCGGAGGACTTTGCTCCGCAGGAGTTTGCCGCGGACCAGTCCGCTGAGGACATGGCGGGCAGCATGGGCGGCGGTATGGGGACCATGGGCAGCAGCGATGTGTCCCTCCTCTACACCGACGACGACTATGACAGTTATTCCAATATTTTCGACAACGCCAAGACGGATCCCTCTGACGCCGACAAGGATCGGCTTATTGCCGCGCTGAAGGATCTCAATGAGGGCGTGGACATTGAGGACACGGTGGATGTGGATGAGGTGATCCGCTATTTTGTGGTACATAACTTTGTCTGCAACTTTGATAGCTATACCGGTTCCATGATCCACAACTACTATCTTTACGAGGAGGACGGCCAGCTGTCCATGATTCCTTGGGACTACAATCTGGCCTTCGGCGGCTTCCAGGGGGCCCAGGACGCCACGGCGCTGGTGAACTACCCCATCGACACCCCGGTGTCCGGGGGGACGGTGGAATCTCGTCCCATGCTGGCCTGGATTTTTGCCAGTGAGGAGTACACGGCGCTATATCACCAGTATTTCGCGGAGTTTATCGAGACCTACTTTGACAGCGGCTATTTTACCCGGATGATGGAGGAGACGTATGAGCTGATCGCCCCCTATGTAGAGAAGGACCCCACCAAGTTCTGTACCTACGAGGAGTTTGAGGAGGGCTTTGCGGCCCTGGAGCAGTTCTGCCTTCTCCGGGCGGAGAGCGTCAGCGGTCAGCTGGCGGGGACCATCCCCTCCACTGACGAGGGACAGAGCCAGGACAGCAGCGCCCTGGTGGACGCCTCCGGACTGGAGATCTCTGCTATGGGCTCCATGAATGCCGGCGGTATGGGCGGCGGTATGGGCCGTCCGGGGGGAGGTTGGGATTTCCCTCAGGGCGATGAGACTGCCGAAGCCGGCCAGGGATCGGACGCCTCAGCGGATGAGAGGCCGGGAGGCTTCCCGGCCTTTGACAGAGGCGGCGGAGAAGGGACAGAGGAGGTTGCCGGAGAGGAATCCGGCTCTCTGCCAACCTTCCATCAGGCCGTCATGCCGTCGGAGGAGCTCTCAGCAGGAGGGAACTCCGGGGATTGGAACCGGTGGCAGGCCGGCGCGGTACCCGGGCAAGAAACCAGTCCAGACGGGGAGACCTGGCTGATTCTGGGACTCAGCGCGGCTGTGTTGGCAGGAGGTCTTCTGACCATTTGGCGATACAAGAAGCGGGGATAGACGGCAGGCGCTCCGCAGGAAATATAGCATAGCAGTCAGAAGCCGCTGCGCAGAACCGGCGTAGAAGCAGTTTTGCGCAGCGGCTTTGCTGCTTCCAGCCCTTTGATTCTCATTTGCCATGAAATATACCGGTTTGCCGGCGCCGCCGCAATTTCCCCACAATGCAGAGACCGGTATCCGCTTGGTTATACCGGTTGGCCTCCTCCGTTGACAGGGGAGAGGTGGGACAGTATAATAGAGAAAACCAATTGCCGTGAGCGGGAAGGAGACTGCTATGAAACAGTGCATGGACGCGGAGAACCTGCACCGCAGGCTGAAGAAGATCATCGGACAGGTCCAGGCCATCGACCGGATGGTGGATCAGGACGTACCCTGTGAGGACGTGCTGGCCCAGATCAATGCCGCCAAGGCCGCCCTCCACGGCTGCGGCAAGGTGGTGTTGGAGGGCCATATCAAGCACTGCGTCCTGGACGGCATCCAGCACGGCGACCCGGACAAGACCATCGAGAGCTTCACCAAGGCGGTGGAGCGGTTCTCCAATATGGGCTGAGAGAAAAAGCGTCCCCGTCGGCGCTTTTTTCTTTTGCCCCTCTTGACAACCTATACCCCTATAGGTACAATGAGGGCATACCCATAGGGGTATAGAAAGGCGGATGACCATGAAGCGTTGGATGAAACAGCTGGAGGCGCTGCTGGCGCTGGGCGGCGTGAAAAAGGATGGGATACTGCTGACCCTCTCCGGGGCGGCGGTATTGTGCAGCCTTCTGGGGGTTCAGCCCCTGCCCTTCGACATGGCCTGGGTCGCCGTGGTGCTGTGCGGCCTGCCCATTGTGCTGGAGGCGGTGATCGGCCTGGTTACCGCCTTTGACATCAAGGCGGATGTGCTGGTGTCCATGGCCCTGATTGCCTCCCTCTGCATCGGCGAAACGTTTGCCGCCGGGGAGGTGGCCTTCATTATGCAGCTGGGGGCACTGCTGGAGGACCTTACCGTGGCCCGGGCCCGGGCGGGGATTGAGAAGCTGGTGCGGTTGACGCCTCAGACTGCCCGGGTGCTGCGGGAGGCTGGCGAGGTCCTGATCCCCGCCCAGGAGGTCCGGGTGGGGGACCGGCTGCGGGTGCTGCCCGGGGAGGGGGTGCCGGTGGACGGGGTGATTCTCTCCGGCCAGACCTCCATCAACCAGGCGGTGATGACCGGGGAGTCCCTGCCGGTGGACAAGGGGCCGGGAGACCCGGTGTCCTCGGGTACGGTGAACCAGTTCGGCGCCTTTGAGATGGAGGCGGTGAAGGTGGGGGAGGACAGCGCCATTCAGCGGATGATCCGGCTGGTCCAGTCCGCCGACGCGGGGAAGGCCAGGATCGTGGGCCTGGCGGACCGGTGGGCCACCTGGATTGTGGTCATCGCCCTCACTGCCGCTGCGCTTACCTGGCTTTTCACCGGCCAGATCATCCGGGCGGTGACCATCCTGGTGGTATTCTGCCCCTGCGCTTTGGTACTGGCTACCCCCACGGCCATTATGGCCGCCATCGGCAACGCAACCCGCCACGGCTTCCTGGTGCGGGAGGGGGACGCCTTGGAGCGGCTGGCAGGGGCAAAGGTGGTGGCCTTTGACAAGACGGGTACTCTCACCCGGGGCGTGCCGGAGGTGGCGGAGGTGAGGAGCGTCCATCCCGCCCTCAGCGGGAGGGACCTGTACCGGCTGGCAGCCTGTGCCGAGCAGCTGTCGGAGCACCCTTTGGGGAAGGCCGTGGTGGCCGGTTGGCGGCAGACGGAGGGAGAGGTTCTCCCCACGGCGGAGGACTTTCAGATGCTTCCGGGCCGGGGGGTCTCCGTCCTGGCGGAAGGGCGGCGGGTGCTGGCGGGGAATGGGGCGCTGCTCCGGGACCACGGCGTGGAGTTCGCGGCGCCGCAGGAGGCGGAGGCGGCTCTGGCCCGGGGCTGCACCGCCGTCTATCTGGCAGTGGACGGGGTTTTTGCCGGGTTCCTTGCCCTCTCCGACAGCCTCCGGGAGAACAGCGGCGCTATGGTGAAGGCCCTGGCGGACCTGGGGGTCCGGCCGGTGCTCCTCACCGGGGACCATGGAAGTGCGGCGGCCACCATCGCCGGGCAGCTGGGCATCCGGGAGGTGCGGGCGGAGTGTCTGCCGGAGGACAAGCTGGCGTACATCGACGGATGCGAGAAGCGGGGGGAGCCGGTGTGTATGATCGGCGACGGGGTCAACGACGCTCCGGCCCTGAAGCGGGCTCATGTGGGCATCGCCATGGGGGGCGTGGGCAGCGACATCGCCGTGGAGGCGGCGGACATGGCCCTGGTGGACGACGAGGTGAAGGAGCTGCCCCACCTTATCGCCCTGTCCCGGCGGATGATGGCTACCATCAAGATCAACATGACCTTCTCCATGGCGTTGAATTTCCTGGCCATCGCCCTGGCCATCAGCGGTCATCTCAACCCGGTGGTGGGAGCCCTGGTCCACAACGCCGGGTCGGTGCTGGTGATCGCCAACTCCGCCCTGCTGCTGAAGTGGCGGAGGCGCGGGGCATAACAGCAAATAAGCACGGACAATCGCTGCGAAGGCGGTCGTCCGTGCTTATTTAATTTCTTGTTCTAAATCATCGAATAAATCGCTGTTGAAAAACTCGCGAATGCTGATTTCCAATCCGTCGCATAGCTTTTTCAGCGATACGACACCCGGATTTTTGCTTTTCTCATTCAGCATGCTATAAATAGTAGACGGAGAAACGCCAGATATGCTGGCCAGTGCGTTAACAGACAGATTTCGTTCTGTGCATAGGTTGAGTATGCGCTGTGCAACGGCTTCTTTGGTATTGATAGCGCATCCCTCCTTGCGATGTATCGTAGTAACAGTTTAACCAAATTTACGACAAATCGCGTGGGACATATCGCAAATTTAAGCTGCCGGTGTTATAATTACGATATATCCCATATTTGGAGGGTTACAGATGTCAGTATGTACATTCTTCGGCCACCGGGACTGCCCGGCGGCTGTGAGGCCAAAGCTGCGGGCGGTGCTGGCGGAGCTGATCGAGCAGTACGGCGTGGAGCAATTCTATGTGGGGCGGCAGGGGGCCTTTGACGCCATGGTGCGCTCCGTGCTGCGGGAGCTGGCGGAAGAGTATCCGGGCATTTCCTACGCCGTGGTGCTGGAGCGGCTGCCGGGGCCAAGGGACGAGGCGGTCCGGGACTTCTCCGACACCATCTTTCCGGGGGGACTGGAGACGGCTCCGCCCCGCTTTGCCATCTCCCGGCGCAACGAGTGGATGCTCAGGCGGGCGGACTTCGTGGCGACCTACGTCACCCGCCCCTGGGGCGGCGCGGCCCAGTTTGCGGAGAAGGCCCGGCGGCAGGGCAAGACGGTGCGCAATCTGGCGCAAAAATGCCCGGCCGGGGACGACGCCTGACCGGGCTGCGCGCTCATGGATCCAGCGAGCAAAGAGGGGTGCCCCGTTGAACCGGGCGGGCGGCTGAGGCATATCCCCACTCAGATTTTGAAAACATAAAAAAAGGCCTGAAATCTTTCGATTTCAGGCCTTTTCTGGTGGAGATAAGCGGGATCGAACCGCTGACCTCTTGAATGCCATTCAAGCGCTCTCCCAGCTGAGCTATACCCCCAACTTTGTCACAGCAGCGCTGCAACGTTGATAATAATAGCAGATGCTCCTCCGTTTGTCAACCCTTTTTTTCACTTTTTTTCGCCGCCGGAAAAAATCCTCCGAACCGAGGCGGTTCGGAGGAAAAGGAGACTCAGTTGTGGCGGTATACCGGGTGCTCCAGACTGAAAATCCGGCGGCTGAAGGTTCCGGCCGGGATCTCCTCCATGGTTTCACGGTAGATCTCCATTCGGCTGTCCATGGTGTCGATGCAGGACAGCAGTTCGCTCTCGGCGCAGATAGGCCGCACCGCCGCGCCGAACTCCGGCTCTCCGTGGTGGGACAGCAGCAGGTGCTGCAGCAGCACCGCCTTTTCTTCCGGGGTCCCCAACCGCTCTGCCGCCCGGGCCACTGCCTGGGCGCCCAGAACCAGATGCCCCATCAGCTGTCCACGAAGGGAATAGCTGGTCACAAGACCCAGGGGGGAGGTGGTGAACTCCTCGCACTTGCACACGTCGTGGAGGATGGTCCCCGCCAGAAGGAGGCTCCGATCCACCACAGCGGCGTACAGCCCCGCCAGATAGTCCGCCGTCCGGGCCATGAACAGGGTGTGCATGAGAAGGCCGTTCAGAAATCCGTGGTGGACGCTTTTGGCGGCGGGGATGGTGCGAAACCGCTCTCCGTAGGTCTCCAGCACCGCAAGACACAGGGTTCGGTAGTCCGGATCCGTGATGCTCTCCGCCAGGGCCTTCAGCTCTCCCCAGGCGGCGTCTGCGTCCAGGGGGGCAGTAGGCACCAGGGCGGCCACGTCATACCCATCTCCCTCCACTGCCAGCCGGATGCGCTCGATGGACAATTGCAGCGCTCCACGAAACTCCGACACGCTGCCCCGGATTTTTACCACTGCCCCGATGTCGGCGGGGGAGACGGGACCGCTGTAGTCCCACACCTTGCCCTCCATGGCGCCGGTAGCGTCCGCCAGCTCCACGCTCAAAAAGGGCTTGCCGCTGGCAGCCTGCTTGCTGAGGGCGTTGCGGAGAAGATAAAAGCCCTCCACCCGATCCCCCACGGTCATGGTCCTGATTTCCATAATATAACTCGCTTTCTTCCATAAAAATTCCTCCCTGATTATACGGCCTTCCAACCGGAGACGCAAGAGGGAAAAAGCTGCCGCCCCACCATGCAGCGCCGAGGAGGACGACGCATTGTACAAAAAAGAAAAAACTCCCCGGCGTCTGCCGGGGAGTTTGCAACCGTATATCGCCGCGCTTACTGCAGGATGCTCAGCACCAGGGTCAGCACCAGGAACAGAGCGCCTACCCACTTGGTCCAGCGGGCCAGCTTGGCATCCAGGCTCTTGGCCTTGCTCTTGGCCAGGAAGGTGTCGGCCACGCCGCCGATGGCGCCAAGGCCCTGGCTCTTACCGCTCTGGACCAGGACCATCAGAATGATGATCAGCCCCACCAGCAGCTGAAGAATGGTGATAAACAGTGTCATGTCGAAAAAACCTCCCATTGTTGTTGGAAACGTGAAAACACGCAATATTCCATTTCACAGGTAATTATCATACCATAGTGTTTCCGTCATTTCAAGAGAAAGTTTTCCTTTTTCCGGAGTTTTTTCCCGTTCTTCTGAAGTGTGGGATGGCCAAGACAGCTTCGTGGAACAATTGTTGCATTTCTGGAAAATTTATGATATACTGACAAAAACACGGGAGGTGCGGTATGGGCAGAAAGAGCGACATGCAGGCGCGGATCTACGAAACCATCGTGCGGATGATCCAGGAGCAGGGGTACGCCCCCTCCGTGCGGGAGATCGGGGAAGCGGTAGGTCTCAAGTCCCCCTCCACCGTCCACTTCCATTTGAAAAAGTTAGAAGAGGCGGGCCTCATTGAGAAGGGGGCCTGCAAAGGAAGAGCCATCGCCGTCAACGGCGCCCAGGAGGGGCGGGTGCCCATTTTGGGCCATGTGGCCGCCGGTGCGCCCATTCTGGCCCAGGAGTGCGTGGAGGACTACATCACCTTTGACACCGGAGGCCGGTCGGGGGAGTTTTTTGCCCTGCGTGTCCGGGGATACTCCATGAAGGATGCGGGGATTCTGCCGGGGGATCTGGTGGTGGTCCGCCGCCAGCCCACGGCGGTCCAGGGGGAGATCGTGGTAGCCCTTTTAGGGGAGGAAGCCACGGTGAAGCGGCTGAAGCTGGAAAAGGGCCAGGTGTGGCTGATGCCGGAGAACGAGGAGTTCGACCCCATTGACGGCACTGAGGCCCAGATTCTGGGCAAGGTAACGGCGGTGATCCGCCAATATTAAGGAGATAAAAGGCCGCCGCGAAAGTGTGCTTTCGCGGCGGTCTTTCTTTGCCCCGCTGACGGGGGGGCCTTTTTGCCGGTACCCGACGGTGTTTCGAATGGTGTTATGCCTCCGGCGGCCTACTTTTCTCGCGGAAGAAAAGTAGGTATCTCCGCGCTAAGTGCCTCGCTTCACTCGGTTGCGCTCCGAACCACCTCACTGCGGCTCGGTGAAAGTCCGCTTAGAACCGTGGTTCTAAGAACTCCTTTGATTACCAAGACCGGATGGTCAGGGATGCTTTTTGTCGGAGGTGTTGCTCGAGTGACGCCTGTTTGGGTCATCTTCTGCTTTACGCGCCGCGCTTCAGCGCGCTCGTGCGGTGGGTAGACGCTGCTTTCTTCGTCTACCGTTTCTTCCGCAAATGAGTCTGTGCGGCGTTGGCAAGTCTGACAGTATCGGTGCAGAGGTCCCAACGACCACCAAGGCAGCGCGCGGTCGCGCGGAAACAGGGGAATTGTCACCCCCTTGCTGCGTCAGAAAAACAAAATTACGCCAAAACATCAGGGTTTTCAGATTTGGGAAATAAGGGAATTCTTAGAACCGTAGGTTCTAAGCTGATTTTTGCCTACTTTTGTTCAGTGACAAAAGTAGGCCGCCGGAGGCAAAACACCAGACAGTACACCGTCGGGTACCGACAAAAAGGGAAAAACTCCCCGTCAGAGGGCAAAAAGAGCCCCGCCCCGGCGCATGAGAGACAAAAAGGGCCGGTTCCGGCGGTCAGGGGACAAAAAACCCTGTCCTCTACTTGTAAATGGCGGGAATATCCTGTATAATCAGCTCTGCATCGCTTTAAAGCGAAATGATGGAAATGTTTTACGAGGTGAGTTACTGATGCATCGATCTGAACACAATCCCTCCCACGGCCACCGCAACGGCAGTTTTGCCTCCTCTGTGGGCTTCGTGCTGGCCTGCGTGGGCTCCGCCGTGGGTATGGGCAACATCTGGATGTTCCCCTACCGCCTGGGACAGTACGGCGGCGGGGCCTTCCTCATCCCCTACCTCCTCTTCATCATCCTGTTCGGCCTGGTGGGTCTCTCAGCCGAGTTCGCCATCGGCCGCCGGGCCAAGACCGGCACTTTGGGCTCCTATGAGTACTGCTGGGCCAGCCGGGGGAAGGGCAAGCTGGGCTATCTCCTGGGCTGGATCCCTCTCTTCGGCTCCCTGGGCATTGCCATCGGCTATGCCGTCATCGTGGGCTGGGTGCTGAAAGCACTGGCCAACAGCGTTACCGGCGCCTTCCTCACTACCGACTCTGCCGAGCTCTTCAGCCAGATGTCCGCTACCTTTGGCAACGTGGGCTGGCACACGGTGGTGGTGGCTGCTGCGGTGGCGATTCTCCTCTTTGGCGCCACCAAGGGCATCGAGAAGGTGAACAAGGTCCTCATGCCCGCCTTCTATATTCTCTTCATCATCCTGGCGGTGCGGGTGGCCCTGCTGCCCGGTGCGGTGGAGGGCTACAAATTCCTCTTCGTCCCCGACTGGGAGGCCCTGTTGAAGAAGGACACCTGGGTCATGGCCATGGGACAGGCCTTCTTCTCCCTGTCCATCACCGGCTCCGGCATGATCGTCTACGGTTCCTACCTCAGCAAGGATGAGGACATCCCCAAGGCCTCGGTGAACACCGCCATCTTTGATACGCTGGCTGCCATGCTGGCCGCATTGGCTATCATGCCCGCTGTTTTTGCCTTCGGGATCGCTCCGGACCGTGGGCCCTCCCTCATGTTTGTCACCCTGCCCAAGGTTTTTGAGCAGATGCCCATGAGTCGGGTCTTCGCTGTCTTCTTCTTCGTCTCCGTCTTCTTTGCCGGCATCACCAGCCTCATCAACATGTTCGAGGCGGTGTGCGAGTCCCTCCAGAGCCGCTTCAACCTGTCCCGGCCGGTGGCCACCATCCTGTGCGGCGTGGTGGCCCTGGGCGTGGGCCTCTTCATTGAAAACGGCGACATGGTGGGCAGCTGGATGGACTTCATCACGATCATTGTGGTGCCTTTCGGCGCGCTGCTGGGGGCTATCTCCATCTACTACGTGCTGGGCTGGAAGAATATCAAGAGCGAGCTGGAGCTGGGGCGGAAAAAGCCGTTAGGCAGCTGGTTTGGCGCCCTGGCCCGGTACATCTACGTGCCTCTGGCCATCATTGTGTTCATCCTGGGCTTCGTCTATGAGGGCGGCATCGGCTGATCACTTTCTTGGGAATAGGGAGCGCCCGCCGCATGACTGTGCGGCGGGCGCTTTTCTGCTT
>CALXDC010000059.1 GCA_944386975.1 uncultured Oscillospiraceae bacterium | reverse complement strand
AAGGGGTAGCCCTTGCCGTCCTTCAGCAGGATGTTGTACCGGGGCATGTACTGCTTGATGAGGGCGTTTTCCAGCACCAGGGCCTCAAATTCCGAGCGGACGACGATGGTGTCGAAGGTGTCCACCTGGCCCACCATCACGTGGGTTTTGAAGGTATGGCTGCCGCCCCCCTGGAAGTACTGGCTCACCCGGTTTTTCAACCGCTTGGCCTTGCCCACGTAAATGACCTGGTGGTCTGCGTTTTTCATCAGATACACCCCTGGGGCCAGGGGCAGGCTGTTGGCCTTTTCCAGCAGCTCCTCCCGCGTCATGGCTTCATCTCCTTTCGCACCAGCGGTCCGGGAAGCGACAGGACAGGCGGCTGCCCACCATGCCCAGCACTACCCCGATGAGGGCCCCTGCCGCCACATCGGTGGGGAAGTGGACCCCCAGATAGAGCCGGGACAGGGCGATGAGGACCGCCAGGACCATGAGGCATACCCCCCACCGCCGCTTCAGATGGGGGAACATGGCGGTGGAGGCGGCAAAGGAGGCTCCGGCGTGGCCGGAGGGGAAGGAGGGGTCTCCCGGTGGGGGCACCAGATTCACCAGCCCCTCCACCACCTCATAGGGGCGGGTCCGGTCCACCAGGGGCTTGAGGAAGAGGTTGTTTACCAGCAGACTGAGAAGAAGGGCGATGGCGGCGGCGACGGCCGCCCGGCGGGTGGGGCGGAAGCAGCAGAGAACCGCCGCCAGGGCAATCCAGAACCAGCCGGAGTCCCCCAAAAAGGTGACGGCCTGCATCACCGGGGTCAGCCAGTCGGCTCGGAGGTTTTCCTGGATCCACAGAAGGATTCCGCCGTCCCATTGCAGAAATGTGTCGATCATGGCGCGCTCCTTTTTGCCCCTGGCCGGGGCATGGGAATTTGTCGGTTCCATTATAAAAGGCATGGGCCGGTCTGTCAAACCGGAGGGACCTGCCGCCGGGGAAGAATCTCCCCTCCGCAGGGCGGAGGGAAAGAGGAAAAGGGGAGAAGCAGACGCGCTTCTCCCCTTTTCGCACCGGCCCCTTGGTATACTGTGGGTAATACCGAAGAAAATAGGAGGAAATGTCTATGGAATCCGTAAAATATGTGTCGAAACGGATCCGATACATCCCCATCAATCATATTGCCCCCAATCCGGCCCAGCCCCGGCGGTACTTTGACCAGGAGGCCCTGGAGGAGCTGGCCGCCTCCATCCGCCTCCACGGCATTCTCCAGCCCCTCACGGTACAGAAGGGGGAGCTGAGCTATATCCTGGTGGCCGGGGAGCGGCGGCTCCGGGCGGCGGGAATGGCGGGGCTTGAGAAGGTGCCCTGTCTGGTGGTGGAGGCGGACCGGCGGCAGAGCGCCCTTCTGGCCCTCATTGAAAACCTCCAGCGCAGCGACCTCCACTTTATGGAGGAGGCCGCCGCCATCTCCCGGCTCATCACCGACTACCATCTCTCCCAGGAGGAGGCCGCCGCCCGGCTGGGGAAGTCCCAGTCCGCCGTGGCCAACAAGCTGCGGCTCCTCCGCCTCTCCCCGGCCTGCGTGGACCTTCTCCGGGAGTTTCAGCTCACCGAGCGCCACGCCCGGACCCTTCTGCGGCTGGAGGGGGAGGAGCTGCGGCTCACCGCCCTGCAGCACATCGGCGCCGCCCACCTCAACGTGGCCCAGACCGAGGCCTATGTGGAGGAGCTGCTCCAGGCAGTGCAGGTGACGCCCCCCGCCAAAAAGCCGGGGTACATCATCAAGGACGTCCGCCTCTTCCTCAACAGTATCCGCCGCAGCGTGGAGATTATGCAGCAGGCGGGGGTGGACGCCAAGGTGGACCGGCAGGAGACGGAGGAGGGGATCACCGTCACCGTCAAAATCCCCAAGACCGCCCGGCGGTAGTCCCCGGTTATTCCGGAAAGATGCCCGCGTCGTCCAGGGCGTCCAGGGCCGCATCCTCATCCCGGGCCACAAGACGGGCGGTTTTGTGCTCCAGATCCAGGGAGGCCGCCTCCACGCCGGGGGCGGCGGACAATACCGGCTCCAGCTCCCGGCTGCACTGGCCGCAGTGGCTCCGGGCGGAGCAGGACTGGCACTTCATATAGGTTACCGTATAGCAAAATTCCTCCATCTCACACCTCCGCCTGGGGAAGATTCCACCGGTAGTGCCGGGCCAGCAGCCGCAGCGCCACCGTCACGGCGATGCCCAGCAGGGTGGCGGCGTACACCGACAGCAGATGCATCCGCACCGTCAGGTCGTAGGCCAGGCTGCCGGCGATGGCAGCCAGGGCATAAATGTGCTTGCGCAGCACCACGGGGATGTCGCCGCACATCATGTCCCGCAGCACGCCGCCTCCCACGCCGGTGGTCATGCCCATGAAGACGCAGAGGAACATGTTGTCGGCATAGCCCACCCGCCTGACGGCCTGGGTGCCGATGACGGCGAAGATGCCAAGGCCCACCGCGTCGCAGAAATTGAAGGCCCGCTCGGCCCAGATATTGAACCGGGTGACCCGGCCGTGGGACCACCGGGCGGCCAGGAAGATGGCCAGGGCCACCGCCACGCTCAGCAGCACATACCGGCCGCTATAGAACATCCGGGGCGGAATCCGCCCCAGCAGCACGTCCCGGATGGTGCCGCCGCCCAGGGCGGTGACTACGCTGAGGACAAAGACGCCGAAGAGGTCCATCCGCTTCTGGATGGCCAGCAGCGCGCCGGACAGGGCGAAGGCCGCCGTGCCGATCAACTCCGCCAGAGATAGAAAGAGGTCCATGGTTCTCCTCCATTTTTAAAAAATGCTTTGCGTCTCGATTATAGGAGTTTTGTCCTGTGGGGTCAACGGGAAAGGGGTGGGGAAAGGTGACGATTTTCCTTTACAAACCCCGACGGCTGTGGTAAGATATTCACAAGTTCATATAGAACGCCTGGACGCCGGGTTTCCCGGCGCCGTGGAATGGGGTGAGAATCCCCGCGAGTCGGTCACTGTGATGCCTTCTTGAGAGGCTCAGTCAGATACACGGTCAGGCGTCTGCCGCTTCTGCCGAAACCGGAGCTGTGCATCTGATTTCGGCCTCGCCTTTCCTGCGGGGCCCGGTTCGTATTCGGAGAAGTCGGATACGAACTTTTTTTATGGTTTCCGCCGGGAGCCGATGGGGCGGCTTCCGGGAAACATCTGTTCCTTTCACTTCATAACGTCTTTGTGAAACCAGGGAAACGCGTCGGGGCACCTCCTCCGGCGCGTTTTTCTGTTTTTTTCCAAGAGTTGCCGGAATGGCACTCTTTTGGCGGGACATACTAAGGCCGTGGCGCATGCCATGGGAAAGGAGAGAAAACGGGATGAAAAGAGGCATTCTGGCGCTGGCGGCCCTGATGCTGGCGCTGATGTTGACTGCCTGCGCCCCGGAGCGGGACGCTGTGAAAAACAGCGTCAACGACGCCAAGGACGCGGTGGACAACGGCCTCCACGACGTGGAGGACGGTCTCAAGGACGCGGAAGATGAATTCAAGGACATGGTCGACGACGGCGAGGTCCACGACAGCGACGGCGACCTCACCGACGGGGAGAACCCCCAGAGCAAGCGGTGACGGTCCTGCCCCGGCAGCGGAAAGGCTCGGCTGCCGGGGTTCTTTTGTGCGCCGGGAAGGGAAAAAAGGAGCAAAAATTCCCCTCTTCTTGACTTTATGCCCAAATTGTGGTACAGTCACAGTGTTTTTCACTGTTGCGTGTGAGAGAGGAGAGAGATTCCCAATGAGAAAGAGCAATCCGGCAGCGCTGCTGCCCATCGGCGTGTTCCTGGCGTTGTACCTGGGCCTCGGCGTTACCTTTGAGTACGTGCTGAAGATCCCTATGGGCTTTTACAACATCCCCATCGTCATCGCCTTCCTGGCGGCCATTCTGGTGGCCTGCCTCCAGAACCGGAAGCTGACCTTCGATCAGAAGCTGGAGGTGATGGCCAGCGGCGTGGGGGACAAGAACATCATCACCATGCTGCTGATCTTCCTGGTAGCGGGGGCCTTCGTGGGCGTGGTGGGCCGGTCCAGCGCCCAGAGCGTGGCCTACTTCATGCTGTCCATCATCCCCGCCCGGTTTGCCGTGGCGGTGCTGTTTGTGGTGGCCTGCTTCGTGTCCACCGCCATGGGCACCAGCGTGGGTACCATCACCCTGCTGACTCCCATCGGCGTGGAGGTGGCCATGGCCTCCGGCTTCAGCGTGCCCATGTGCATCGGCGCGGTGATGGGCGGGTCCATGTTCGGCGACAACCTGTCCTTTATCTCCGACACCACCATCGCCGCCTGCAACGGCCAGGGAGTGCCCATGAAGGACAAATTCCGGGAGAACTTTGCCATCGCCCTGCCGGCGGCTTTGGTGACCCTGGTGCTGATCCTGGTGATGAGCTTCAGCGTCTCCCTCAACGGTGCGGTGGTGAAGGAGTACAACCTGGTGCAGATCATTCCTTACGTACTGGTGCTCATCGGGGGCATCATCGGCTTCAACGTGTTTGTGGTGCTGCTGGCAGGCATCGTCTCCGGCGCGGCCATCATGCTCCTCACCGGGCAGACAGCCGCCACGGAGCTGCTCAGCAACATGGGGTCCGGCGCCAGCGGCATGTTTGAAACCAGCATGGTGGCCATCCTGGTGGCGGCCATGTGCGCCCTCATCCGCATTCACGGCGGGTTTGAGGCCCTGCTCCAGTTTATCCGCCGGGTGTTCAAGGGGAACAAGGGCGGCCAGCTGGGCATGGGGCTTCTGGTGGGGGCCATGGACATCGCCACCGCCAACAACACCGTGGCCATCGTCATGGCCAACCCCATCGCCAAGGAGATGAGCGAGGAGTACGGCATCTCCCCCCGGAAGGCGGCCTCCCTGCTGGACACCTTCTCCTGCGTGTTCCAGGGGGTGATCCCCTACGGCGCCCAGATGCTGGTGGCTATCACCGCCGCGGCGGAGCTGGGGCAGACGGTGTCCGCCTTCCAGATCATGCCCTACCTGCTCTATCCCTATCTGCTGCTGGTCAGCTCCCTGGCGTTCATCTTTGTGATCCCCCAGCGCCGGAAGAAGTAAGCCCGGTCCTGTGAGGGGGCGGCATGCAAAAAACGCGGTCCCGCGGAGACTTCCGCGTGACCGCGCTTCAGTCTGTCGAAAAAGCGGCTGTGCCGCTTTTTCGACAGAAACACAGCCCGCCGCGCGCAGGATTTTTCCGCTTGCAGCGGACAAATCCCACACTTGCAGGCTGCAAAGTATTTTCTCCGGCGCGCATGTCGCCGGAGAAAATGGTTTTGACTGGATTTATGCCATTCGGCGTAAATTCTGCGAGGCTTTTTCAACAAGCGCCAGCGCGGTCCCGCGGAGACTTCCGCGGGACCGCGCTGTTTTTTGCCCTCCGGCGGAACACCGTCGGAGGGCATCTGAGGCGTCAGGCCATGGCCTGCCGTACAAACCGGAACAGCATGGCGGATACCTCCGCCCGGGTGCTGTTGTCGCCGGGGCGCAGAAGGCCGCTGGTATCGCCGGTGAGAATACCCCGGTCACAGGCCCAGGCCACAGCGTCCCGGGCCCAGGGGGAGATCTGGTCCCCGTCTTCGAAGGACAGCCCATCTCCCTTCGCCAAAGAAGGACTTCCGGCATAGCGGTAGAGCATCACCGCCAGCTGCTCCCGGGTGACGGCACTGCCGGGGGAGAACAGCGCCCCGCCGGTGCCGCCGGAAATCCCCAGCTCTGCCGCCCAGTCCGCCGCCTCGCTGTACCAGGCGTCCTTGGGCACGTCCTGGAAGGGGCTGTCGGCGCCGGGGGCGGGGCTGCCCTCCAGACGGTGGAGCACCGTTACCAGCATGGCCCGGGTCATGGTACCGCCGGGGGCAAAGGCGTCTCCGCCTACGCCGTTGAACAGCTCCCGGCTGGCGGTAAACTGTACCGCGTCGGCATACCACGCGGCCTCACCCACGTCGGAGAAGGTCTTGGCATTGTCCACCACCTCAATGCGGGCGGAGTGTTCCAGACGGACGGTGAGCGCACCGTCCCCATATACCGTGTAGGGCAGCACCCGGCGGCTGCCGTCCTCCTCCACCACTACCGCCACAGTGGAAGCGCCGCCCCGGCAGGGAATCGCCAGGGTGGAGGTCCCCGCCCCCTGAGGGACTGTCACCTGGGCGGTGACCTTGCCGTCGGCGGAGGTGGTCACCTGGGCGGTGGCGCCGGTCTTGTCATCGGTCACCGTCACCGTCTCACCGGCGGGCACATCCGGATTCTCGGGAACCGTTGTTCCGCCGCCTCCGCCGCCCGCAGGAGGCGCGGGAGGATCCGTGGCCTCCTGGTCGGCGGTGGGAACCTGCTCCATTTCAGCCCATGCCGTCCGCCGGGCCGCCTGGGACGCCTCCGGATCGGAGGCGACGTCAATGGCGTCCAGTCCCTGGGACAGCGCCTCCGCCAGCGCCGCCCGGCCCTTGGCGGAGTAGACGCTCAGATCCAGACTGTCATAGGCGCTCTGAAGATCGGCGGCGTCACTGCGCTTTTGTCCCGCCAGCTGGTAGCGCTGGGTGAGGGAGGCGGCCACGGCGTCGCTGAGGTATGCCTTCTGGGCCGCATCCAGGGCCTCATAGTGGGAGAGGGCGGTCTGGCAGGCGTCCAGATCCGCTCCGCGGATCTCCGCCATGGGCCGGAGCGTCAGGCCGTCCAGGGTCTCCAGCCATGCTGCAGCCTGGGCGAAGGTCATCAGCTGGTCGGCAGTCTCCTGAAGCTGAAGCGCCGCCTGGCCTACCACCTGCTCCTTATCCTGCACGTCGGTCAAGCCGCTATAGCCGGCCAGCACGTCCTGCTGCAGCTCCGAAAGCGCCGTCCGGGCCAGCGCCGCCGCGTCGGCCGCACCGGCTTCCGTCAGATTTTTGGCGGCCAGCAGCTGCAGCGCCTGCCGGTGGGCGGCCTGCCAGCCGCCGACCACCTCCGCCACCCGCTCCTCCGCGGTGGGCACCGCCTCCATGGCGGCCTCGGCGGCTGCAGCGGCGTTCGCCATGGCGCCGGTGTCCTGGGCGGCCTCAACAGCGGCTACGCCCTGGGCGTAGGCGGCGGACAGAGCCGCCCAATCCTCCTGGGTATACCGGAGTGTCTCCCCGTCGGCGCTGCCCAGGCTTCGGAACGTCTCCTCCAGCTGGGCCAGGTAGATTTTCTGCTCCCCGGCCAGGGAGGTGCGCCACAGGGCGTAGAGGGTGACGGTCTCGCCGGCTTCGGCGGTGAGGTTCTGCACCGTCGCGCCGTTGGGGTAGCACACCGGTCCCTCCGGCGCGGTTCCCCAGCCGGCAAACTCCAGATCTTCATCCGCGTGGGAGAAGGGATTGGAGAGCGTCACGGAAGCTCCGTATCGGGTGGAGATCTCCTGGCCGGAGCCTTCGCCGCCGTTGGGCTCCAGGCGGATGGTATAGGGGTTGCCCTGCCACTGGGCGTAGAGGGTAATCCGGTCGCCGTCGGTCTTTTTACCCGCCAGATTCTCGACGGGGGCCTGATCGGTATAGTCCACAGACTGAGAATTGAACGTCGCGCTCCAGCCGGAGAAGGTATAGCCGGTGCGGGTAAAGGTGTTTTCCGGCAGGAAAAAGGCGCTGTCCCACTGGCCGCTCACAGAGGCCATGGTTCCTCTGCCGCCGTTGGGGGCAAAGTAGACGGTGTACCGGTTGGGAATCCGCCGGCTATACAGGGTCTGCCCCGCTGCCTCCAGCTACTCCGGCGCGGCCTGGGTGCCCGCCTCGTCCAAATACCAGGCAACCCGGTCGTAGCCATCTACAGGATTCTGCTCGTCGTAGTCGTCCAGATAGACCGTGAGGCCCGGCTGGTTGGGGAGGAAAATCTTCTCCATCACGTTGTTCCGGGCCACAAAGCCGCCCCCCTCCAGCTTCTGGTTCCGGCTCATATCCAGCTCCGTCAGCCGGTTGTTGCCGCAGGAGAGCTGCTCCAGGGCGGGATTCCCGGAGAGATCCAGGGCCGTCAGCTGATTTTGGGAGCAGTTCAGGCTCTTCAGATTGGGAAAGGCCGCCAGATGGTCCAGACTGGTCAGTCCCAGGCCGGAGAGATCCAGGGCGGTGACCGCCTCCCGCTCCTCACGGGTCAGCACGCCGTCGGCACCGGCGCCGTCCAGGTTGCTCCCGTTTTGCAGCCAGCTCTGGAGCCGCTGGTCCCGGAAGACCTCTTCAATCACAAGATCCCCCTCCCAGGCCGGGCCGTCCGCCGCCGCGGCGGGAAGGGTGAGCTGCCCCACTAGCGTCAAGGCCGCCAGAGCAAAGGATAGCACACGCTTGTTCGCTTTCATGTTTCCTCCATTTCTATCGGCAGGTTGTCTGCTGAAATTCCTTAAGCGGCGCCATTATAGGGGGTTCGTCCTTCTTTGTCAATGGGGATTGGTGGAAACCCCGCTTTTGAACATAAAAAAGAACGGACGGCGGAAAAACAATTCTGGGGATAAAATCGGGCGGCCGGGCCATACTATCCAAGGCAAACCCCAACATTTGATTTCAGGAGGAGACACATGATGAACAGCTGTGCCAATGGAAACTGCACCCCCAACAAGGCCATCAAGTGCACCGTCACCAACTGCGCCAACCACTGCCAGAGCGAGGCCTACTGCGGCCTCAGCTCCATCCAGGTGGGCACCCACGAGGCCAACCCCACCCAGGACAAGTGCACCGACTGCATGAGCTTCCGTCTGAAGTAAGGACGCCGGGGCCCGGCCCCGGCTACATAGCGGCCCGTGGTGGCGGAGGAGGAGACGGCGTGAAGAGGTGGAGCGAGGGGGCCGCGGCGGCTCTGGCGGGGGCGGTCAACGGCCTGTTCGGCGGCGGAGGCGGTATGGTGCTGCTGCCCCTTCTCCAGCGGCAGAAGGGGCTGGAGGGGCGGCGGCTGTTTGCCACCTCTCTGGCGGTCATTTTTCCCATGTGTCTGATTTCCGGGGCGGTCTACCTCCTCCGGGGCGGCGTCTCGCTGGCGGAGGCCGCCCCCTACCTCCTGGGGGGACTGGCCGGCGGCGTCCTGGGGGGCGCCACCTTTCAGAAGGTGCCGGTGCGGTGGCTGAAGGCGGTTTTTGCCGGATTTCTCCTCTATGGCGGCGTGAGGTACCTGCTGTGAAGGAGCTGCTGCTCCCGTTTCTCACGGGGCTGGGCGCGGGAGTTCTGTCCGCCTGGGGGGTAGGCGGAGGAACCTTGCTGCTGCTGTGCATGACGCTCCTGCTGGGGGTGGAGCAGCAGCAGGCCCAGGGCGTCAATCTGCTGTTTTTCCTGCCTGCGGCGGGGGCGGGTCTGCTGTTCCACCGGAAAGAGGGGGAGATCGACGGGGCGGTTTGGCGGCGCACCGCCCTGCCCGGGGCCGCGGCGGCGCTGGCCGCGGCGGCAGCCGCCCAGTTTGTAGACCCTTCTCTTTTGCGCCGCCCCTTTGGGGTGTATCTCCTCTGGGCGGGGGTTACCATGGCGGTGCGGCTCTGGCGGGAGCGGGCGTAGGAGACCGGCGCGCATGCAAAAAAACAGGACGGGAGATCCCTTTCCGGAGGGAACTCCCGTCCTGTCTGCATCCGGCGGGCCCGCAGCCTCAGGGCACCATACCCGAGAGAAGCTCCCGCCATGCTTCCGCAGCCAGCGGCTCGGTCATTTTCAGAGAGTAGGCGTATGTCCCGTCAGACCAGAGGGCCAGCGCGTAGGTTTCGCCGTCGCCCTTCAGCGTCACGGCGGTGTCGCGGATCTGAATTTCCTCCGTTCTGCCGTACACGGTATAGTCGCCGAAATTGTCTTCGCTGCCAACGGATTTGCGGAAGGTGGCGGTCTGTTCCTCACCCTGGTACTCGATCTCGGCCAGCTGGTCTCCGTAAGCGGTATAGGTAATGCAATCCGCCTGAAACGGCAGGCCCTGGAGCTCCGTCACCTCAAATCCCACCAGCTCCGACAGCTCCCCGGCGGAGGCCGCCTGGACAAACTGGGGAACGCCGGTTACAGGGCCGCTGTCCGGCGGCGCGTGGTTCCACAGCCGGGTCAGAACGGTCGATCCAGCCAGAAGAATGGCCAGACAGGCGGCGATGGACACATACTTCCTGACGGCGCGGAGCCCCGTGGCCTTGGAGGGAGACGCCTGCTCCGGCTCCAGCGCCTGCAGGCGGGTGAGGATGTGGGCTTTCATCGGGCCGCTCACTTCGATTTTTTCCATAAGTTCCTCATATGGGTTCTTCAAAGTTGTATTCCTCCTTCAGAATCTCCCTCAGCGCCTCCCGTCCCCGGCGCAAGTGGGTGCGGACCGTGGCCTCCTTCTGCTGGAGAATTCCGGCGATCTCCCTGGTGGAGTAGCCCTCGCAGTAAAAAAGATGGATGGTCTCCCGGAGATGGTCCGGCAGCGCTTTGACCGCCTCCCAGACAAAGGACAGGTCCTCCCGATGGTCCGCCATGAGCGTGTCGTTCAGCTGGTCCGCCTTCCGCACGCTGTTGTAAGCCAGTCTGTTTTTGCTCAGGTTTGCGGCCACCCGCAAAAGCCACGCCTTCTGATGCTGCTCCGACGCAAAGACCGGCGCCGTCTTTAAAAACTGTATCAGAGTATCCTGCAGAACATCCTCGGCGTCGCCCATGTTGTGAAGATAGGAGTAGGCAAAACGCAGGATGCTGTTGCCGTAGGCGTCCAGGATCTGCTCCGCCTGCCGGTTGATGGCTTCGCGCGTCTTCGGCGCGGAATCGCCGGAGGGATTCCCAAGCAATGCGGCGGCTTTTTGGGCTGCAGCGATAAAGCGCCGGAGGAATCCGCCTGCTATGGGGGCCGTCTGCCAAGGGCCTATGCCATATGCTTCCACCGTATTCTTCCCCCCCTGCTTTTGTGAAAATCGGGCCATGGTCAACCCAAACGCCGAGCTACTGAATTTGAGCCGCCAGTCGGAGCATGGCGTCGCTGGAAATCGGGTCTTCCACTGAGACGGAATAAGTATAGCCGCCGACAGTCCAAATGGCAAGGGAAACCAGACCGTGATCCCCCTTCATCGTAATCTGAACACCGCCCTCAGAAATGGAGGTAAGATCGGAATAGGCAGTGTAATCGCCGCTGATGTCCGCAGAGCCGGGCGCTTTGCGAATGCGGGCTGTCTCGGCTTCTCCCTTTTGATAAATCACTTCCAGCAGATGGTTTTCCGCAGCCCGAAAAATGCGGCGGTCGGAGCCGCCCACCCCGTCAGGCATGCTGAGCCGGAATCCAGCCAGCTCTTCGGCGACCGCCAGGGAGCCGCAGTCGGTCAGCGGGTTGGGGATTTGAACGGCGCTCTCCGGGGGCTCGGAGGTAGAAAAGGAGATGACGCCGTTTTCCAGCGCAACCGTGCCTTCGCGGTTGCCGAGCAAAACCTCAAACAGCTCCAACGGCACGTAGGTCGTTCCGTCCATCACAAAGGGGGCCATCCCCAGAGAAAACGGGGCGGACATGCCGACCTGCCCCTCCACGCTGGTGACAACCTGATACATGTCCGTTCCAATGGTAATCCTGCTGTGGAGGATGCCGTTGTCAATCAGAATGGAACCGTCGCCGTTCCACGTCACGGAGAATCCCAGATGCTCCGCAAAAAGACGGAGAGGAACGATGACACAGGAGGCTTTCCCGGTGTCCTTGCCGTCCACATAGATGGCATAGCCCCAGTCCTGCTCTGGAGCGGGGGCAATCGGCGCGGGGGATGTGTCCACAGCCAGCGCGGCTGTGGCGGCAGAAACGAACAATGCGGCGCACAGCGCCAGTGTAACGAGCTTTTTCATAGTAGAATTTCCTTTCCCAATACAAATAGATTTGAATAGAGCGGCGGCGGTTCTGCCCTGTATACAGATGAGAAAGGGAAAATGTTTCAAACTCTCAAAAAATATTGGAAGTTTCGTAACCGTCAAATCTCCCGGCGTATAAAAAGGCCGCCATCTCAGTGCACAGGCAATGAGATGGCGGTCAGCAT
>CALXDC010000058.1 GCA_944386975.1 uncultured Oscillospiraceae bacterium | reverse complement strand
CCTCCACGGGGCGCATACCGCCTTTTCTTGTTATCCAGCCCTCCGGCTGTATCGGTTGAGCAAAAGTCAGCGTGGGAATGGTGTGGTATCTTTAACTTTGGGAAACTCCGCTCTCCCATTTGCTCACCGCCTGGCGGGAGATGGGAATCCGGGCCGCCAGCTCCTCCTGGCTCCAGCTCCGCTCCCGCCGCAGCTGCTGCAGCTTTTCACCAAATGTCATAAAAGGGACCTCCTTGACTGAGATGCTCCCAGTGTAGCCCGGGCGGAGAAAACCGTCCACCAGCTTTGGCTTGCAGGGCCGCAACCAGAGTGGACAACGGGAAATTTCCCCGCCATTTCTCCTTTACAACAGCTCGCCGAAGTCCCGAATATATTGGTCGCACAGCTCTCGCAGGTCCGCCGCGGCGTCCTGGAAATAGTCGTCGTAGACCCCCACCACCGTCATCCCGGCGGCCTTGGCTGCCTTGCAGGCGGTGAGGGAGTCGTCAAAGAGGACGCAGTCCCGGGGCCGGACCCCCAGGGACTCCGCCACCCGGCGGAAGATCTCAGGGTTCTTCTTGTCCACTCCCAGCTCCTGGGCGTAGATCACCCGCTCAAAATAGGGGGTGAGGCCCAGGTGGTCCATGGCGGCCCGGCAGTGCTCCGGCACGCAGGCGGTGAACACCGCCATCCGGTGCCCCGCCTCCCGGCACCGGTCCAGATATTCCTTCACATGGGGTTTCAAAGGCACCTCCACCCCGTATTTTCCCGCCGCCAGCTCCATCCACTCGGCGATGATCTCCTCACAGGACTCCTCCAGATGGAGAAACTCCTTGGTGAAAACGGCGCAGTTGGGCAGAATGGTGTGGGCCACCCCCTCATAGTAGGCCCGGGTGTAGGGGGCCCCCCGGCGGGCGAGGAAGGTTTTGTCCACCTCCACCCATACGCCGTTGGAGTCGATGAGGGTGCCGTCCAGGTCGAAAAGCAGCATAGGGTTCTCCAATCCGTCAGAATTTTTCCAGGCTGTCAAGGTCCATGACGAACACCGTCACGCCCCCGGTCTCCACCGGGATAGGGATGGCCTGGCCGGTGCTGGGCGCGTCGGGGGAGGAGGCGGCCACGGTGTACATGGTGTCCTGCCGCCGCCCGGCGCAGGTCTTCAAAATCTCCAGCACCTGGCTGAGCCGCTCCTCCTCCACGCCGATCATCACCGTCACGTTCTTCTTTTTGAGAAAGCCGCCGCTGGAGCTGAGCTTGGTGACGAAGATCTGATGGCTGCTCAGCACCTCCACCGTGGCGTCGTAGTCGCTCTCCTGGAGGACCGCCATCACCAATTTTTTCTTCTGTTCCATCCAGATTCCTCCTTTATTTCCGCCCCGGCGCCGCCGGGGGAGCTGCAATGTAAAACCGCCAGGGAAAATCTGCCGCCTCCTGGGCGTAGTCGATGCCGATCCGGGGGCCGGAGGAAACGGTCAGAGTATCCCGGAGGTCGGGGTAGCCGGGGAGACTGTCGCAGAGGTAGAGGCCGCCGTTGCTTACGGTCAGGCCGTTGTCCGCCCGGGTAACGCCGAGGCCCCGGCACAGCTTCCCCGGACCGTTGAGGAGGCTCCGGCGGCGGGCGGGGGTGAGACTGCCGTAGTCCGTTCCGAACCGGCGGCGGGCGATCTCGTCAAGGCCCTCCAAGGGCTCCGCCCCCCGGATCAGCACCGCCGCCGCCACGCCCTCCGGCTCCGTCACCAGGTTGAGACAGTGGTGCATGCCGTAGATGAAGTAGACGTAGGTGGTGCCGGGAGCGGCGTAGAGGGTCTCCGTCCGGGCCGTCCGGCGGCCGCCGTAGGCGTGGCAGGCCTTGTCCACAGCCCCCACGTAGGCCTCCGTCTCCGTGACGCGGCAGAGCAGCCGACCTGCCGCCGTCTCCCGTACCAGGAGGCAGCCCACCAGCTCCCGGGCCACCGTCAGGGTGTCCCGGCCATAAAATTCCCCGGTCAGTCTTGCCATTTCCTCACCTCTTTGATAGTATTTTACCATGGATGGCCCTCTTTTTCAATTCCCCTCCCAGGGGAGGGGCGGGGCTGCCGGGTTTTACAGAAATTTTTCAATTGCTCCGGAATTTTGTGCTATAATGCTACATTGACAGGTTGTGTGTGCCCGAGGCGGAGTGATCCGCCGTCCCGGGCTGACGGAAGGAGGACCCCATGGACCAGAGGACGAAGGTCTGCTTGCTGAACGATTCGTTCCCGCCGGTGATTGACGGCGTGGCCAACACGGTGGTGAACTATGCCACCGTCATCCAGAGGGAACTGGGGGAGGCCATTGTGGCCACGCCCAAGTATCCCGATGTGGAGGACCACTACGACTTTCCCGTGGTCCGCTACCCCAGCCTCAACACCACCAAGCTGGTGGGCTACCGGGCGGGGTATCCCTTCAGCGCCCGCTCTCTGGGGCGGCTGGTGGCGTTCGGTCCGGAAGTGCTCCACTCCCACTGTCCCTTCATGTCCAATATGGTGGCCCGGACCCTGCGGGAGCAGCTGGACGTGCCCCTCATCTTCACCTACCACACCAAGTTTGACATCGACATCGCCCACGCTATCGAGTCCCGGGCCCTCCAGAGCGCCGCCGTCCGCCTGCTCATCAACAGCATCGAGAGCTGCGACGAGGTGTGGGTGGTCAGCAGCGGTGCGGGGGAGAACCTGAGAAGCCTGGGCTACCAGGGGGACTATGTGGTGATGCACAACGGGGTGGACTTCCCCAGAGGGCCGGTCCCCCGGGCGGACGCTCAGGCCCTGCGGCTGGAGCTGGGCCTTCCCCTGGATGTGCCGGTATTCCTCTTTGTGGGCCGGATGATGTGGTACAAGGGCGTCCGCATCATTCTGGACGCCCTGGCCAGGGGCAAGAAAGAGGGGGCCGACTTCCGCATGGTCTTTGTGGGGGACGGTGCCGAGCGGCAGGACATGGAGCAGTACGCGGCGGAGCAGGGCATCGGGGATCGGTGCGTCTTTGCCGGGGCCATCCGGGACCGGCAGAAGCTCCGGACCTACTTCTCCATGGCGGACCTGTTCCTCTTCCCAAGCACCTACGACACCAACGGCATCGTGGTCCGGGAGGCGGCAGCCTGCGGTTTGGGGAGCATCCTCATTCGAGGCTCCTGCGCCGCCGAGGACATTGCCGACGGACAAAACGGCATTCTGATCGAGGAGAACGCCGACAGCCTCTGGGCGGCCCTGCGGGGGATGCGCCGGGAGCGGATGGCGGAGGTGGGACAGCATGCCCTGGACGAGATCTACATCTCCTGGGAGGACAGCATCAAAATCGCCTTCCAGCGCTATCAGGTGGTGATGGACCGCTACCGCCGGGGCCACACCGAGCGCCACTTCGAGTGGAATGACGAGCTGTTTGCCTGGATGAACGACATCTGCCGGGGGATTGCCTTCGCCCGGTCGGTCCATGCCAAGAACCGCCGCCGCATCGACCGGCTCTTCGACCGGCTGGAGGACCGGGGCGACGGCGAGTGAGCGTAGACAAGCCGTACATTCTGTGGTATACTACATTGATTTTACCCCCCTGCGGACAGCGGGGGGACGGAATAAAGGAGAACCATCATGAGAATCGACGTGCTGGGCGTGGGATTTGACAACATCACCATGGACCAGGCTGTGGCGGAAGCCATCCGACTCATCAACACCCCCGGAGCCCACTATGTGGTGACGCCCAATCCGGAGATCGTGGAGATCTGCCGGGAGGACGAGAAGGTCCGGGCGGTGGTGAACGGAGCGGATCTGGTGCTCCCCGACGGCATCGGTGTGATCTACGGCGCGAAGCTGCTGGGGACGCCCCTGAAGCAGCGGCTGCCGGGGATTGACTTTGCCCAGGCCCTCATGGCTGCCATGGCACGGGATGGGAAGAAGCTCTTCCTTTTGGGGGCCAAGCCCGGCTATGCCGACGAGGCGGCCCACAAGCTGGGGATGCGCTATCCCGGCCTGGACATCGTGGGCACCCACGACGGCTACTTCAAGGAGGACGAGCCGGTGGTGGAGGCCATCCGGGAGAGCGGAGCGGACGTGGTGTTCGTGTGCCTGGGGGCCCCCAAGCAGGAGCTGTGGATGGCCAAGAACGGCGAGGCCACCGGGGCAAGGCTCCTCATCGGTCTCGGCGGTTGTATCGACATCTTCTCCGGCAACGTCCAGCGGGCGCCGGAGATCTATCAGAAGCTGGGGCTGGAGTGGTTCCACCGCCTTGTGAAGGACCCCAAGCGCATCGGGCGGATGATGAAGCTGCCCTTGTTCATGGTCCACGTGGCCGGGGAGAAGGGAAAGAAAAAATAATCCCCGGAGAGCGCCGTGTCCGGGCGCTTGCGCCTCCTTTCCTGAGGGGAGAGACGGATTGGGTCTTGGAAGCGGGAATGGAGGGCATACTAAGGCGGGCAGAAAAACAGCAGGCCGCGCCGCGGCCTGCCGTTTCCCGTATGTGCCGGATGTCAGCAGCAGCTGTCGTCGTGGCTGCAGCCGCAGCCATAGCTGCCGCCCATCCCGTTGCCGCAGCAGCAGCAAAGCAGAAGGACCAGCAGAATGATCCACAGGCAGCCGCAGTCGTTGCCGTTGTTCCACATGTTCTTGTCACCTCGCTTGCCGTGTTCTGGTGTATTCTATGCCGGCAGGCGGAGGAAGGGAACCGGTGAAGGAAAACACGCACCAAAAAAACGGGTCCGCCGGACCCGGCCCGCCGGACGCCCCGGCGATGTTTCCGGCGGGAAAGGATCGGTACACAGAGATGAATGAAGATCGTTTCAATACCACAGGGTGGGACCGGGAGGAGGTCCGCCGTCAGGCGGAGCGCCGGAACACCTCCGGCAGCAGCGCCGGGAGGAAGAGAAAGAAGAGAAAGAAGTCCCCCGTGAGCGTGCTGCTCTACCTGGTGTTTGTGGTGGCGGCCTCCTTTGTGGTGGCCGGGGTGGGCTGGCTTTTGGCCAACGACCTGTGCGCACTGAACAAGGAGTATAAGGAGGCCACCATCGAGGTGACCCAGGACGACGATATGGGCAGCGTCACCAAGAAGCTGAAGGAGGCGGGGCTCATTGAGTACAAATGGTTCTTCCGCCTCTTCTGCGCGGTGGCCGACGCCGAGGAGAAGATCGGCGAGGGCACCTACACCCTCAACACCGACATGGACTACCGGGCCCTCATCACCGGTATGGTCAGCAGAAGCGGCGGCAGTATGACCGCCGACACCGTCCGGGTCACCATCCCGGAGGGCTATAGCGTCCGGCAGATCATCGACCTGCTGGCGGAGAAGGAGGTCAGCGACAAGGAGGACCTGGAGGAGGCCGCCATGAACTATGTCTACGACGACTACGACTTCGTAGACAATGAGAATCTGGGCGATATCAGCCGCCTGGAGGGCTACCTCTTCCCCAACACCTACGACTTTTACGTGGGCGAGAAGGCCTCCAGCGCCCTGGGCCGCCTTCTCAAAGAGTTCAACCGGCAGATGGATACGGAGATGATGGAGCTGGTGGAGAACTCCGGCTATAGCCTCCATGAGATCCTTACCATCGCCTCCCTCATCGAGAAGGAGACCGACGGTACCGACCGCCAGCTCATCGCCTCGGTGATCTACAACCGCATGAACAACCCCTCCAACGAGACTGCCGGCCTTCTGCAGATCGACGCGGCCCTGGTCTACGCCACCGGCCACAACGAGCTGACGGAGGAGGACCTGAATCTGGACAGCCCCTACAACCTTTATAAGAACAAGGGCCTGCCTCCCACGCCCATCGGCAACCCGGGGCTTGAGTCCATCAAGGCCGCCCTCATGCCCGCCGACACGAATTACTACTACTATGTCCTGGGCAGCGACGGCAAGCACATCTTCAGCGAGACCTACGCCCAGCACCAGCAGGTCATCGCGGGGCTGAAGTGATGGCGGAGCAGAGACACAAGCCGGAGCTGCTGGCTCCGGCAGGGGATATGGAGCGGCTGAAGATGGCCGTTCTCTACGGGGCGGACGCGGTGTATCTGGCGGGCACCAGCTTCGGCATGCGCTCCTTCGCCGGGAATTTCTCGGCGGAGGAGCTGCCCCGGGCGGTAGCCTTTGCCCACAGCCACGGCGTCCGGGTCCACTGCACCGTGAACACCATGCCCCGAAACGACGAGGTCCTCCGCCTGCCGGAGCATCTGGAACGGCTCCAGGACGCCGGGGTGGACGCCCTCATCGTGGCGGACCTTGGCGCCTTCACCCTGGCGGGGCGATACGCCCCCCGGTGCGAGCGCCACATCTCCACCCAGGCCAGCATCTCCAACTACGAGACGGCCCGGGCCTGGTACGACCTGGGGGCCAGGCGGGCGATTCTGGCCCGGGAGCTGAGCCTCTCCGAGATCCGGGAGATTCGGGAGAAGGCCCCGGCGGACCTCCAGCTGGAGGCCTTCGTCCACGGGGCCATGTGCGTCAGCTACTCCGGCCGGTGTCTTCTCAGCAACTACATGACCGGGCGGGACGCCAACCGGGGAGCCTGTGCCCAGCCCTGCCGCTACCAGTACGCTCTTATGGAGGAGAAGCGGCCCGGGGAGTATTTCCCCGTCTTTGAGGACGAGAAGGGCACCTACATCTTAAATTCCCGGGACATGTGCATGATCGACCACCTGGAGGATCTGATGGACGCGGGCCTCGACAGCCTGAAGATCGAGGGCCGGGCCAAGAGCGCCTACTACGCCGCCATCGTCACCGGGGCCTACCGCCACTGTCTGGACGATATTGCCGCCGGCCGGCCTCTGGACCCGGTGTGGCGGGACGAGGTGGAGCACGTGAGCCACCGCCGCTACTCCACCGGTTTTTACTACGGGGAGCCGGGCCAGTATGTGGAGAGCGCCCGGTACATCCGGGACTGGCAGGTGGTGGCCATGGTCCAGTCCTGCGACGAGGCGGGCAACGCCCTTCTGACCCTCAACAACAAGTTCTCCGCCGGGGAGACGGTGGAGGCGGTGGGGCCGGACCTGCGGCCCTTCGCCTTCGAGGTTCCCATGATGGAGGATGTGGACGGACTCCCTCTCCGGGAGCCCCGGAAGCCCGGCCTGGAATTTCGCATGCACTTGCCCCAGGCGGTGCCCCCCATGACCATCCTCCGCATTGCCCGGGACCTCTCGGCAAAATAGACGGAAAAATTGCGCCGATGGAAAACCGGCGCAATTTTTTATGTCTATCGGCCCGTTCCCTCTCATATACTGGCACCAAAGCGGGAGAGGAGGGGCGCTATGACGATGGCACAACGAGCAAGGCGGGGAGCGTACCGGGGGAGGCGGGTGGCGCCGAGGACCCGTCCCCCGGCCAAGGGAGAGACCACCCGGGTCCAGCGGCGGCGGACCATCCAGCTGGCGGTGGCGGGGGCCATCTTCGTGCTGCTGGCCATGGGGAAACTGCTGCTGCCCGAGGCGGTGGGGGCGCTGGCCGGCGAGCTGCGGACCCTTCTCAGCCAGGACGCCGACTTCAAAGCCGCTTTCTCCGCCGTAGGGGAGGCCATCGCCGGGGAGAAGGAGGTGGGGGAGTCCCTGGAGGAGGCCTATACCGCCGTCTTCGCCCCCTCCGCCTTCCGGGCCGCCCGGGCCAGCGCCGTGCTGGAGACCACGGAGACGGTGGTGGCCCCGGCAAACCGGCTGCGGGAGGAGCTGGCGGACCTGGTGGAGCCGGACACCGGGGCGGCTGAGGCGGAGGAGCCGGAGCGGCAGGCGGCGGAGAGCCAGACCCTGGTGTCCTTCAGTGCCGCCGCCCCGGCCAACGTGTCCTTTCAGCAGGCGGTGATGGGCTTTGCCTACACCACCCCCGCGGAGGGTACCATGACCGACGCCTTCGGTTACCGCATCCACCCCATCTATCACGACCGGCGCTTCCACTACGGTTTGGACATCGCCAACGCCCAGGGCACCGCCATCTCCGCCTTTGCCGACGGAACGGTGAAGGCCATCGGGGAGAGCGACGCCCTGGGCCTCTACGTGATGCTGGACCACCCCAACGACATCACCACCCTCTATGCCCACTGCAGCTCCGTCTCGGTGTCCACCGGGCAGACCGTGGAGATGGGGGAGACCATTGCCGCCATGGGGGCCACCGGCCTTGCCACTGGATCCCATCTCCACTTTGAGGTCCATCGGGGGGATACCTATCTCAATCCCATCTACTATGTGGAGGTCCACTGAGCTCCGGATTTCCCCGGGGTTTTTTGTCCTCCTGGGGCTGTCGGTGCTGGCGGGAGCCGGGCCGGTGCTGCCCCATGTGCTGTTGGCGGCCCTGTGTCATGAGCTGGGCCATTTGGGGATGCTCCGGCTGTTCCACGTGCCGGTGCAGCGCCTCACCCTCTCCCCCATGGGGGCGGTGATCGAGGCCCCCGGCCAGGCCCGCCTCAGCTACGGGCGGGAGCTGCTGGCAGTGGCGGCGGGCCCGGCGGTGAATCTTCTCCTGGCCTTCGCCCTGGCCCGGGTGTCGGAGGACTACCTCCTGGCGGGGGCCAACTTTCTCTTGGGGGTCTACAATCTCCTCCCGGTGCCGGGGCTGGACGGCAGCCGCCTTCTCTACCTGGGGGCGGCATGGTGCACCGATCCCTTTGCTGCCCAGCGCCTTACCTCCTTGGTGGGGATGGTGACCTTGGCGATCCTGGTGGGCCTCTCCGCCGTCCTCCTCTGGTCCACCGGAGGCGGGGCCTTCTGCCTCTTGGGGGCTCTGGGGCTGGTTTTCCATCAAATCAGGGTTGCCAAAAGGGGAAGAAAAGGGTAGAATAAACGGGATATTACCACACAAAGGAGAATACCCTTTTGGATCAGAGATTGGAGCGGATCCTCCCCCGGGTGCAAAAGCCCGCCCGGTATGTGGGAGGAGAATATAATGCCGTGGTGAAGGAGAAGGCATCGGTGGACACCCGGGTGGCCTTCTGCTTCCCCGACACCTATGAGATCGGCATGTCGAATCTCGGCATGCGGATTCTCTATCAGATCATGAACGACATGGAGGGGGTCTGGTGCGAGCGGGTTTTTGCCCCCTGGGGGGACATGGAGGCGGAGCTGCGGCAGCACCACATCCCCCTCTACGGTCTGGAGAGCGGGGACAGCGTGGGGGATTTCGACGTGGTGGCCTTTTCCATCGGCTATGAGATGGCCTACCCGGCGGTGCTGAACATGCTGGACCTCTCCGGCATTCCCCTCCGGGCTGCGGATCGTGGGGACGGCCTCAAACCCCTGGTCATTGCCGGCGGTACCGCCATGTACAACGCCGAGCCCCTGGCGGACTTCATCGACTTAGCCTGCATCGGCGAGGGGGAGGAGGAGCTGCCGGAGCTGCTGACCCTCTACCGTGAGGCCAAGCGGGAGGGCTGGGACAAGCCCCGTTTCCTCCGGGCGGCGGCCCGGATCCAGGGGATCTACGTCCCCTCCCTCTACGACGTCACCTACCACGACGACGGCACTGTGGCCGCCATTACCCCCAGGGACGGCGCACCGGAGCGGGTGCGCAAGCGGATCGTTCAGGACATGGACAAGGCCCCCTTCCCGGTGAAATCTATCGTCCCCTCCACGGAGATCGTCCACGATCGGGTGACGTTGGAGCTGTTCCGTGGCTGCATCCGTGGCTGCCGGTTCTGCCAGGCGGGCTATGTGTACCGGCCCGTCCGCTGCCGCAGTGAGAAGCTGCTGGCGGAGTACGGAGCCGCCGCCTGCGAGGACTCCGGCTATCAGGAGATGACCCTCTCCAGCCTCTCCACCAGCGACTATCCTCAGCTGCTGGAGTTGTGCGACGATTTGGAGGCCTACTGCGACAGCCACCATGTGAGCCTGAGCCTTCCCAGCCTCCGGGCGGACAACTTCTCCATGGGCCTCACCGAGCGGCTCAGCAAGGGAAGAAAGGCGGGCCTCACCTTTGCCCCCGAGGCGGGCACTCAGCGCCTCCGGGACGCCATCAACAAGAACCTCACCGAGGAGGACCTGATGGAGAGCCTGAAGCGGGCCTTCTCCAATGGGTGGAGCGCCGTGAAGCTCTACTATATGCTGGGCCTCCCCACGGAGACCGACGAGGACATCATCGGCATCGCCGAGATGGCCAACCACGTCATCCACTGCTGGCGGGAGTACGCCAGCAACAAGACCCGGGGGGTGCGGATCACCGTGTCCACCTCCTGGTTCGTGCCCAAGCCCTTCACCGCCTTCCAGTGGGAGCCCCAGATCACCCGGGAGGAGTATGAGCGGCGGGTGCAGCTGCTGCGGGAGCACATGACCGCCCGGGCCGTCACCTACAACTGGCACGACGGGGACACCAGCTTCTTGGAGGCGGTGCTGGCCCGGGGTGACCGGCGGCTGGGCCGCGTGCTGGAGACCGCCTTCCGCAAGGGGGCCCACCTGGACGCCTGGCAGGAGTATTTTGACTTGAGCCGCTGGTACGAGGCCTTTGATGAGTGCGGCCTGGACCCGGCCTTCTACGCCAACCGGGAGCGCAAGCGGGAGGAGATCTTCCCCTGGAGCGTCATCTCCTGCGGTGTGGGGGACGACTACCTGTGGCGGGAGCGGGAGCGGTCCCGGGAGACCGTCACCACTCCCGACTGCCGCACCCGCTGCAGCGGCTGCGGCGCCAACAAGATGGTGGGAGGTGTGTGCCGTGTCTGAGTTTCGTCTCCGCTTTGTAAAAGAGGGACGGGCGGCCTGGATCTCCCATCTGGACCTGCTGCGGACCTTCCAGCGGGTGTTCATCCGTTCCGGCATGGTGATCCGCCACTCTCAGGGTTTCCACCCCCATCCCATTATGTCCTTTGTGCTGCCCCTCTCGGTGGGGCAGACCAGCGTCTGCGAGCTGCTGGACTTCTCCACCGTGGAGGACCTTCCCTGTGAGGGCATGGCGGAGCGGCTGAACCCCTATCTCCCCGAGGGGGTCCGGGTGCTGTCCTGCGCCGCCCCGGTCCACCCCGTCCGGGACATGCGGTATCTGGAGGCGGAGGTGACGTTGGAGTACGACAACGGCGTCCCCGCCGGAGCCGCCGGGGCCGTCACGGCCCTCCTTCTGGGGGACCAGGTGGTGGTGGAGCGGCGTAACAAGAAAAAGCAGATGGTGGACACGGATATCCGCCCCATGATCGAGTCTGTAGCCGCCCGGGAGGAGGAGAAGGCCCTGGTGCTCTCCGTCCGGGTCCAGGGGCAGAACCCGGGGGTGAATCCGGCCCTGCTGGCCGCCGCCGTGGGGCGGCATCTGCCGGAGATGAAGCCGGATTTCGTCCGGGTCCGCCGCACCGCCCTCCTCTGTGAGGACGGCAGCCCCTTCTGCTGAAATTCCCCTGAATTTTCAAAAAATACTTGCAATTTGTGGTGTGTTGTGATATTCTATCATGGCGATAAAGGGTGGTCCTCTGCTGCGGGATTTTCCGAATGGGTTGAAAATCTACTGAAAACGCGCACGAACGCCTATATTTAGGAGGAAAATTCCATGGATCTCATCAAAGAATTGACCAAGTCTCAGATCAAGGAGATGCCCGAGGTCAACGTGGGCGACACCGTCCGCGTGCACGTGAAGGTGAAGGAAGGCTCCCGTGAGCGTATCCAGGTCTTCGAGGGTACCGTCATTGCCAAGAAGCACGGCGGCATCGAGGAGACCATCACCGTCCGCCGGGTGTCCTATGGCGTGGGCGTGGAGAAGGTGTTCCCCCTGCACTCCCCCACCATCGACAAGATCGAGACGGCTCGCCGGGGCTTTGTGCGCCGGGCCAAGTTGTACTACCTGCGCGACCGCGTGGGCAAGGCCGCCAAGGTCCGCGAGAAGCTGTAAGCGTCAGTGTGAGAGGGAAGAGACATCGCATCGGACAGGTGCGGTGTCTCTTTTTCCATTTCCCGCCCTTTCTCCCTTTGGCAGAAATTTTGTCTCCGGGGGAGGGAACTTTTCCCCGGCGGCGCCGTCAAAACCAGAAGTGAGTCCTGCAAATAAAAGTCAATAGTTAAAATGAAAAAAGCCCCTCAAAATTTGTGTGACTGAAAAAGAGCA
>CALXDC010000057.1 GCA_944386975.1 uncultured Oscillospiraceae bacterium | reverse complement strand
ATTGCCCCTGCGGCAAGATTTTGCTGCGCAAAATGCTTGTACGCCGCAAAAGCGGCGGGGGCTGGTCCCCGGCCCTGTGATGTAAGGTACTACGGAGAACGAACTATGCCGAAATTTGAAGTCATTTCCGAATATAAACCCGCCGGGGACCAGCCGCAGGCCATCGAAGCCCTGGCCCGAGGCGTGGACGACGGCCTGAGGGAGCAGGTGCTCTTAGGCGTTACCGGCTCCGGCAAGACCTATACCATGGCCAAGGTCATCGAGCAGATCCAGCGCCCCACGTTGGTGCTGGCTCACAACAAGACCTTGGCCGCCCAGCTCTGCGCCGAGTTCAAGGAGTTCTTCCCCAACAACGCTGTGGAATATTTTGTCTCCTATTACGACTACTACCAGCCGGAGGCCTATATCCCCCACACCGACACCTATATTGAAAAGGACGCCTCCACCAACGACGAGATCGACCGCCTCCGGCTCTCCGCCACCTGCGCCCTGTTGGAACGGCGGGACGTAATCGTGGTGGCATCCGTCAGCTGCATCTACGGCCTGGGCGAGCCTGAGGACTTTGCCAAAATGATGATCTCCCTGCGCCCCGGTATGACCATGGAGCGAGACGACCTTCTCAGCCGCCTGGTGGACATCCGCTACGAGCGCAACGACGTGGCCTTCGAGCGGAATATGTTCCGGGTGCGGGGGGACACGGTGGAGGTGTACCCCGCCTACTGGAAGGACGCCGCCATCCGCGTCGAGTTCTTCGGCGATGAGATCGACCGTCTCAGCCAGATCAATCCCCTCACCGGGGCGGTGACCAAGGTCCTCAGCCATGTGCCTATCTGGCCCGCCACCCACTACGTCACCCCCAAGGAGAAGATGGACGCCGCCATCCAGGAGATTTATAAAGAGCTGGAGGAGCGGCTGGCCGAACTGAAAAGCCAGGAGAAGCTGGTAGAGGAGCAGCGGCTGCGGCAGCGGGTATTGTACGACATTGAGATGATGCAGGAGCTGGGGTACTGCTCCGGTATTGAGAACTACTCCCGTATCCTGGACGGGCGGCCGGTGGGGTCCCCGCCCCACACCCTGCTGGACTATTTTCCCGAGGACTTTGTTCTCTTCATTGACGAGAGCCATGTCACGCTGCCCCAGGTACGGGCCATGTACAACGGCGACCGGGCGCGGAAGGAGAGCCTGGTGGAGTACGGCTTCCGCCTGCCCTGTGCCTTCGACAACCGTCCTCTCAAATTTGAGGAGTTTGAGGAGCGGCTCAACCAGGTGATCTACGTCTCCGCCACCCCGGCGGAGTACGAGCGCAGCCGGGCCGACCAGGTGGTGGAGCAGCTGATCCGACCCACAGGCCTTTTGGATCCCGTGGTGGAGGTCCGGCCGGTGGAAGGCCAGATCGACGATCTCATTGACGAGATCAACGCGCGGTCCGCCCGGCACGAGCGGGTACTGGTGACCACCCTCACCAAGAAAATGGCGGAGGACCTGACCGTGTATCTTACCCAGGCAGGCATCAAGGTGCGGTACATGCACCACGACGTGGAAACCATCGAGCGGATGGAGCTGATCCGGGACCTGCGCCTGGGGGAGTTCGATGTGCTGGTGGGCATCAACCTGCTGCGTGAGGGCCTGGACATGCCGGAGGTCAGTCTGGTGGCCATTTTAGACGCGGATAAGGAGGGCTTCCTCCGCAGCGAGACCAGCCTCATCCAGACCATCGGCCGCGCGGCCCGAAACGCCGACGGCAAGGTGATTCTGTACGCCGACACCATCACCCCCTCCATGCGGCGGGCCATGGATGAAACCGAGCGCCGCCGGGAGAAGCAGGACGCCTTCAACAAGGCCCACGGCATCGTGCCCAAGACCGTCATCAAGTCGGTGCGGGAGGTGCTGGAGATTTCCAAGAGTGCCGAGAGCGCCCAGCGCAGGAGCGGGAAGAAGCTTACCCGCGCGGAGACGGAGAAGGAGATTGCCCGTCTGGAGAAGGAGATGAAAGAAGCGGCCAAAATGCTGGAGTTTGAGTATGCAGCCATTCTGAGAGACCGGCTGATCGAACTGCGGAAAGGGAAGTAGGCCGCTTCTTTCCCCGCCGCGGCAGCGGCGTACAAGCGTTTTGCCAGAGGCAAAACCTTGGCGCAGGGCGAATTCACTTCGCCCGAGCAAGTCAAATCATCGGGGCCCCCGCCGCCAGGGGCGGTGGGGAAGCGGCGAAGATGCTGGAGTTTGAGTATGCAGCCATTCTGAGAGACCGGCTCATCGAGCTGCGGAAGGGGAAGTAGGCCGCTTCTTTCCCCGCCGCGGCAGCGGCGTACAAGCGTTTTGCCAGAGGCAAAACCTTGGCGCAAGGCGGAATTCATTTCCGCCGCGCAAGTCAAATGATGGGGGTCCCCGCCGCCAAGGGCGGTGGGGAAGCGGCCAAAATGCTGGAGTTTGAGTATGTAGCCATTCTGAGAGACCGGCTGATCGAGCTGCGGAAAGGGAAGTAGACCGCTTCTTTCCCCGCCCGACGGCATAAACCTACAAAAAAAGACCGGCCCTCCGCGGAAGATCATCTTCCGCGGAGGGCCGAACTGCTTGTGCATTCCTGCGTATTATTTCTTTCTTGCGTAAGGCGTCTTTTCCAGGGGGAGGGTGTGCCGCCGCTGGCCGTCCAGCCGGTAGTAAGCGTCGGCAATGGCGGGAGCGGTGGGAATCGACGTGATCTCGCCGATGCCGATGGCCCCCATGGCCACGTCCAGACCCGGCTTCTCCACCACGATGGCCTTCACCTCGGGAATCTGGTTGGCCTTGAAGAGTCCCAGCGTACCGAATTTGGCGGTGGGCTTGCAGTCCACCAGGGGGTACTGCTCTGTAAGAGCGAAGCCCATACTCATCACCACGCCGCCCTCGATCTGGCCCTCCACGCTGCGGGGGTTCACCGCCTTACCCACGTCGTGGGCGGCCACCATGCGGATGATCTTGCCATCCTCCCCCAGCTCGCACAGCTGGGTGGCATAGCCGTAGGCGATGTGGCTGATGGGGTTGGGCACGTCCGCACCCAGCTTGTGGGTCTTGGTGGCGTACTCGCCGTAGTACTCGGTGCCGTTGAGGTCTGCAAGGGACTTGCCCTCCAGGGCTTTCTTCAGCTCCACACAGGCCCGGCGGCAGGCCTCGCCGGTGATGGTGGTCTGCCGGGAGCCGGAGGTGGTGCCGGAGTCCGGGGCGTCATAGGTGTTGGACCGCTCATAGACGATGGCGCTGCGGGGTACGTTCAGCATCTCGCAGCAGACCTGGACCAGCACAGTGCCCAGGCCCTGACCGATGCAGGAGGCGCCGGCCTCGATGTGGACCTTGCCGTCCTCCACCACCAGGCGGCAGCGGCCGGTGTCGGGAAGACCCACGCCAACGCCGGAGTTCTTCATGGCGCAGGCCAGACCCACATATTTGGCCTTGTCGTAGTAGGGCTTCACCGCCTCCAGAGTCTCCACCAGCCCTGTCTCCGGGCCCACGATCTGACCGTTGGGCAGCTCCTGGCCGGGGCGGATGGCGTTGCGGTAGCGGATCTCCCAGGGGGAGATGCCGATTTTGTCCGCCATCTCGTTGAGAAGGCTCTCAATGGCGAAGCAGGTCTGGGTCACGCCGAAGCCCCGGAAGGCCCCGGCGGGGGGATTGTTGGTGTACCAGGCGTAGCCGTCGATCTCAAAGTTCTGGTAGTTGTAGGGGCCGGCGGCGTGGGTGCAGGCCCGCTCCAGCACAGGGCCGCCCAGAGAGGCATAGGCTCCGGTGTCGGCGATAACGGTGGCCTTCACCCCCTGGATGATGCCGTTCTCGTCGCAGCCTAAGGTAAACTCCATGTCCATGGGGTGGCGCTTGGGGTGGATGAGAATGCTCTCCGCCCTCGTCAGCTTCATCTTGCAGGGCCGACCGGTGAGATAGGCCACCAGGGCGCTCAGGTGCTGGACGGTCACGTCCTCTTTTCCGCCAAAGCCGCCGCCTACCAGCTGGTTCTGGACCTTCACCTTCTCAAAGGGCAAGTCCAGCATGGGGGCGGTCTCATGCTGGGTGTCGTAGGCGCCCTGGTCGGTGGAGAGGATGCGGACGCTGTCCCCGTCCATATAGCTCACGGCGCACTCCGGCTCCAGGAAGGCGTGCTCAGTGTAGGGAGTGGAGAACTTGCCGCTGATGACATGCTTGCTCTTGGCAATGGCTCCTGCGGCGTCGCCACGGGAGACGTGCTTGTGGGCCAGAAGATTTCCGCTGCGGTGGACCAGGGGCGCGCCCTCCGCCATGGCCTCATAGGGGCTGCGCACCGGGGTGAGGGGTTCGTAGTCCACCTCCACCAGCTTCTTGGCCTCCTCCACGATCTCCATGGTCTCCGCCGCCACAATGGCGATGGCGTCGCCCAGGTAGTGGGTCATGTCCCCCACGGCAATCATGGTGTCCCAGTCCTTCATGATGTGGCCCACCTTGTTCTTGCCGGGGATGTCGGCGGCGGTAAAGACCCCCACCACGCCGGGCAGGGCCTTGGCCTTCTCCGTGCGGATGGCCTTGACGATGGCTCGGGGATAGGCACTGCGGACGGCGGAAGCATAGATCATGCCGTCCATGTAGATGTCGTCGGGATACTTGCCGGAACCCAGTACCTTCTCCCGTACATCCAGCCGGTGGACCGACTGGCCGTACCGCCAGTTCTCCTGGTCCTGCTGGGGAATCTTCCCTTCCCGCAGCACCTTGGCCGCCAGCTTCACCCCGGCGATGATCTTCACATAGCCGGTGCAGCGGCAGATGTTGGTCCGCAGGGCGAAGGCGATCTCCTCCTCGGTGGGGTCGGGATTCACGTCCAGCAGTCCCTTCCCCGCCATCACCATGCCCGGGATACAGAAGCCGCACTGAACGGCGCCCGCCTCCCCGAAGGCCCAGACCCAGGCCTCCTTCTCAAAGTCGCTGAGGCCCTCCACCGTCAAAACCGACTTCCCCTCCATCTTGTCGGTGGTGAAGATGCAGGCCCTGGTGGCCTTTCCGTCCACCAGAACGGTGCAGGTGCCGCAGGCCCCCTCGCTGCAGCCGTCCTTCACACTGGTCAGGTGCAGCTCGTCCCGCAGGTAGCGGAGAAGCTTCTGATTCTTCTCCACCGTCACGGTCTTCCCGTTGACCTTAAAAGTTGCCATATCGTTCCCCTCAATACTTTCCTAATTTTTTGTTAGGTCTCCATACTTTCTTTTAGTATATCATACTATATCTTGCACCAAACTGCAAGGGGAGGAGGCGAAATACTTTAGGGAAAGCGTAATATTATTCTGAGAATTTCGAAATTACAACTGCCAACCAACCAAAAGTTCTCCGTGGGTCACGGTGACCCGGGCCTCTGTCTCCAGAATGTGGTTACTGACGCCCAAAGGGAAGGCGGCAGAGAGGCAGGCATTGCGCAGAGGATACTGGACGCCCTCCAGGGTGACGCCGTGGGCGTCGATGCCGGTGCAGAAGATGGAGAGAAGGCCCCACTCCACGGTTTTCGGTACGGTGAGGGTCTCATTTTGGATAGCAGTATAGACAAAGCGGCGGTCGTAGAGCCAGCCCCTGGCCCCTTGGCGGCGCAGCCAGGTGAGCATCTGGAGGTTGGCCAGGGTGTGGTCCAGCCGTTCCCCGCCGGTGCCGCCGTAGATGTGGAAGGCGGTATACCCCAGGCGGAGGCCCTCCTTCAGCGCCAGAGAGGTGTCGGTGTCGTCCTTCTCCACGGGGGAGCGGAGGATGTTGGCAAAGTCGGGCTCCGCCATGGAGTCGAAGTCCCCCAGCAGCAGGTCCGGCGTAATCCCCAGGCGGCGGCAGGTCTGAAAGCCGGCGTCGGCGGCGATGACATAGTCCCCCTCCCGGGGCGGACGGGGGACGTCGTAGGTGGTCCCCGCGGCAAAGATCAGGCAGTCGCCCATGTGGATTCTCCTCTTCGGTGTGATGTATCTCTTATAGTATACCACAGTTGACAGAGGAAGAAAAGCATGGTATATTGAGGTAAAATCCAAGGGGCGCTGGCGCAAGCCGGCTGAGATGCGACGTATTGCCGTCGAGGTCCCTCGAACCTGATCCGGATAATGCCGGCGTAGGAATGCGAGTCATATCAGAAAACACCGTATGTCCGCGCCTGCGGACATGCGTTTTTTTGTCCCCAGGCAGGTTCCTCTGGATAGAAAAAGGAGGAAAGAAATTTATGCGAAAAAGTGTCAGAATGTTGACAGAGGGCGCTATTATGGTGGCCCTGGCCCAGATCCTGTCCTATGTCAAGCTCTTCGGCGACCTGCCCAACGGCGGCTCCATCACCTTTGCCGCCGTGCCCATTATCCTCTACGCCGTCCGCTGGGGACTGGGGCCGGGCCTGATGGCGGGGTTTGTGCTGGGCCTGCTCCAGATGATCTTCGATGGGGCCTATGCCTGGGGCTGGCAGTCCATGCTGCTGGACTACCTGGTGGCCTTTACGCCCCTGGGCCTGGCGGGACTTTTCAGAGGCAAGGCGTGGGGCGTGTTTCCGGGGACCCTGGTGGGCTGTGCCGGGCGCTTCCTGGTCCACTACATCAGCGGCGTCACGATCTACAAGATTCTGGCCCCCACCGAGTTCATGGGCACCACCTTCACCAGCCCCAGCTTCTATTCCATCGTCTACAACGGCTCCTACATGCTGCCCAACACCATTCTGGCACTGGTGATTTTTGCTCTTCTGTACAAGCCTATGAAGAAGTACTTTGTCGGAGCCGACCTGCGGGTGTGACGAATCCTTCCCAACGACGCACAGGCGGGACCCATTTCGGGTCCCGCCTTAGTCTGTCGAAAAAGTGGCCGCGTCCACTTTTTCGACAGAGACACAGCCCGCCGCGCGCAGGATTTGTCCGCTTGCAGCGGACAAATCCCACACTTGCGGGCTGCAAAGTATGTTCTCCGACGCGCATGTCGCCGGAGAACATGGATTTGATTGGATTTGCGCCATTCGGCGCAAACTCTGCGAGGCTTTTTCGACGAGCTGAGGCGGGACCCATTTCGGGTCCCGCCTGTTGGTATTTGGAAGAATATTTCTCCGGAAGGAGGGGCTGCTCATCCGTGCAGCAGGCCGTCAAACAGGGACAGCTGTTCCATCTCAGGCTGGGGCAGAGCCCCACCCTCGGCGGCAATGAGATTGCGCAGCAGGCTGTCCTCGCTGAACCGCAGGCCCTCCGGACGCCGTCCCCGGCACACCAGGAAGTACTGGGCCCGCTTCATCACCACCCCCAGCTTTTTGAGGTCCTCCACCCGCAGAGGTCCCGCCCGCCGGGCCGTTACAATCCGCCTGGCGCTGGTGACCCCCACCCCCGGCACCCGCAGCAGGGTCTCATAGTCCGCTGTGTTCACCTCCACGGGAAAATACTCCGGGTGGCCCAGGGCCCAGCTGCACTTGGGGTCTACCAGGGGATTGAAATTGGGCTGCACCTCGCTGAGCAGCTCCTCCGCCGCAAAGCCGTAAAACCGCAGCAGCCAGTCCGCCTGGTAGAGCCGGTGCTCCCGCAGGAGGGGCGGCTTGACGTCCAGGGCGGGCAGCAGGCTGTGCTCCACCACCGGCACATAGGCGGAGTAGAACACCCGCTTCAGGCCGTACCGCCGGTAGAGGCCCTGGCTGAGGCGCAGAATATGGCGGTCGCTGTCCGCCGTGGCCCCCACGATCATCTGGGTGCTCTGGCCCGCCGGAGCAAACCGGGGGGCGTGGCGGTACTTGATTAAGGCCTCCCGGTGCTCCAGCACCGCCTGCTGGATCTGGCCCATGGGCCGGAGGATGGCCGCCTTGGTCTTGTTGGGGGCCAGAGCCTTCAGCCCCGCCTCCGAGGGCAGCTCAATGTTCACACTGAGCCGGTCCGCCAGAAGGCCCAGCTGCTCCACCAGCTCCGGGGAGGTGCCGGGGATGGCCTTGGCGTGGATGTAGCCGTTGAAGCGGTACTGCTCCCGGAGCAGGCGCAGACACCGGATCATCCGCTCGGTGGTGTAGTCCGGGCTCACCAGCACCCCGGAGGAGAGGAACAGACCCTCAATGTAGTTGCGGCGGTAGAACTGGATGGTCAGCTCCGCCAGCTCCTCCGGGGTGAAGATTGCCCGGCGGGTGTCGTTGCTGCAGCGGTTGACGCAGTAGCGGCAGTCGTAGACGCAGCAGTTGGTCATCAGCACCTTCAAAAGAGTGACGCACCGCCCGTCGGCGCTGAAGGAGTGGCAGCACCCCGCCACCGAGGAGGAGGTATTGCCGATATAGCCCTTCCGGCTGCCCCGGTTTCCGCCGCTGGAGGTGCAGGCTGCATCGTATTTGGCGGCGTCAGTGAGTATAGTCAGCTTCTCCATCACGTCCATGGCGTGTCCTCCTCTTTTGAGATAAAACAAATGTTCTATTATGAATATAGTACAGAGCCCATGGAATGTCAAGGAAATTCTGTGTACATTCTCCACCTTGTAAGGGGGCAAAAAACGTGTTACACTATAGAAAAGAGAATGGGAGGCGGTTGTTTTGCTGCTGGCGCTGGACATCGGGAATTCCAATATCGCCTTGGGCGTCTTTGACGGGCAGGCCCTCCGCTTCCGGGCCAAGCTGTCTTCCGCCGCCGAGCGTAGCGCCGACGAGTATGCGGCGCTGATGTACGATCTGCTGCGGATCAATGGCATCCGCCGGGAGGATCTCCACGGCTGCATGATGGGCTCGGTGGTACCCCGCCTCACGGGCCTGGTGCGGGAGGCGGTGGGCATTCTCACCGACGCGCCGGTGCTCCAGGTGGGTCCCGGGGTGAAGACCGGCTTCCGCATCCGCATTGACGATCCCTCCCAGCTGGGGGCGGACCTTGCAGCGGACACGGCGGCGGTGCTGGCGGAATACGGCGCTCCGGCCATCCTCATTGACGCGGGCACCGTTACCACGTTGGCGGCGGTGAACAAGGACCGGACCTATCTGGGGGGCTGCATTTTGCCGGGACTCCACACCAGCGCCCAGCTGATGAAGTCCGCCACCGCCCTGCTGCCGGCCATTTCCCTCTCTGCCGGGGAGGAGCAGATCATCGGCAAAAACTCGGCGGACGCCATGCGCCTGGGGCTTCTCTACGGCAGCGCCATGATGGTGGACGGCTTTCTGGACCGGTTTTTGACCATGGAGGGCATGGCCGGGGCCAACATTGTGGCCACCGGCGGCAGCGCGGAGCTGGTTACCGGCAAGTGCCGCCACGCCATCCGCCAGGACCGGGATCTGACATTGAAAGGCCTGCGGCTCCTCTACGAACTGAATCAAAAGGGAAAACGCCTCTGATCTTCTTTGGGTAATAACAGTGTGACACTGTTGTTATAAAATATGTGCGCCGTACCCGCGAAGGCGGGACGACAGCACGCGGTGAAAGATCCGCAAAGGAGAAAAAACACTATGATCCAGAACATGAACAAAGTCCACAAGATGACACTGACGGCCATACTTGCGGCGATCATCTTCCTGCTGGCATTTACGCCTCTGGGCTATCTGGTCATCGGGCCCATCGCGGCCACCACCATCCAGATGCCTGTCATCATCGGCGCGGTGCTGATGGGTCCCACCACCGGCGCGGCGCTGGGCTTCTTCTTCGGCCTCAGCGCCATCGTGAAAGTGCTGACCATGCCGGGAGCTGATGCCTTCGCCTCCATGGCCCTGGCCTACTCCCCCCTCCACTATGTGATCGTCTGCATGGGCTCTCGGATCCTCATGGGCTGGCTCACCGGCGTCGTGGCCAAGGGCCTTCAGGAGATCCCCGCTCTCCAGGGCCGCCGGTCCGTCATCGGCTACGGCATCACCGGTTTCCTGGGCTCCATGCTGAACACCATCTTCTACCTGGGCCTGCTGTGGCTCCTGGCCGCCCAGGTTATCGCCACCGCCTACGGCGTGGATGTGGGCGGCGTGGGCAAGATCGTCATCACTACCGCCGTCACCGCCGGTATTCCCGAGGCCATCGTCTCCTGTGTGGTGGTCACCGCTGTGTGCAAGGCCCTGAGCCATGTGGCCCTGCGGCGGGTCGCTATCTGATTGAAATGATCCTAAAAAAAGTCCTGGAAGCATCGCTTCCAGGACTTTTTTCCTTGATCTATCGGCCAGTGCTGCCGAAGCCGCCCGCCCCCCGGTCCGTCTCGTCGAGAGCGTCCACCTCCCGGAAGGTGACCTCCAGGTAGGGGAGCACCACCATCTGGGCGATGCGGTCGCCATTTTGCACCGTCCGGGGCTGGTCCGTGTCGTTGTGGAGCATCACCAGATACTCACCCCGGTAGTCGCTGTCGCAGACCCCCACACAGTTGGCGGGCCGCAGACCCTCCCTGGCGGCAAGGCCGCTGCGGGCAAATACTGCCGCAAAATAGCCGTCGGGCACCGCAACCGCCAGCCCTGTGGGCACCCGCTCCGTCCCATGGGGAGCGATGGTCAGGTCCCCGTCCAGGCAGGCGTAGAGGTCGTAGCCCGCCGCCTGGGCGCTGCCCCGGGTGGGGAGCTTGGCGCCCTCCCGCAGCTTTTTCACACTGAGTTCCATATCCGTTCTCCTTTACCGTCCAAAGAGATAGAGCCCCACCATCACCAGTCCGTAGAGCACCGGCTGGTGGAGCACATAGATCACCAGGCTGTGGCGGCCCACCGCCGCCAGGCGGGGGACCTTGGTCTCATAAAACCAACGGGGAAATTTCCCCTCCTTGATATACCGCCCCAGCCAGGTACCGAAGAGGAAGACAAAGCTCCAGGGCAGCAGGGGGAAGTAGTCGGAGGAGTAGAAGTCCGGGGTGATCCACCCGAACATCCACAGGTGGGGAATGTCCGTGAACCGTCCCTCCGCCAGAGACCCGGTGAGGACCGTGCCCGCCACGGTGAATACCGGCACCACCCAGCGGGGCAGCTTCTCCCAGAATTTCCGGGTGAGGCCGTAGAACAGCATACACACCGCCAGCAGGTGGAGCACGCCGAACCAGATGTCCATGTGCATCCACACCGTCACCACGGTGATGACCACCGCCACCCCCAGGGCTTTCAGTCCCCGCTTCACGTTGCTGCGGGAGAAGTTGGAGCTGACGCCGGAGAGGAGGATGAACACCCCGGCGAAGATATAGTGGAGCACGTCGAACACCGGGTTGGTGAATAGCCACCAGGGCGCGCCGCAGAAGGCGCACAGGTCGTAGAGAAAGTGGTGGACCACCATCAGCAGCACCGCCAGGCCCCGCAGGGCGTCCATCAGTTGGATTCGATTTTGTTTCATGACATCTCCTGTCAGCGCGCGAAGGGGCGCGGAGCTGATCCCTCCTGAAAAATTCAATTTAGTGTACCACAGCGCCCCGGCTTTGTAAACCCTGTGAAAAAGGGAGGGAGACCTGCCGCGGCAGGTCTCCCTGTTTATTGGATCAAGGCGCCATGATTTGCCCCGAGAATCAGGCGGTTTTGGTCTCTCCGCTTTGCAGGAGCTGGAGCAGCAGCGCATCGCCCAAGCCGTCCAGCACCTTGTAGCGGACGCCGTCGTAAAAAAGCTCCGGGCCGTTGAGATAGAAATAGTTCCAGCCGCCGCCCAGGCTGGTGTCGGCGTAGCTGGAGCCTCTGGACATATAGACAGTTATCACATATCCGCTGCATTCTTCGGTGTTCTGATAGGTGCCGCTCCGGCGTACGGTGAGCTGGTTGAGAAGATCCACTGCCCTTTGAATGGCTTCGGGATCGTCAACCATGCAGCCCATCCAGCCCAAATGATCGCCCACGAGAATGTCGGACACATTCTCCGCCTCTAAAGAAGGAGTCATGACGGTGATGGGTCGGGTCAGCCACGCGTGCCACGCCGCGGCGGCGCAGAGAAGGAGCACCAGGGCGCCTGCAAGAAGAAGCCATTTTTTCCGGTTCATGCTGTCATCTTCCTTTCCGTCCATATCAGGTATTACCGCGGAGGGGATCTCCTGTCAATAGAGTAGCATGCTTTTCGAATGCCGTCAATTTGTAAAATACAAATGGGGGGTAATCGGAATAATTTGCGCAAAATACACAAATAAAACCGCCGCGGAGATTTTCTCTGCGGCGGTTCGTTTTTGTTTTGTGCTTACAGACGGGAGATGCCGTAGCTGTTGGCCAGGGCGTCGATCCGCTTGCCGGCGCGGCACATGGCGCACTCCTCCGGGCGCTGGGTGGTGTATCCGGGGATGTCCTG